>CAYRSI010000038.1:0-7548 GCA_964426965.1 uncultured Candidatus Saccharibacteria bacterium
CACGCAAAGGATCAGGATTAATATAGCCGGCACTAACTACTACTGTTTTTAATCCCTGCTCTTTGGCTAATTTAGCAATATCCAACATATATTCATAAAAAATTATTGGCTCATTATAAGTAAAAGCAATTGATTCGCTCCCACTCTCAAGGGCTGCTTCAACCACTTGCCCTGGAGTCGCTTCTTGAGTTTGAACATCCCAGGGAAAAACTTGAGCAATCTGCCAATTTTGACAAAAATTACATCTTAAGTTGCAACCCGTAGTAGCTATAGAAAAAGCCTTGCTTCCAGGCAAAACGTGGAAAAAAGGCTTTTTTTCAATAGGATCAGCATGAACCGATGCTAAATTTCCATAAACCAAAGAGTAAAGTTCCCCTTTTATATTTTTCTTTGCTTTGCAAAGACCAATTTGCCCTTCAGATAAGATGCAGCGATTAGGACACAAATTACACTGAACCATTTTACCAGAAAGCTTTTCATAATACTTGGCCGGATGTAGGCCCTCGCTGTTAATGTCAGCAGATTTTTCTCGGTTGTAAATTAAATAACCAACCAGCGTCACTATAATAATCAAAAATAAAATTGCAAAAAATTTTTTGGTCATGGTTTTAACTAAAAAACAGCCAGAGAAAAAATATTAAAAGAATTAAACTAATAATCGAAATATAAATATCAGCTGTTTTTTTGTTTTTGAATAACTTCCACCTCCAAAAAGCATATCTGACACTAATCCCGACATGTAACAGAAAGAAAATGAAAAGCGGAATGGGAAGTAAGTTATCATGAAGATATGTAGCAAAAATTGGATCAATAATTTGCTTAGTCATTCCATAGCCGGAAATAATAAACAAAATTATCAGAACCAACAAAGCCCAAGCACTAAATCTATTTAATTTTACTAAAAATTTCTCCATGGATATCAGAAATATATTTCTTTATGAAGATTTTGGGTATTGTCCTCGAACGGATTAATAGTGAGCAGAGACTTAAATTGAGAACCTCCACAGGCGAGCGAGCACGGTGTCCGATGAACATCGGACGAGCGAGCCGAGGACAGAGTGAGGCATCTCGCTGGGATGCCGAACGTTTCACAATTTAACGTCTCTGGGAGCATATTTTTAGTGAGAAAATAATACCCAAAATCGAAACTCAAAATCCGTGAAAAATTACAACCCCTCTACTAATATAGTATATCCCATAAATTAAGAAAGTAATACCAACAATCAAAGCGCTAATCCGAGCAATCAGCCGAAATTCTTTCATTTTACTTAAAAAACCAAGAAAAACTAAAGGCAGTATATAAAGAGATGTCCCCAAGAAAAACATTACAAAATAAACTATTCCCTTGATTGCGCTGTGAAGGGTAAAAACATAAGCCAAAGACATTAAAAAAGGCGGACAAATATTTATTCCCATTAAAAAACCCATAAGCAAGGGGCCCTTTTTTCTAAAAAACTTCCCTGAGCAAAATGACAACCTTGGCTTTAAAAATCCCAAAGCATAAATAATTAAAAACAAGGACAAAGCCATCAAAGAAATAATCAAAATCAAATTAATAATGGGCAAATCTACTTTCTCTCCTAAATAACCAAAAACCGCCCCAAAAAGAACATAGCCGCCCAAACGGCCAAAAATAAACTTTAAAATTACCTTGAAATTTCCCTTTATCTTCCGCTGTTCAGCAACAATATAAGGAGCAATAAAGGGCACACAGTAGGTAAAGCAAAAAATCCCCACTGTTAATCCTAATAAAAATGGTTGAATTAAAACATCTTGCATAGATTTAAAATTATCATAATTCAAACAAAAATAAAAGAGCTGAATCTTCGACTCAGCTCTTTTTTATTTTTTTATAAAGTCTCATCTTATTTATCAGCAAAAACAACAAGCCACTTAACATCTTTTCTGCCTAAGGGATCGGAATAAATTCTCGTAAAAGTCACTTTAAAACCAGCTTTTTCTAAAAACTTCCTCAGCTCATCTTTCCTAAAATAGGTAAACATTCTTTTCTGCTTGCTAGAAAGTTTATCTTTCTTGTGCTCCACTCCCTTTCCTTCTTTCACTGCTATATATAATTTGCCATTAGGTTTCAAAACATCATAAAACCCTTCTAATGCTTTTGGAATGTCTTTCTTTTTTATATGCAGCAGAACTGCGCAGGCATAAACAGCATCAAAATAATTTTCAGGAAATTCTAACTTGAGCAAATCCATGGTAATAAACCTTGCTTTTGGCGCGTGTTTTCTGGCTTCCTCTAAAAATCCGTTGACCAAATCAATGCCAATAACCCTGAAACCTTTTTGAACAAGTCTTTTGGAATCTCTGCCGCCGGCGCAACCTACATCTAAAACCAGACTTCCTTTGGACAAAATTTCAACAAATTCATTAAAGCCATATGGTACAACTTTTGCTACTTCTTGAATATATTTCTTGCCAAGCTTTTTGTATACTTCAATTGTTTCCTTGTATTTATCTTGCTTTGATTTCATTTTTAAAGACCTCCTAATCTTGAATACTTTATCTTAACAAATTCTGTAAAAAATATCAACCCCCAAGATAAATGTAGTGTCTTTGAGTTAATTTTTTATCGTATATTGTATTGAGAACACGACCTGCCACAGAATGAAGATGCACTTGGTACATATTTGCTGTGCGTCCCTCTTTTTTTAACTTATCAAAATAATACTGCGACTCATCTTCCAAAATACGTAATATCGCCCCACTAAAGAACTGCATTGCCACATCAAATGTTAAACTATTGCTTCCGCCAATATTTGCTAATCCCCCTATAACGAGAAGTATGACATGTTTTTCTTTTAACTGGTGTTCCTCCAAAATTTCCAGACCAAATTCAGCGCTTTTAGCAATTTCATCATCAATAATTGCTATTATTTCTTTTGCAGGACCAGATAGGTTGGTTGGTAGGGCATATTGGGTCTTTTTAAATACATTCTTAATTCGGTTAAATATATTAAATTTCATTACATATCCTCCTTCCTATCTCTTCTTAAGCTTATTAAGGCTATAAAGATAATTTTCCACTTTTATAACCACGCATAACTTCGCTGTACCTCTTAGGGCTCAAGTAAAAAGTCAAGGATTCATTCATTTTTTGAGCCATGGCCATAAATTCGCTACAATCAACCTTACAAGGAATATAAGCTGAAAAAAGTAATCGTATTTCTTCTGGCAACTTTCCTTCCAATCTTTTCTTTCTAATTTCCTTTAGCAATCTTTTAATCATTTTTTTCTCCTTGAATTCTCAACCCTTAAGTCTCAATGCCCAATTTTTTGGCTTCTTCTTTTATGAATCTTTCTAATCCCTTCCTTGTCCCTCCTGGGACCTTTATAGTAAATCTATAATGAATTCTGGCATGTGTCATTGGCTGCCAGCTCAGGCTGGAAAATTTAACGCCTTCTCTGCCCAAAATTAATTCTAAGGTGCCTTTCAGCATGATTGTCCTTCTTCTAACAGTTGATTGTTTCTCTCCAATTTTTGATTCAATTGTAACTGTCGCTTTTCTTATGACGACTTCTTCCTCATGGTCTATTTTGAATTTCATTATTCCTCCAAAATAAATTTTCAAAAATCAAAGCCGAAAACTCAGCTTCTTGTAATTAGACATAATGCAAAAATAAAGTCAATGTTTTGCAAACAAAAACCCGAGAAAAATCTCGGATTAGTGTGAATGTGAGCCCGCCTGTAAAACTTTTGGGTGAGTGACCGGATTCGAACCGGCAACCACTTCGGCCACAACGAAGCGCTCTACCAAATTGAGCTACACCCACCATTAATTTATAGATTCGTTATAATTATGAACTAAGTGGTGACAATTCAAGCAAAGCCAAACTAAATTTTCAACATCATGATTTCTGTGGTTTTTATCTTTATGATGAACAATGAGTACCCGCTTGTCTCTTGAGCCGCAGGCCTTACATTTTAGGACAATGCCGCTCTTGATTAATACTTTTCTATACTCTATATGATCTCCTCCCTTCCAGTTTGAGTGCTTGGGGCCAGAATAATATTTATTTCTCCATATTGCTTGACAAGATTTACTGCAAAAAAATTTTTTACTTTTTGATTTTTTTAAGTCTCGAGGAATTCTCCATACCTCCTTGCCGCAATTAGCACATTTCACAAACTTGCCCTTTAGGAGACTTTTGTGCTGGCACTTGGCAGAACAATATTTACCCCAACCACGTTTTAGGTGGCTGGGCTTTACATAAAATTCCTTACCACAAATTTTGCACCTACCCTGTGGCATATATCTTTATCTTAATCCAAAACATAAAGAATGTCAAACAACTGTGCTGTGGATATCTTCGGTGCTCTAACCAATTGAGCTACTACCACCATTTACTCTAATATTCTACTACAAAATCAGAAAAAAGTAAACCCCTCACATAAGTTATGTGGGGGGGGTAAAGAAAATCAGGAGGAAGAATCAATCCTCTCTCCTGATTGAATTATTTATACTCTCTCTTGCATCAGCAATAGCGCTTATAATCCGTATGGGACAACCAAACTCTCTGGTGCCCTCGCCTTCCTTGCCAGCTATTTTGTCCCGAATCAACAGCCCTACCTTATACACGCCTGAATCAAGTCTAAGTATTTCGACCAAATCTCCAACTCTGATCTTTCTGATACCAAGATAATGAAAACCGTCCTCTTCTAGGCGGGAAATAAGCATAGATGAAACTCTTCCAGTAGGAACAAATTCGCCTTTCGCGTCAATTTCTCCTTCAGCAAACGACAAAATAAACTCTACATGAGAATTTCCGTAATTGTTCTTTTTAAATCCAGTGGTATTGAAAATGGCTATTAAATCATCATCATCTTTAAAATTTAGGTCATTATTATCATCTTTAAGATGCTGACTTCCAAATATCGGACAAAAAACACCGTCCTTAAAAGAAAAGTGGCCTGGCTTCCCTTTAGACCTGCCTTCTGAATCTTTAAATAATTTTCCAATTAACAAGTCAGATTTTAATCCCGAACCAGAAAAATCAAAAGCCCAGATATCAACCTTAATCCTTTTGTGCCTTTTTCCAATATTATCTCCGATTTCCAGAATAAGTTTATATTCTCCGGGTGCTAAGCTGCCCCAAAAATGATAAAAGTGGTCTTTTTTTGTTTTCAACTTGTACTCAATTTTATCTTTTTGATAATAGATTATCTGCTTGCCATTAGAATCCCTTATCTCGCAAAATAAAGATAAATCAACCACAGGCCGCTTCTTTTTAGGACTTAAACTATCTTTATTAAACGAAAGCCAAATACCTATTCCTGCTTCTTCTGGTGAGTTAATTTCAAATGGATGAATCAAAACCTGTATGTCTCCTCTTTTCCAAGCGTACGGATATTTTTTCTTTTTTACTTTCGGCATTGTGCCCTTGTAAAAATCTTTGGCTCTATCCAGAATTTGCTTTTTTAAATCTTTGATGGTCTCTGAAGTAATCTTAAGGCGAATTCCTCCTTGGAAAAAATTTTCAATAAAACCTACAACATCAGCATATCTTATTGGACCAATATAAAGGATTTCAAGTTTAGAACTGTAAAATGCAACTGGAAAAGATTCTTGATCCATGTGACGATCTTTAGCTCGCTGCAACTCATAAGGACTAAGTTTGGCAAAAATTACTTGGAAATTCCCTCTATTAGAATTGTATTTCCAAATTTCTCCCCCGCTAATACGAATTCTAAGAACTTTATCCATTAAAGGGCTGGGTATTGAAACTGCTTGATCAGCAAAAAGGCGTCTAAAATCAGGTTTACCATAAAGAAGATAGATATATCGACGGGCATCATCCAAAATAGGATAATTTTTACGAACCTCAATAAGATTTTGCTCGTAGCTTAAATAGAGTTCATTCTTCGCAGTAAAAGTATCCGGATCTCTGGCTTCCCAAAAACATTCAATAATCTGTTCTCTTTCTTTGTCGGTTTTGGCTTTTTCAAATGCTTTTTTTTCTGATTTGAGCATAAGCCAGTTATGCTCTTTGTGCCATAAATCATAATCTTTATTATCTCTGGCGAAAACTGGAAAAACAACAGAACAAACAAACAATACAAGAATATAATACTTTAATATCTTCATGTCTGCTTACCTCCCTATAGGACCGAGCCTCGGGCTCTAGGCCTAATCTAAATTTGTTAAAGAGCGCTCTTTAACATTATATCTTAACACTCTAAAATTCGAATGTCAACCCTTCGACAAGCTCAGGATAAATGAAAAAGGAAGAATATATAATACTATATCCTTCCTTTTAATTATTACTTTTTTCATTTTTTTCTTTGATATACTCCTCGTAAATAACTGTTTTGCTCCTTGCGTCTTCAAACCAAGTCCCAAATTCATATTTTGGAAAATCAATTAAATCTCTAATGTCCGGAATTTGCTTCAAGAATCGGGTCACTGTTACATCAATCGGAATGCCTATAGTTAATTGCTCGAGGCCTAAAGTTGTAGTGCCTACCCATTCCGGTTTTCCAGTTTTGTCATTAATCATAAATATTCCTCCGCCACTCTGACCCGGACCAACCAAACCCTTAAAGGGCATATGCATGGTTTTTAAAAGCTTGAAAGAATAAGACCTTGCATTTATGGTTTCGTTATTCACATATTTTGATACTTTTCCATAACTATCAGCTAATTCTGAACGAGGATATCCACCTGCGTAAACAAATTCGGCAAGCAAATTATCTGAAAACTTTTCCTCTGTTGAAGAAACTGGTAATTTGTTAGATATATTAGCTACTTCAAACTTAAAATCTTCTATCCTTTCTTGGGGAATCACAGCTCTAAGCAACAAACCAGCTGTTGCCCAATTCCAAGCAACTATTTCAGCTTCTGCCCTGTTACCTTTCTTTCCTATGATACAAATTCTGATTCGCACTTCTTTATATTCTTTTAATAATATCTCGATATCACCTAATAAATGAGGATTAGTGTGGATAAAATAAGCAGTATTTTCTACTACTTCACCACTAAATAATTCTACTGCTTCAATTGTTTTAGCAATAACTGTGCCAGAGCCATACCTAAAATCATCATAACCTTCTCTTTTAGGAATCACTATCTCAATTTTAACTTGGGTCTTTTGAATATCTGCTGCTATCTGCTGCTGATACTGTTCATATTTCTTTATAAATTCTTGAGGATTGTCTTTTTCAGCAAAAATCAAACTGCCAGAAGTCAAACTTACTGAAATTGCTGTTATAAATAGTAATTTAGCTAATTTCTTAAACAAACTAATCACCTCCTCTTTGTTTGGATTTTAGATGATAGATTTTAGATATTAGATTTTTAAAGATCTAATAGTTCAATCCCAAGGTTTATCCTCTTTTTTTGAAATTCGCATACGCAAAAAGGGCAAACCTCTAAATTCAACTCTTCCCTGTTAGGAATAGAGTCGACACCTTAAAGGCTTGCCCTTTTCTTTCCACAGAATTAATAAACCTTAAATCTGTTTTATTCTCTCTCACTATCTATTTTAACAAACTGACAGGGCTTGTCAAGGGCTTTTAACGGCCTCTCTTTCTTT
>CAYRSI010000039.1:0-4442 GCA_964426965.1 uncultured Candidatus Saccharibacteria bacterium
AAACATTAAAATACCTCAAAGAAACTGCTGGCAAACCATAAAGCTCATTAAAAAGTTTGCAATATTGCTCTCCTATTAGCTTAAAAACAGAATAAGGGCTCTTGGGTCCAGGAATCATGCCTTCTTTCAAGGGCAAGTTTTTCTGGTCTCCATAAGCTGATGAAGAAGCAGAATAAATAAGTTTTTTAACTTTGGCATCTCGGGCAGAAATTAAAACATTTAACGTACCAACAACATTATTGCTATGGGATTCTGCTGGATTAATAATTGAAGGTTGAATTCTTGGCTGGGCAGCTAAATGAAAAACATAGTCAACTCCCTTAAATACAGGTTTTATTTTTTTTAAATCCCTAATATCTAATTTATGAAATTTGGCTTTTGGGTTTAAATGCTTTTTATTGCCAGTGGAAAGATTATCAACAACAACCACCTCATGGCCTTGTTCAATAAGTTTATCAACTAAATTGGAGCCGATAAAACCAGCTCCTCCTGTCACTAATAATTTCACCCCCACACCAAACGAGCTTATAATTCAAAATAAAATTAATTACACCATTAAATTATCCTAAATATTTCACTCGCTTGCTTAATCCTTATAATCTCTTGCCCCCACACACAAAAAAGTCTCGTTGTGGTGTGGGGGTTCATATTATTTTTTACTATTTCTAATAGCTTTTCTCTTCTTAACCACTATTTCTTTATCATGCTTGCGAACATCATCCATGGTTAATCCCTGCCACTTGAGCAATTCTTCATTGTAAGCTCTGATTGATTTAAAAACAGCCAATCCTTTTTTTAAGCACTTAACTAAACCAGGGTCTATCTTTAGTTTCTTAGGTGCCTTTTCTAAAAATTTCATTAAATCCTCACCCCAACTAATAAAAGCATCCATATCCTTAGGAAAACAATATCCGCCAGCTCCGCAATAATCCCCATGCTCAACATTTAACCAAGCCGGGCCAATTCGTAAATCAGCAGAAATTATATCTCTAATACTTTCATAATCAACCTTAGCTGAAATTCCTTCCTGCTTAAATTTTAAAGAAAGCGCCTCACAAACATCAGACATAATATTACCAAATATAACTTTCGTATAACCAAAAATATTGCTAGCATATTTACCTAATTCAGCCTCAGAAGCACTTATGCTTTTCTTAACATAATCGCTTGACCAGGGCCTGATAAAATGTTTTTTAGGCAAAAGGGAAAGAACCTCATAAGCATCGCTTATACTTTTAGACGTATGGGCGACTATTTGCCTGTCAGGACTAATAAAATCTATCCAGGCTTGGGCTTCAGTAAGAAACTCTGGGTTAAAAATAATTCTTTTCTTCTTATGTTTTTTCTGGAGTCGCTCAACCGTACCGGGCGCAACAGTCGACTTTATAACCACGATTTTCCCGTCATTGATAGAATTAACAGCGCTTTCAACAATAGAAATGTTGCAGCTCCCATCAGGGTTTGTTGGAGTTGGAACAGAAACAAAAATAACGTCAGCTTTATTGACATCATCAAAATAGCCCTTTTTGGGATCGACATCATAACAAAAGAGATTTTTGCCTCTTTTATATCCTAAGTTTTCTTCAAACCAACGGCGAATTGGCTCGCCAACCATTCCCAAACCTATGATACCTATTTTCATATTTTTTTATTTAAGTGAATTGATAAACTTCTCTGCTTCTTCTCTAAAATTCTCATCTATCTCTATAGCTTTCTGGGCATGTAAAATAGCATTTTCTATATCACCAACCACTTTATAAGCAACTGCTAACGAAGCATAAAACTGGGCATTTTGGGGTTGTAATTTTATAGCTGCCTTATATAAATCTATAATCTCGTAATAATTCCCGGTTTTGTTATACAAATCAATCAAGCGAACAATATTAGTAATGCTGTTTTTATAATTATATCCTTTTTCTATGGCCTTTTCAACATACTTAATTGCTTCTTGAGTATTTTCAAGCTTAGCATAAGACATTCCCAAGAACCAAAGCGACTCTGTCACGTCAGGATTAAGCTCTAAGGCCCTTTCAAATGCTTCCACTGCTTCATCATATTTCTTTAAAAATAACTCTACCTGACCCACCTCATACCAAACCCGAGGATTTTTATCATTAATTACTAAGGCGCTCATAACAGCTTGTTCAGCTTTTTCTCCAGCCCATTCTGATTTTTCTTTTGACTCTACTTTAATTAAAAAAGAATACATTCTCCCAAGATAAAGATGAGGAACATAATCCAAGGGATGAGCTTTTACATTTTTTTCCAGCTCTTCTATGGCGTAATTCAGCATTTCTTGATTAACTTGCTGTTTTTTTTGGTACAAATTCTGATTATATTGAATAGCAAAAGTAGCTAATCTATGCCTGAACTCATATTTTCCTTGATAAGTTTTATAAGAAAGCGCTTCCTGGTATTTATCAAAAGCTTCTTGAACATTACCTGCTCGACCTGCTAAAATTGCTCTGGTGCAAGCATAATTTGCCATAGCTGGCTCAATATTAGTTTTATAAATAAGAAGAACAGCTCCAACTACTAAAATAAAAATCAATAATGGATTACTTGTAGAAGCAGATTTACGCTGATTAATACGCGGATTCACGCTGATTTCTTCCGTATCTATCTGCGTTTTGATCTGCGTGTATCCGCGATAGTGATAGGATATATATCCTATCACTATAAAGAACATAAGATAATTAGCCATTGTATCAAAAATAAAAAGATTGTGCACCCAATAAACAATAAGCATTACTCCAAAAACAGCAAATGTAGCTAATTCAATCTTTTTCTTTTTGAATCTTTTAACGAGTAACCAAAAAACAGAAGCAAAAATACTCAAATAACTTAACAGCCCGATTATCCCCATAGTAGTCAGCATTTCCAAAACAATATTATGCGCCCTGTCCCAAATTGTTTCCGAGCCCATGCCCTTAAAGTGACGAGCATCAAAATATTTGGCATGGGCTAAAACAAAATTTTCCGGCCCCCAACCTAAAATTGGCCTTTCTTTAAACCCCTGTAAGCCACTGTGCCATGACCATAAACGAGTCTGAAGAGTGGTGGTTTCCAAAGAAATAGTAGTTATTCGATTAAGCCATTTAATATCTTTTACCCAAGCGCTGTCTCTATTTATCCAAATAAAGCCGATTATAAGCAAAAAGATAAAAAGACCAATAAAAATATAAAGTTTAACTTTTTTATTTTTGGGCTTGTCCGCCGTAGCCTTGGCAGAGGCGGAGAAAATTAGATAAATCGCACCCAAAAGAAACAAGCCGCCCCAAAAAGCAATAATAGAACCCCTAACCGCAGTCATATGAAGAACCGGCACTCCTAAAATAAAAACTGCGCTAAAAAAACTTTTTTCCCTTGCACTTATTCCTTTTTTAAGAATAAAGTAAATACTCAAAAAAAGAATAAACAAAAGATAGCCAGCATGAAGAGCAGGGTTTCCAATTGTACCAATTACTCGACTTCCATGCTGCCAACCAATAAAAAAATTGCCTAATTTAAAGTGCTGGCCGTAAGCAAATAAAATTGATAAAAAACCGACCACTACACTTAATTTCAACAACTTCATCCAATCCCTATTCGCATTATTTGTATCATTCGTATGTTTATTCGTAGCATTCGTATTATAATTCCTAAAAATGCTAATCAAAATTATAAAAAAGACCCAAAAGTGCAAAAATGAAAAAAGGCCGCCCATTCTTTCAAGGGTGCCCCAAAAACTATAATTAAAATCAACTCCAGTAAAACTTGTTAAGGCATAAAGCCCAGTAAAAACTGTAACAGCAATAACTATTGGATTCCAGCGAGGCAGATATTTCTTGCCTGTGCTAATAATAAGCAAAATATAAATTACTGCCATTATCTCTACCAAACTTCGAAAAACAACCATCTTGCCAAAGTGAAATGGGGATATATACTGGGAAAAAATAACCAAAGGTAAAAATAGGGAGATAAAAATCCCCCAACGAAGCAACTTTAAATATATCTCTGAAACCTTCATACGCTTAACTCCATTATAATTTTATTAACTTACTATTGTCAAGAAAGAGAAAACATTATAATATTATAGAAGCAGATAAACACAGATAAATGCGCAGATAGATGCGGAAGATCAGCGTTCATCCGCGTCTTGATCGGCGTGAATCTGCTTCTACTCCTATGAGACTAAAAAAGTTTATTTTATTTATCGGAGATATATTATTCTTGTATATCGCTCTTGCCCTAACACTAATTATCCGTTACAGAAGCTTTGATTTAATGACTTTTCAAAATCACTTTTTCTCTTTTACGATTATTTTCTTTGTCTGGTTAATCATTTTTTATATTCACAACCTCTACGAACTCAATATTGCTAAAAATAATACTGCATTTTACTCTGCTCTTTTCCGCGCCCTTTTAATTAATACTGCTTTAGCTATTGCTTTTTTCTATTT
>CAYRSI010000039.1:4542-7529 GCA_964426965.1 uncultured Candidatus Saccharibacteria bacterium
TCAACTTTTTATGAAAAATTTACTCAAAAAGTTCCAATTTCAACTATCAACCAAATCTGGTTTTTGGAAAACATCTCCCAAAATCGAAAAGGACTTTATGATTTCTCTAAAAGAATATTTGATTTTTTTGCTGCTTTGGTGCTGTTTACTATTTCTCTCCCTTTTTGGCCAATTATAGCTCTCATTGTAAAACTTGAATCCCCAGGATCAATTTTTTATAAACAAATACGAATCGGGCAACAGGGAAAACCCTTTAATGTTATGAAATTCCGGACAATGGTAAAAGACGCTGAAAAAGATGGGCCGCAAATGGCTCAAGAAAATGATTCAAGAGTAACTAAGTTTGGAAAATTTATGCGGAAAACCAGAATCGATGAACTTCCCCAACTCTGGAATATCATTAAAGGAGAAATGAGTTTTGTCGGACCCCGGGCTGAAAGGCCAGAATTCCACCAGGAACTTAAAAGACAAATTCCATTTTACCAAGAGCGCTATTTAATAAAACCCGGACTTTCCGGCTGGGCGCAGATTAACTACGGCTATAGCTCCTCAATAGAAGATAATTTTGAAAAAATCCAATACGACCTTTATTATGTCAAAAACCGCTCCTTCCCTCTTGATTTAGGAATCATTTTAAAAACAATTAACACTATACTTAGAGGAGGAGGGAGATAGGGTATTATCCTAACCTGCGAATAAGTATCCCAATCTACGAATGATATCCGAATCTACGAATTTATCCTAATCTACAAATAAAACATAACCGGTTGGTGGAGGGCTAATCTAACCGCCAAGTGAATTTTTATAACAAATCGAAAGATAAAAATCTCTTATATCCAGAATTATCCTATGTAATTTGCGGATTATGTTTTGAAATTCACAATAACCTAAGGCGTTACAAAAACGAAAAACAGTATGCGGATGCATTCGAAGCCCTGCTTAAAAAAAATAAAATCAATTATGAAAGAGAAAAGCCCTTGCCTAAGTCATTCGAGGGCGAGCAAGAAAGAAGAAATATTCCAGATTTTATTATAGAAGATAAGATTATTATAGATTTTAAAGCCAAAAGAGTTATTACGAAAAAAGATTACTACCAAATGAAAAGGTATTTAGATTGTTATCAGAAAGAGTTAGGACTTATAATAAATTTTAGGGAATATTATTTAAAGCCGAAAAGAATATTAAATTTATTATCCTAATTTATGCATACGATCTAGCTACTGTTTATTTGTAGATTAGTATATCATTTGTAGATTAGGATAATGTGTATGAAAAAAGCACTAATAACAGGAATCACGGGCCAAGACGGCTCTTATTTAGCCGAATTACTCTTAGAAAAGGGCTATGAAGTGCACGGCATTATTCGACGTGCGAGTACTTTTAACACACAACGTATTGACCATCTCTATCAAGATCCCCACGTCAACAATGTAAAATTATTTCTTCATTACGGCGACCTTTCCGACAGCAGTAATATAAATAGATTGCTTGAAAAAATTCAGCCAGATGAAATCTATCATTTAGGAGCTATGTCTCAAGTGCGAGTTTCTTTTGATATGCCAGAATACACAGGAGACGTTACCGGCTTAGGTACAACCAGAATACTTGATGGAATTAAAAAATCGGGTATTAAAACCAAATTTTATCAAGCATCGTCAAGCGAAATGTTCGGCAGAATAAAAGAGACTCCACAAAAAGAAACCACGCCATTTCATCCCCGTTCGCCATACGGTTGTGCTAAGGTATATGCCTATTGGATAACCAGAAATTATAGGGAAAGTTATGGTATTTTTGCTTGCAACGGAATTTTATTCAACCACGAAAGTGAGCGCCGCGGAAAAACTTTTGTTACCAGAAAAATTACCCGCGGTTTAGCAAGAATAAAATTAGGCAAAGAAAAGAAATTATACTTAGGAAATTTGGATGCTAAAAGAGATTGGGGATACGCCAAAGATTACGTAGAGGGAATGTGGTTAATGCTGCAACAAAAACAACCGGATGATTATATTTTAGCAACTAATGAAACTCACAGTGTTAGAGAATTCGTAGAAAAAACAGCAGAATATTTGGATATTGACTTGGTTTGGAAAAATAAAGGATTAAAAGAAAAAGGAATTGACAAAAAAACTAATAAAACTATTATAGAAATTGACCGAAAATATTTCAGGCCTGCTGAAGTGGATGTATTACAAGGTGATTATACTAAGGCACAAGAAAAATTGGGCTGGAAACCTAAAGTGAAATTTGATGAATTAGTAAAAATAATGGCTAAAGCAGACTACGACAATGAATCTAAAAAATAAGCCCCGCATTTTAAATTTGCGGGGTAAAAAAATACTATTAACTGGTGGCAATGGCTTTTTAGGGACTTTTGTTAAAAAGGAATTGCTGAAAAAAGGAGTTAAAGAAAAAAACATTTTTATTCCCGACCTACCTGAGTTTGATTTACGGGATAAAAAGAACTGTGAAAAAATAGTAAAAAATAAAGATATTGTTATACACTTAGCTGCTAAAGTCGGCGGAATCGGTTTAAATCAAGAAAGGCCGGGTGAATTATTTTATGACAATTTAATTATGGGGGCTCAGTTAATGGAAGAAGCAAGAAAAGCAGGAGTAGAAAAATTCATTACCGTAGGAACTGTATGCTGCTATCCGAAATTTACTCCAGTGCCTTTTAAAGAAAAAGACTTATGGAATGGTTATCCCGAAGAAACTAATGCTCCTTATGGATTAGCCAAGAAAATGCTCTTGGTTCAAGCCCAGGCATATAGAAAACAATACAAATTTAATGCTATTTTTCTTTTACCAGTTAATCTTTATGGACCAGGAGACAATTTTGACCCCTCTTCTTCTCATGTTATTCCAGCTCTTATCAAAAAAGTAGCTGATGCAAAAAAGGAGAATAGAAACTTTATTGAAATTTGGGGAACGGGCAGGGCAACTCGGGAATTTCTTTATGTTGAAGACGCTGCTCAGGGCATTATTTT
>CAYRSI010000040.1:0-7336 GCA_964426965.1 uncultured Candidatus Saccharibacteria bacterium
CCTTTCCTCTTTTTATTTTTTAAAATTTTATGTTATTATAAAAACATTATGAGCAATATTGAAAAACTTAAAAAAGTTCGAATTGATAAGCTTAAGAATTTGGAAAAAGCGGGGATTAATCCTTATCCAGCTGAAGTTTTGCGTACTCATACGAATCAGGAAGCGCTAGATAGTTTTAATAAATTAATCCGAGTTAAGAAAAAAATAACTTTAGTTGGTCGAATTCGTTCTCTAAGAGAGCATGGCGGCTCTACTTTTTGTCACATTGAAGATGGCACTGTTCAAATCCAGATTTATTTAAAACAGGATAAAATTGGCAAAAAAGAATACCAATTGTTCTTGAATAACATTGATATTGGTGACTTTGTAGAAACAACAGGATTTTTGTTTAAGACAAGAAAAGGCGAAAAAACTCTTGAAGTTTCAAAGTGGCGGATTTTAGCTAAAGCTCTTTTGCCCTTGCCTGAGGAATGGTTTGGGTTAAAAGATGTTGAGGAGAGATTTAGAAAAAGATATTTAGATTTAATTTTAAATAAAGAAATTAAAGAGAAATTTAAAAAGCGTTTGGATATTATTAAGAAAATCAGAGGATTTTTAGATAAAAATGATTTTTTAGAGGTAGAAACACCAATGCTGCAAACCTTAGCCGGCGGAGCCAAGGCCCGCCCGTTTAAAACCCATCTTAATGCCTTGAACATGGATTTGTATTTAAGGATTGCGCCGGAGCTTTATTTAAAGCGGCTTTTAATTGGCGGGTTTGAGAAAATTTATGAGATGAGTCGGAATTTTAGAAATGAAGGAATGGATAGGGAGCATAATCCAGAGTTTACAATGCTGGAATTCTACGCTGCTTATTGGGACTATAAAAAGATGATGGATTTTACAGAGAAGTTGTTAAAATCGCTGGATAATAAGGTTTTCAAAGGTAAGTTTAAGAAAGTAGAATATAGTAAAATTGTAAGGGACGATGAGAAAGAAGCGTTTGCAAAAATTAAAGAACCGACCTTTGTGATTAATCATCCGGTTGAAATTTCGCCATTATCTAAAAAACTGGATGATAAAAAAGTTGCTCGATTTCAATTAATAGTTAATGGATTTGAAATTGCTAATGGGTTTTCAGAGATAAATGACCCAGTTGATCAAAGAGAAAGATTTAAGGCGCAAGAAAAACAACGAAAAAAAGGCGATAAAGAAGCTCATCAATTTGATAAAGACTTTATTAAAGCCCTGGAATACGGCATGCCTCCTGCGGCTGGTATCGGAATCGGAATTGACAGATTAGTGGTTTTGCTAACCAATTCCAAAACTTTGCGAGAAGTGATATTGTTTCCAACAATGAAGCCGAAATAATATGAAAAAACTATTAATTGCCACTTATAGTAAAGGAAAGTTTCGAGAGATAGAAAAAATTTTAAAGGGGTTGCCGTTTGAAATTGTGAGTCTTAAAGAAGCAGGAATTGATTTTGAGGTGGAGGAGACTGGTAAAACTTTTAAAGCCAATGCAATTTTAAAAGCCCGGACTTATGGCAAGTTGACTGGGCTTTTAACTTTAGCCGAGGATGCGGGGTTAGAAGTTGATGCTTTAGGTGGGGCGCCGGGAGTTTATTCAGCTCGATATTGCCCAGGAACTGACGAGGATAGATATAGATTATTATTAAAAAATCTTGCAGGTGTTTCAACCAAAAAAAGAACAGCCAGGTTCAAAGCAGTAGTAGCTATTTTTGACCCCAAAACAGGTAAAATCAAAACTTGCCAGGGAGTTTTAGAGGGTAGAATTGCTACAGAGCCGAAAGGTAAACATGGCTTTGGATATGATCCAACCTTTTATGTTCCAAAACTTAAAAAGAGGACAGCTGAATTAACCACGGAAGAAAAAAACAAAATCAGTCATCGCGGCAAAGCGTGGCAAAAGGCAAAAAAATTATTAGTTATGTGTGAGGCTAGTTATGTGTGAGGCTAAGCCTCACACATAGAAGGGGCTCGCACATAGAAAAGAATCGTACGATTAATCGTACGATTTTTTGTTAACAAAAAATCAGTATTTAATCCGATCGAAAAAATGTTGATTTTGGGTTGACTTTTTATTTTAGATATGTTATAATAACGGTGTCTGTAATGGACATTGTTCTTTCAAACTAAATACAAAACTAAATACATAGGAGGAAACAATGGAATATGTTGCTTATGTCAGGAAACATGAAGCAAAATTCAAAAGAGTGAGTTTATTTAAACTCGCTTTAGATCTGGCAGAAATGCTTGATGATCAGGCTTTAACGATTGATCTCAACAAAGGAGATTCTTACTCGCGGACTGCACTCGCTGAAATGCGTGAGCTAATCTTTGATGATTTCTGTACAATCTGTTGTCATGCTGGCGCACCAATTCCCTTACTGGAACAAGAACTCTGTAAAGCCCACTTACCAGCTAAGGAAGATGATGAAGACGAAGATAAAGAATCCAAAAAAGCGTTTGAGGAAGCTCGAGAGATTAAACAGCGTGTAGAAAAACAGCTTAAGGGTAACTGCGCAAACGAAGCTATTGTTTGCCGAGCCATGGCTTTAACTCTTCAGATTTTCCCAAAATGTGGTGGTTATAGCGGAATCAGGAAAAAACAACTTATAGCAGTTATCAATGACAGTTTAATTAGTCTCGGTCTTGAGCCAATACGACCCGACTACAAGGATAGAAAGGTTAAATCTTCGACCAGTTTTCAGGGACCCCAGAAAAAGACTAAAGTCCTAATTTTTGATGATAGTTTTGATGAAATAATCAAAACAAAAAGAGCTCTAGCAGGTTGGTCTAATCTAAAAGTTGAACATCTGATTTACAAAAGACCATGGGGTGCACGTAGTCTTCCTGAAGAAGAAAAGGAAGCAGAATTAGAACGAGCAGCTAAAGAAATTCTCGAACTCAAGCCACAGATTGTACTTATGGACCAGGGCCTTGGTCCAATTAATGGACATGAAGTAATCCTGAAAGTCAAAAAACTCACAGAAATCCCGCCTGTTTTCGTTGGTAATACAGGTGGTTCCCCAGACGAACTAAATGAAGCTGGTGCCATTGGGAATTGCGATAAAGGTGGAGAACTGGGCTGCGTAGAAAAAGTACTTCACTATATAGAATAAACTTTTTAGGCAAAAGCGCAAAAAGAAATTAAAAAGGGTTAACTAGGTTAACCCTTTTGTTGTATTTATTTTTAAAAAAGTATAGAATTAAACATGTAATTAATTCTATACTTTTTATTTATGTTAGACATAAAATTTATTCGGGAAAATTTGGATTTGGTTGAAAAGGGCGTCAAGAACAAGGGCGCTAAAGTTGATATTGATAAAATTGTGAAGCTTGATAAAGAGAGGCGAAAATTAATTCAAGAAATCGAAAGCTTAAAAGCAGAAAAGAACAAGCTAGGTGTTAAAGATAAAAAACAAGGGAAAGAGATTAAAGATAAAATTAAAAAGATAGAGCCAGAGTTACAAAAAGTAGAAAAAGATCTTAACAAATTAATGTTTCAAGTTCCGAATTTGCCCTTAGATGATGTGCCGGTTGGGAGAGATGAGAAAGATAATAAGGTTATTAAAAAATGGGGCCAGCCCAAGGCTGGTCAGCCAAAACCAAAAGATTATTTGGTTTTGGCTGAAAATCTGGATATTATTGATGTTAAAAGAGCGGCTAAAGTTTCCGGCACCCGCTTTGGTTATTTAAAAGGCGGGGCTGTTATGCTGGAATTTGCTTTAATTCAATTAGCATTTGATGTTTTATTAAAAGAAGGATTTATTCCAATAGTACCGCCAGTGATGATAAAAGCTGAAATGGCAAAAGGAATGGGGTATATAGAACAACTTGGCGAAGAAGAGGCCTATTACCTTCCCAAAGATGATTTATATTTAGTCGGAACTTCAGAGCAATCCGTAGGAACAATGCATACCAATGAGGTTTTTAATGAAAAAGACCTGCCCAGAAGATATGTAGGTTTCTCGACTTGTTTTAGAAGAGAAGCCGGTTCTTATGGTAAAGATACCAAGGGAATTTTGCGGGTTCATCAGTTTGACAAAGTGGAGATGTTTAGTTTTTGCAAACCCGAAGATTCAATCAAAGAACATAAATTCTTTTTGTCTTTAGAAGAAAAATTAATGAAGCTTCTTGAAATTCCTTATCGAATTGTTGAAGTATGTACTGGTGATTTGTCCGTTCCTTCGGTTAGCACTTATGATTTAGAATCCTGGATGCCTGGGCAAAATCAATACCGAGAGACTCATTCAACCTCAAATTGCACGGATTTCCAAGCCCGCCGACTAAATATCCGTTACAAGCCTACAAGCTACAAGCTACCTGCCTCGCGGCAAGGCGGGCAAGCTACAAGCTACGTACATACCTTAAACGGCACTGCTTTTGCAATTGGTAGAACCCTTATTGCGATTATTGAAAATTATCAGCAAAAAAATGGAACAGTTAAAGTGCCCAAAGTTTTGCAAAAATATACAGAAATTAAGTTGATAAAATAAACTAAAATTTTTAATAAATATTCAGTATTGCTTTTTCGCTCATTCTCGCCAGTCCAGCGGCTGGCTCTGAGGTTTCGGCTGTTTTGCCCCTCGCTTCGCTCGAGGACCATGCCAAAACAGCCTCAAAAACCGCGAAAAAGCAATATTGAATATTTGGTTATAGAAATCAATGCATAAAACCTGGATTGAAATCAATAAAAAAGCGCTTCAAAATAATATCCAGGAGTTTCAGAAATTGATTGGTAATAAAGTCAAGTTGATGGCCGCAGTGAAGGCAAATGCCTATGGGCATGGGTTGGTTGAGGTGGCGAAGATTGCTATGAGTTCGGGGGTGTTATGGTTGGGCGTGGATTCAATTGATGAAGCAGTAGAGTTGAGAAAAGCGGGGATAGATACCTCGATTTTAATATTGGGCTATACATTGCTTTTGAGGTTAGAGGATGTTGTTAAATATGATTTAAGGCAGGTGGTTTATAATAAAGAGACGATTGAGAAATTTGGGAGCTTAGCTCCCAAAAACAAAATAAAAATCCATTTAAAGGTAGAAACCGGTACGTCGCGGCAAGGATTGGAGAAAGAAGAACTTTTGGAAATAGCAAAGCTTATAAAAAAATATCCTCAAATCGAGATCGAGGGTATTTATACTCATTATGCGAATATTGAAGATACTACTGACCACAGCTATGCCCAGCAGCAGCTTCAAAGATTCAAAGAGGCAGTTGATCTGTTAGAAAAAAACAACATTAAAATTCCAATAAAACATACTGCCTGCAGCGCGGCAGTTATTTTATTTCCAGAAACTTATTTTGATATGGTGCGAGTAGGAATAAGTATGTATGGATTATGGCCATCTAAGGAAACCTTTGTTTCAGCGCAAGAGAAAGATAGAAAAATCAAATTAGAGCCAGCCTTGATCTGGAAAACAAAAGTTGCTCAAATTAAAAAAATTAAAGCTGGAACACCAATAAGTTACGGGCTTACAGAAAGAGCTTCCCAGGATTCAAAAATTGCTGTTTTGCCAGTTGGCTACTGGGATGGTTATGACAGAAAACTTTCCGGGGTGGCCAATGTTTTAATAAAAGGTAAAAGATGCAAGGTGCTGGGCAGGGTTTGTATGAATATGACCATGGTGGATGTCAGCCATATTTCAAACGTTAAGCTGGAAGATGAAGTTGTGCTTTTAGGAAAACAAGGTAGCGAGGAAATAACTGTTGACGAACTCGTCCAAAAAATCGGCACAATAAATTACGAAGTAGTAACCCGAATAAATCCCTTGATTCCGAGAATTGTTTTATAAAACAAAAAAGCTGAACCTTAGGTGTCTAAGTGTTCAGCTTTGAATTCTTTATTTTAAATATTCCTTAATAGGAATCTGTCCAAAATTTCTTCTCTAAGCTTGAATTTAATAAAGAAAGGTTCCGCCTAAGTATGTCAGTGCCAGATATAGGGCGGTTCCAACAAACGGCGTAAGAAAACCGAGTATTCCTTTTGCGATTTTTTTCATAAGTCCCTCCGTTTTTAATTTAGTTGTTAAATAACAACTATCCTAGAATATTAGTATAGTTAATAAAAAAAGTCAAGTCATGCATAAAATCAGCGTTTGATCTGCGTTACTATCAGCCTGCCTCGCCGGCAGGCAGGCGTTAGATCGGCGGTGTTGCCTGCCCGCCATCGGCTGGAGCCGAAGGCGACTGCAGGCGGGCGAAGCAACATGAAAAAAGGTCAAATAAGATATGGTCGAGGATATAGCTCAAGGCGACCCCCAAGAAGGCATAGAGAAAAAAAAGAAATTTCCTGGAAATCCAAAATAATTATCGCTTGGGTTTTATTTTTAATTTTAGTACTGGTCTATGTTTTATTTTTCTCGCCAATTTTTAAAATTAAAGAGACAAAAATTTCCGGCAATCAGGCCATCAGCAATGAGGATGTTCAAGATTCTTTAAATGGTTTTCTTTCTAAGAAGATTTTGATTTTCTTTAATCGAAATAATATCTTTTTAGCCACAAGCAGTAAATTAAGAAAAATTCTTGTCAAAGATTTTCCTCGGATATTATCAATTGAAATAAATAAGAATATTTTTAAAAAAACCATTGATTTAAAAATTGTTGAGCGAAAAGAAGCAGGAATATACTGCAAGGGCGAGTGTTATTATATTGATAAACAAGGAGTGATTTTTGAAGAGGCGCCTCAGACGAGCGGAACTTTGATTCTATTAATTAAAGATTATTCCGAGAGGGATATAAAAATAGGCATGGAGGTTATTGAAAAAGAATTCATGACAGAGCTTATAGATTTAAGAACTTACCTGTTTGATAAATTCAATCTTAGAGTGCTTGAGTTCGTAATCGAGACAATTCCTTGCAAGGATTTAAAAGTAAATACACATGAGGGCTGGTATATTCTTTTTGATAAATCCCAGGATTTAAAAAACCAACTTCAAGCATTAAAGTTGGTTTTAGAAGAAAAGGTAAAGGAAGAGAGAGGGGGCTTGGAATATATTGATCTGCGTATAGAGAACAGAGCATATTACAAGTAGCTAATCAATGTAATACACAAAGATTGAATTGCCGATTACGGTTACGGGCTCATATTGATTGAGCCAAAAATAATAATCAGTTGGCTGGCTCCATCCCTTAGTAGGGATTGCCCGGCCCTGTTGAAGAAAAGTAGCAGAAACAGCTAACCAGCTATTTTTAGCTTCTTCAGGATTTCGGCTGCCCCACCAAGATTCAAATTTATCACCCAAGTAATATTCAACAGTAGCGCCGCCAAAATAATCAACTTTTATTTTTTCAATACCTTGCTGGTCAACCCATTTGGCCAGTCTTTTTAAA
>CAYRSI010000041.1:0-6992 GCA_964426965.1 uncultured Candidatus Saccharibacteria bacterium
TTTTTTTAGTTCTCCTTCGCTCTTGCAGAATCCGGACAGACAAAGTAGAATGGAGTATATAAAAAGTCTAAGTAGAATGGAAAATCAATGCAGTAAAAGCACCGTTCATCAAATTTTTCATGTCGTAGTGGTTATCTTTGGATTAGCCCTGATCGGAGCTTTTATCTTTTATTTTAACTACGGAGAAAATCCCGCCCTGAAGATACTTGGAACAGTTTTATGGATATTATCGGCTTTTCTGGGATGGTTCACTATTTATACATTTAAAAAAAAAGGCGGTGTTCCGAAAGGAAAAAGATTTGCAAAAACAACTAAATTAGTTACGACTGGCACTTATGCGGTTGTTAGGCATCCTCAGTATCTGGCTGGGATGTTATTGGGTCTTTCACTCATACTGATATCTCAGCATTGGTTAGTTTTAGTTTTGGGAGTTCCGTTTATAATAATTTTTTACATAGCTGCCCTAGATGAAGATAAATCTTGTATTAAGAAATTCGGTAATAGCTATAAAAAATATATGAAGAAGATTCCAAGAGTGAATTTAATACTTGGAATAATCAGATATTTCATTTGATGATCGGTTAAACAAATTATAATGATATCCACGATATGGAATCGCTGAAAAACCGGAGTATTTGGCTCGGGTTTTTGTTTGACAATGGAAAAATGGTGTCAACTCTGGTTTTTTATTAGTTTAAAATAGCCCCGACCGAGAGGCGTTATGAGACAGCCCCAAAAAGCCCTTAATTTTCCCTTAAAACATAGGTTCTAGACCGACTAGGGGAGCGCTGATTTTTACTCAACGACTTTTATTATTTTCTAAATTTGCTAAAATAAAAAAAGAAAGGTCTTTAAGCTAATAATTTAATTATCAAAAATATGAAAAGATTAATTGTTATTTCGTTGGTTTTAATCGTATTTGGTTCGGTAGTTTTTGCCCAGGGGCAACAGGAATCCAATAATCCAGCCACGGGGACAATGAATTTTGAACAGAATCAACAAGGTCAAGGAACTGGACAGGGCCTACAGATTCAAACGGAACAACAAACGCAAAACCAAGGCGAAGGAGGGCAATTAATGATTACGCAACAACAGCAAGTTACTGCCGGGCAAATAAATGAAGTAAAACAAGCAATACAGCAAAGGCAACAGGAGATGAATCAAGAGATACAATCAATGGGAAAAACCGAACAAAAAGTTTACCAAAATCAAAACCAGGTAAGATTAGCAGTCCACTCTTTGTTAGAAATGAAAGATATGATAGGCGGTATCGGACCCAAAGTATCGCAGATTGCCCAAGAATTTGATAATTCAATCCAGGCAACCATAAGAGCAGAAGAAAAAATCCAAACAAGAAATCGTGTTGTTAGGTTTTTTGCTGGCGGAGATCAAGGGTTAGCGGAATTAATGGAGCAAGAGGTTAATATCAATAGAGAAAGGATACAACAACTTAACCAATTAAGAGAACAGTGTGATTGTGATGAGCAGGTGAAAGCTATGCTTCAGGAACAGATACAAAACATGGAGCAAGAGCAGAATAGGTTGCAACAGTTAGCCCAAAATGAAAAACAATACGGAGGATTATTCGGTTGGTTGTTTAGATGGTTTCAAAGATAAATTAAAATTTATATAAAATTGTTTAATTTCCGCCAATTTCTCCTTCATCATCGCCATATACTCCCTATTTTCAAGGATTATAATAAGCTTTGAACTGGGGAGCCAAATTCCACCGCCTCGCCAAGAAGGCGGTTTTTTGGTAGGATAGAAATGAAAGTTATAATAATATAAATTTAATTAAAAAACAATATGTCAAAAATAATAATTGCAATCGTTATCATAGTATTTGTAGCGGGATTGGGTTATTGGATTTATCAATCAACTTCAGTGCCTCAAGGAATAATTGAGGCAGAAGCCAAGAACTGTGAAGTTAATTATGATTGTGTTGTTTTTGGAGAAGATGGGGACTGTAATTGTGGATGTTTTAATAAAAACTACCAATGGAAAAAAGAGGGCGACTGTTTTTGTGTAGCCCCAAAGTCATGTAGATGTGTAAGTGGGAAATGCGAAGGTGTTTTTGAAGAAAGCAAAGAAACAGCAATAAAGAATCTTTTTGCTGATAAATACGATAAAGATGCTTCAGAGATAACTATAGATATCAATCAAGAAACAGAGAACCACATTAGAGGTGGAGTTGTGCTTCCTCCAGGCGGTCCTGAAAATTCAGGCATGTTTTTAGCAGTTAAAGTTGACGATGATTGGAAATTAGTGCACGATGGTCAGGGTGCTGTCCCTTGTCTGATTGCTGCAGAATACAATTTTCCAGCAGATATGGTTAAACAATGCGTCGGTGGGAACACCATTGTAGAAGACAGAAGAGAAGAAGCCTGCTTGAAGTTTGGTGGTCAAGTAACGACCTCTCTATGTTGTAAGTCAACAGAGGATTACCCAAATCTCTGCCTTATTGGTCCCTGTGGTTGTTCACCAGAAAATAGTCATCAGGTTAAGATTTGCGATTGTGGAGAAGGTAAATGTTTTAACGGTGAAACGTGTGTACCAAAAGTATACAGCTTTAATGATTGTATTAAAGCTGGTTATCCAATACTGGAAAGTTATCCACGCCAATGCAAAATACCAGATGGGAGAACATTTACAGAGGGAGAAGAACATTGTATTGCGCCGACTGGCGAAAGTATGAGTTTGTTTGAAGCCATGCAAATCGCTATAACAAGTGAATGTGACGACCAGCTAAAAGACTACTTAGAATTTTCTATGTGTAATGCAGATACAGGAACATGGTGGATGGATCTAGATATCGAGAAAGAAGGTTGTAATCCTGCCTGTGTTGTTAATATTGCAACAAAAGAGGCAGAAATAAACTGGAGATGCATGGGTTTGGTGGAGCCAGAAGAATAAGATTTTTATTTCAAACAGGTTCTAACATCGTCCGTTCCTCGGAGCAAAATATTTTAAGCCGCTATGCCCCTTTTTTATTGACAAAATTAAATATGAATTGTATAATTAAAAATTCTAAATTAACTAAAAAATAAATCGTAAAAAATAAATCATAAGTCAACAATAAGGAGGGAGGGCACCTTGAAAAATAAAATAATAGGCACAGAATTTGTAGGTCAGCATCACAGAATGAAGGCTAATGGGGTTTTGAAAAAGATAGGAATAAAAGATTTTTATTCACCTAAAAGCATAGATTTGGCGGTAATTTTAGATTATCTTTCGAGCCTTGAGCCCGAAATACTAACAGAACACACATATAGATTCGGAAGATATTTGCTTAAATTTTACCCTCCCGAATCTTTTGGATTCTTAAGGTACTGCCAGGGCCTAGGATTATCCGTAGAGAACCCTGTAGCAATGGGCGTGAACAATGACAACGTAGGAGACATAGTAATAATCGATAGAATAAACGGGAGAGATTATAAAGAAATTATCTTAGCTGATGAAGGGATTTCCTTTTTCCGGGTAGTAATACCGCATAAAGAATTGAAAGCCCTGGGCAAGACAGTTTACCTCTTTTGCTTAAAGGGAGTTATTCCTGGAGACAGTAAGTTGCAGAATTATATGTATAACGGCGAGGAAGCCGTAAGAATTGATTTAATTCTCCAATATGATTCGATTTCAAGTATTAAGTGGAAAGAGGTCAACCAAAACCTCGAAAAAGCTCATGAGGTATCAAAAGTCTTAACTGGAATGTTTAGCGATATACTTTGCATACTTAGAGATATGGCAGAAGTTCTTACTCGCCAAAGACAATCTAGGAAAAGATTTCTGAAAGGAACAGATTCATTTTTGGAAGGATTTGTTAACGATGAACTATCCAGAATTTTCGCCCTCAGTCTACGAGAATACGCCAAGCAAATAGTAAACTATATGCGGGAAGCCGAAAAAGAATCTAAATCATTTCATGAAGTATTTTTTTTGCACTCAATAAAAGAAGCGACAGAGCATGGAGGAAAACTTAATATAAGGATGTTTGAACATTAATCAGCCAAGAGGATTTTCTCAAGAGAGCGTTCCTAGCGAACGCTCTCTCATCATTTATTAGGATCGGTTTACGCATCAATGAGGAGTCAAAAGCTTATCTTGTCTCACAAAATCTATGGATGAGGAGCCAATGTCGCATAATTTGTATTGGTTAGAATTCTAACTATTGAGCAAATCGTTGACAATACCATAAAAACGTGGTATTGTTTTGTTATTCGTTAAAAAATATATAGGAGGTGTTTAGTTGAAAGTAGGAATTGTTGGGTTTTCTTTCGGGTTAGCCGAGAAAGAGCCAAATCCTTGCAATGTGCGATTAGCGGAGGAGACAAATCGAATATTGCAAGAAGAACTAGACAAAGGGAATGAAGTGGTGGCCGTGGTCCAGTGGGAGATCGCCAAAGCATTGGAAGGTCTCGAACTGAGACCTGACCACGTGGTTAATCCGAAAGAAGGAATTTATCTCAACAGTGACATGGTGATGGCTGAAGCCGCCTCGGTTTTTAAAGAACAGGGAATAACCGAAGCGGTGGTTGTCGCAAACCCCTTCTTGCACCTTGCGGCATGTCAGGTGCTTGTCCGCAAAAAGGGTTTCACAATCCTTAAGAGGCGGATTAACCGGATCGGATTCTACAAAGAATCTCTCCAGTGGTGGACAAGAAGTCCGCTAAACCTCGTTCTTTATGCTGTTTGTATGAAGCTCACTGGTAAAAGAGGATGAACTTCACCAATTGTTTCCATTAATCACCAGTTGTCCTGACCAACTGGTGATTTTTTATTCGCTCAATCTATGGATGAGGAGTCAATGTCGTATAATCTATTTGAAATAAATTCGAGCACTGTCAATAGATAGGGCTTGATCTTTTTGTGGAATTTGATAAAATTGGTTCAGTAATTTGAAAGGAGAATAAGGTGGAAGATAAAAAAGAATTACAGAAAATGATAACGCTTATTCCGTCAAGAGGAATGTCCTTAGAGGAGAGAGCTAAACGTAATGTAATTATTAGGAGAGAACTACCACAGCTATCCAATAAAACGATTTTTCTGTTAGCATTAGCGAAAGGCCATCAATTATCAAGAAATGAATTGATTAAAAGGTTAGATAATCATCAGTTTGACAACTTAATGGAGCTATTTGAATTATCGGATTTATTGTTCAGCCTAACAGTAACCAGAATAATAGGGAGACTGATAGATAAGGCATTTGCGGAAATTGGAAAGGTGGCATTGTTAACCGCTCAAGAAGAAGTTATAGAGGTGATAAAGATATTTCATCGAGAAAGAGTAGCGGGGGATAGCTGCATTCTTGAAGATATTATTTGTTCTAGACCAGATGCTAGTGAGATACTAAAGAAGATAAAAGAAATGGGCTTGAATACTCATTTGATGATGAACTACATAAAAGAAAAAATTGGTGGCTAATTTTAAACCTCCTGGTTATTGTCCAGGAGGTTTTCCATTTCCCCGAACTCAAAATAGGTATCGCAAAATAATCTTTTGTGGTAATCAAGCAGATTCTAACATCGTCCCGTAGGTAGGGGAGCTAAGTTCAAAAAATCGCCAAGAAGGCGGGTTTTTTACGTCGCACTACGCATCTTGTGCGACTTTTAGTTGCTTTTTTTATAAATTGGGGCTATTTTTAAAGTAGAAATTATATAATCAAAATGAAGGCTAAACCGTTTATAAAATGGGTTGGGGGAAAAACTCAATTATTATCTCAATTTAAAAAACTGTATCCCTTGAGATACAATAATTATTTTGAACCTTTTATTGGCGGAGGAGCATTCTTCTTTTATTTAGCACCTAGAAAGAAAGCACATCTAAATGATATTAATAAGGCTTTAATTTGGACATATAAAAACATCAAGAAAAGCCCTAAAAGAATAATTAATTTATTAGAAGTTTTACAAAAGAATTATTATAAAAAAGGTGGTAGAGAAAGAGAAAATTTTTATTACTCTATTAGAGAAAAATATAATGATTTACCTAATGGAAATTTTAAAAAATCAGCTTATCTAATTTTTCTGAACAAGACTTGTTTTAACGGCATGTATAGAGAGAACTCAGAAGGGAAATTTAACGTTCCTTTTGGTAGATATAAAAAACCCCGGATACTTGATAAAGAAAATTTATTAGCTTTACCGAAGACACTTAAAAATGCTGTTTTAACTGCTGTAGATTTTGAGAACGCAGTAGAGAAAGCAAAAAAAGGAGATTTTGTTTATTTCGACCCGCCATATTACCCTCTTACCCAAACCGCCAACTTTACAGATTATTCAGGAAATGGTTTCTCAAAAGATGAACAAATTAGGCTCAAAAATTTATTTACAAAATTAGACAAAAAGGGATGTTTTGTGATGTTAAGCAATTCTTATACAGATTTTATTCGCAATCTTTATAAAGGTTATAACCGGATAATTGTTACCGCAAGTAGGGCAGTAAATTGTAAGGCAGAAGGTAGGGGGAAAATTAGAGAATTAGTAATTTTAAACTATAAATTATGAATAAAATAGGAAAAAGGAAATCAAAAAAGAATATTTATAGTCATTCAATAAATCTCGCAACTCTTAAAATAATTAATGAACCCAGGGAAAAATTTAAAGAAAAACTGGAAAAAATTCAATATCGAGGCTATGAAGTGGAACAAATTTCGGATGGTCGGAAAATAGTTATTACAAAGCCAGGTGGGAAGTTTGTTTTTGGAACCGTTAAAAGAGAAGATTTTATGGTTTGGATTTATAATGAAAAGGATGAAACTCTATGGTTGATTTCGCATAAGAATATTTATGAAGATTTACAAGAAAAAGGAACGAGAGACCCCCTAAAAACCGTAGAAATTATTAACGCATTAGAAAAAGTATACAACGGAGAAGAGCCTGATGATGTGATAGAGGAAACTAAGCTAGATAATCCTTGCGGAGAATCGCCCGAGGTTTTATTTAAAGCTTATAAATGGATATGGGGTCAAGAGGATTGCAATTATCCCACTGGCGAAG
>CAYRSI010000042.1:0-6791 GCA_964426965.1 uncultured Candidatus Saccharibacteria bacterium
ATTTATCTTTTGATTGTATTGGAATGTCCTCTTTTCCTCCTGGCAATGGCTGGGCATAAATTGCCAATGCTTTTTTTAAGTTTCTAAACACATTTATGTAATCTAATATGAAACCTGCTTGTTTATCTCTGAAGACTCGGTTTGCTCTTGCTATTGCCTGCATTAGGGTATGATTTTTCATTGGCTTGTCTAAGTAAATTGTGGAAAGACACTCAACATCAAATCCGGTCATCCACATGTGACACACAAATACGATTTTAAAGTTATCTTCAGGATCTTTAAATTTTTCTGCTAAATCTTCTTCCTTCATTCTTTTCCGGTGTTTGATAATCTCCAGTCCT
Organism: uncultured Candidatus Saccharibacteria bacterium; assembly: GCA_964426965.1. Taxonomy (GTDB): domain Bacteria; phylum Patescibacteriota; class Minisyncoccia; order RBG-13-40-8-A; family JAUWHN01; genus CAYRSI01. Next base: position 342 of record CAYRSI010000042.1, read on the forward strand.
TCATCTCTAAACTTTTTAATCTCATTTTGGCTATTTTCAAAACTGAGAACAACAGCCATGTCTGTTTTTTCCATCTCCGTTATCCTTTCTTTTATTGCTTTTGCTTCTTCGAATTTTGCTTTTTTCAGTTTGTTGTTTAACTCTTCTATTTCCTTTATCCAGAAACGCTGAACTTTATCGTACATTTTTATGGTGGTGAATTTGTCAATAGAAACCACCATTGCTTTTCCAGCATAGCCTCTGTTTATGCAATGATTGACAATGTCTTTAGCAATAGCATTTAGTCTTCTTTCTCTTTTAATTAGGTAATACCGCTTGGAGAGTTCTCTTGCAAGCTTTTCTTCTTGTTTTTCATCTAAATCTGCTTCATCAATCAGATTATAAATATCTTCATTTAATTGAGGGTTTTTCAGGTCTAATTCGGAAACTCTATTTTCATAATACAATGGCACTGTTGCTTTGTCTTCAATAGATGCGCGGAAATTATAAACACTGACATAGTTTCCAAAAGTATCTTTTGTTTTTTCTTCTCCTTTTGCCATTAATGGTGTTCCGGTAAATGCAAGGAAGCAAGCATTAGGTAATGCATTACGCATGTTCAGAGCAAGAACATCGTATTGTGTTCTATGGGCTTCATCAGTCATGATAATTATGTTGTCGCGGTCAGAAAGTTTTGGATAGTTTTCACCTTTTTCTGTTTTGAATTTATGTATCAAAGTAAAAACATGCCTGTGGTCTTCTTTTAATAATCGTTTTAAATGCGCGCCATCTTTTGCTCTAACTTCTTCTTCAGTAACAGCTCCTGCATCTGCAAAGTTTTGATAAATCTGGTTGTCTAAAGAGACTCTATCAGTTATTATGAGGAATGTATAATTGCCTTCAAATTTTCTTAGGACTTTTTGAGAGAAGAAAATCATAGAAAAGCTCTTGCCAGCTCCCTGTGTATGCCAGAATACGCCTAATTTTCCTTTATTTTTCTTCCTGGTTTTAAAAGAGTCAATAGCATTATTAACACCCAAATACTGGTGGTTTTTAGCGATTATCTTTATCTGCTTCCCTTCTTTTGTTGTAAAGAATACGAAATTTTCTATTAAGTCCACAAACCTGCTCTTTTCACATGTTCCTTTTATTACAGTATCCAAAGAAATAATTCCTGCTTCTTTTTCATTGTTTATTCTTTTCCAATCATTAAAATGCTCAAAACCACTGCTCAATGTTCCAATTTTTGCTTCTTTTCCATTTGAAATAATAATAAAAGCATTATACCAAAATAGTGAGGGTATTGTGTCTTTATAATCAGTGATGTTCTCATCAAAAGCAGCTTTAACTGGCTTGTTTGCTGCTTTCAGTTCTATGAGTATCATTGGTATGCCATTTATGAATCCAATTAAATCAGGCCTTCTTGGATAAATTTCACCGGTAATCCAGAATTGAGAAGCTAAGAAAAAATCATTGTTTTCCGGATTTTCAAAATCAATAATTTTTACTGTTTTAGTTTCATACTTTCCCTTGTCATTCAAGAAATTTACTTTTATTCTGCCTTTGATTAGTTTATACACTTCCTGATTAGCATTAACCAGACTTAATCTGCTCCTGTCTTTTAACAACTCATTTATTGCATGCTGTTTCGCTTCTTCTGGCAATTCAGGATTTAGCTTGTCAATAGCTTTTTTTAATCTTGGAATTAGAATAACATTAGATTTTGTTTCCCTGCCAAGAGGGCTTATCCCTGTTTTCCACTCATCAAAACAGTACATATAATCATACTTCAGGCTGTCTCTTAGCACTCCTATTGCTGACTGCTCTACAAGTTCGTCTTCGGAGTATTCTTTAGTCATTTTCAACCTAAAATGTCCAACCTTCTTTCCTAAACATATCTAGTATATCAATACTTTCTATTTCATATTTTTGGCAGACAAAGGGTATTTTTACTTTCTTTCCTCTTATTTTTTCTTCTGTTACCACAATTCTTTTTATAGAAATCAGGGTTTTTTGTGTGCTTGTTGCTAATTCAACAGCTAAAGCGATTACCCATGGATCTGCATCGTATTTGCGATTTTCCTTAACTAAAGAAGGGAATTCATTTAATATTTCTCTTACAATATCTATTTGTTTATTAGTCGGATCTTTGAACAATTTATTTTGCTTTTTAGCCCAGTTTGCTAATTTATCATCTCCTTCATTTATTTCGTTAAGTACTTCTTTTGGAGCAACTAATAAACCTTTGTTAATTAGATCTTCTATTTTTTCCCATACACTTGGGAAAACATCAAGAGGATTATGTCTATTTAATTCCATTAATGAACAAGAATCAATAATGTAATGATTTGGAGTCATTTTTCTGCTCTAGCTAACACTTTATCAAAATTTTTAGATTTAATTGATAAATAATTTAAAGCATCACTGTAAGTAATGTATTTCCTATCAAAGTTATTTGCTACTAAGGAAACAAATTTATTCCCAACTTCTGAAAGACATCTTCTATCTGATGGTATTCCTCCACCTCTCTTTCTTTCTTCTTTCGTAATAGAAATTTCCTTTGGCTTGTATCTATCGAGAACATCTCGATATTCTGTTTTAGATATATAATTCAGCTTATACATACTTAATAAAAGCATAGCTTTGCTTACCTTATACTTTCTTGATAAAGAATCAAGAGTTTTTTTAGTCGTTAAATCTGCATCTATTGATTGGAATATTGTTTTTGCGGTTTCCTTAGGCAATAAGAATGATGAAGCGAATTCATTACACCACTTCTCTATTCTATTCCTAATTGTTAATGATATTTCTGGTAAATCTATTACAGTCTCACCTAATAGAACATGTGCAAATTCATGCATTAAAGAGAATAATCTAGCTTCAATACTATCTTTTGTATTCACCACAATAACCGCTGGAAAATCATCTGTTAGCGAAAAGCCCCTAGCATCCTCTATTGGCATAGAGATTTGAAATACAAGAATATTCATATCTTCCAGGATATTCCTAATGTAATGAAATAATTTATATGGGTCTTTGAATTTTCTTTGTTTTTCCTCACTCAGGTTGAAAATTTTCCTATACTCTTTTCCAATTATTTCCGGATTACTTGAAGGATTCGCTTTTTTTATTTTAGGTTCAGTTTCATATTTGATATTAGATGAAAGCTCCTTACCTATATGTTGTAAACTCCTGGCTTTCCTTATTGCTAAAATCGTTTTTTTATCAAAAACACCTTTCCTATCAGGAAGCATTCTATAATCTTCAGGTAGTTTTTTTCCCTCTTTTGGTTTTGATAAGAAGAAAGCAGCAAGTGGTCTTTTGAATGCTTGAGACAGTTCTTTTAATTGCCTTAGGGTAGGGCTTTTTTCACCGTTTTCAAATTTCTTTATGTTTTCAACATTTGTTTTCAATCTTTTGCTTGTATCCTCAAATGTCCAGCCAGAACTCTCCCTAAGCCATTTAAAAACTTCAGGTTTTACTTCAACATTTATTGATTTTGGCATTTTAATCTTTGATATGTTATTTTTTATATATTTATCTTTAAAATTTGTTTCGTCTGCTTTCATACTACAACCTCCTGCATTTCAGGCACTTTAATATCTAAACCTGAAACATCAACCTGGCCGGAAATAAGCTTTGGAAGGAGCAGGTCTCTTGTTTTGTGAAGATTAATTGTTTTATCTCTAAAAAGCGGAATCATCATCATAATTGGTTTTATTATTTCATTAAACGTTTCCATTATATCCTCTTTAGGGATAATAATTTTTTTGCCTTTTAAGAATTTGAAATGTCGTGCATAATGAAAATTTGATAAAGCAATATTAATTAATAGGAAATAAAGAAATTCAGGACTAATATTTTCATTTTCAGGAAAAATTAATTGGGTTCCATCTGCACCACAGGCAAAAGGAAAATTCACAAATTTAACAATTCTTGTATGGTCTCCAAATACAACAACAGGTAAAAACTCGTCAAATACAGCTCCCTTGTCATTTGTATATCCCGCAATAAAATTTCTTGATTGATCAACACAAGGAATATCTCCTTGCTCAAGATACTCAGATCTTTTAATTTTTTTATTTATTTTTATCCTATGCTTAATAATTTCATCTATCTTCTTAACTCCCCACCCCTCAGGAATCTTCCCTAATTCAGAATTAACCATTTTTACTTTTTCATGTCTTGGAAACTTGAACTTAACAAACCATTCATCATAAATCAGCGTTGCAATTTTTTCAAGAAGCTCAATTCTTTTTGTGTTGTTTTCTATTAAGTCGTCATAGTTGGAGAGGATTAAGGCGATTTTGTTTTGGTCGAATCCTTCATTAATAGAAATATCATAATTATCTAAATGATTTCTATTTAATGTTGGGACCCCTGCTCCGGCATTAAAATTGTTAAAATTTATGGTGTGTAAAAAATAATAAACATATCTTGGATTATTTCCTTTAAAATCTTTTGTCCATAAAGAAGTATTATGTGGCCAATATTTTTTATTGATATATTGTAATTTTCCCAGTGAACCACTTCTTCCTGTAATAACACCTGGTTGATTCACTTTATATTCATTGTGATAACCAATAATAGAAGTAGAACCCACTACTGGATAAGGGCCATCAACCATGTCTTTTTTAGGTAAATCAAATCCCCTCTGAAGTTTTATGAATTCCTTAAATTTAATTTTCCTTAAATCAGTCATTTTATTTATCCCCCAACAATTTATTCACATTCTCATTTATCTGCTCTTCTAATTCTTTGGCTTCTGCATTTAGTTCTTGCAGTTCTTCGTTGTATTCTCCTAATCTTTCTTTGAAATCATAATCTTCCTCCTCTTTTTCAGCAACTCCAACATATCTACCGGGATTTAAGCTCCAGCTCTGCTCTTCAATTTCTTTAATTGCGGCGACTTTGCATAAACCTTTAACATCTTTATATGGCTCCGCTCCCTCTTCACCACGATAACTTCTCACAATTCCGGCGATTTTATCAATCTGCTCTAGAGTGAAATCTCTGTGTGCCCTGTCAATTTGCTTAAAAATATGCCTTGCGTCAATAAACAAAACCTTATCTTTCCTTTTTTTGTTAATTTTATCATCATCCAAAAACCACAATGTGCAAGGCAGTGTAACAGTATAAAAGAAATTTGAGCCAACAGCGACCATTACATCAATGGCATTCTTCTCAATCAACTTTTTACGAATCTCTGCTTCTTTCCCCCGAGCGTCAGAAGCGGAATTAGCCATAACAAAACCCGCTCTTCCTCTGTCATTCAAAGCAGACCAGAATTGCTGAATCCACAAATAATTGGCGTTATCAGTTGAGGGCAATCCTAAAGACCATCGAGGGTCTCCTTTTACTTTTTCATAATCCACTCCATGAACATTAAATGGTGGATTGGCCATAACAAAATCAAATTTTCCGATTGACTTGTGAATATCTTCATAAAAGGTATTCGCTTCTTTTATATCTCCCGCTAAACCTTGTACTGCTAAATTCATTTTGCATAGATTCACATGCTTTTCCAGTTTGTCCTGGCCATAGACAGAAATTTCAGAGCTTGGACTTTTTCTGTGTCTTTCAACAAACCGTGCACTCTGAACAAACATACCTCCAGAACCGCAGGCGGGATCTAAGATTTTACCATGAAATGGTTCTATGATTTCAACAATGACTTTTACGATAGAAATAGGTGTAAAGAATTCACCCCCTTTTTGGCCCTCTGCCATTGCAAATTTACCCAAGAAATATTCATAAATTTTACCAAAAACATCCCCCTCTTGACTATTATCAATCTTAGAAAACGCTTTTAATAACGCTATTAGAGTGTCATTATCAAATTTTGTGTAACCTTTCGAAAGCACCCCTTTTAAATCAGTATTTTCTTCTTCGATTGCATCCATCGCATCATTAATTGCCTGACCAATATCAGCTCCTTCAGGCAAATTCAGAAGATATGAATATCTCGCTTTCTCTGGCAAATACAAAACCCCCGCTGCTTGATAATCAATTTTACCAATTTGCCTTCCTGTTTTTTTAACTCTTGTTTCAAATTCTTCCTGCTTATTTGTAAATTTAAAATCAGCATATCTCAAAAAAATCAAACCTAAAACCGGGGTTGAGTATTCTGCACTACTTAATTTTGAGTTAGCTCTTAAGTTATTTGCCACATCCCACAATCTTTTTTCTGTTTTTCCGTTAGTCATTTTAATTCTTCTTCCTGCTCTTCTCCTCTATACGCCCTCTATGTCACCGCTAAAGAAACATTGTGTATATTTGTAAATATTTGTACTCAATATAAATCACAGATCTTGTGTTTTTTTTTTTACGTCTATGGTTCCGCACATACAAAAATCCGTACCCTTTTGGATTATGCCTACTACCCAAATGAAAGCCTATTTAGCAGGTGCTTCTAGTATGTACCTGATGATAGTATTTAAAGCATTGAGCGGTAAAACAAAAATAGATATG
>CAYRSI010000043.1:0-3264 GCA_964426965.1 uncultured Candidatus Saccharibacteria bacterium
TGCAAAGTTAAAATAAGATATTTACATCCAGCCAACCCAGCGACCGTTAAGCAAATAGCAAATTGCAATCTGCCTGCCGGTCCGCTTCGCAGCGAGGCGAGCCCGCTTCGACTCAGCGAGGCGAGCAAGGCAGGATTGCAAATAGTTTTTGATAAAAAACAACGGGCAATTACCCCAGGGCAATCAGCAGTATTTTACTTGCGAAATGAAGTCTTGGGCGGTGGAATTATTACGTAATATATTACGTGAATCAAAAAGGAATGGGGAGTAATCCCCATTTTATTTATCCGTATTTATCTCGATCGAGATAAATACGGAATATCGTTTGACATAAATTGATATATCTGGCAATAATAAATATTTAAACAGTGCGGTGTTTCAGGATTCTGCACTGTTTTTCATTAAAAACTTGACCTATATTTTAGAATGTGCTATTTTAAAATCTTAAGGTTCCTTGAAATCAAAATAGGGGCTAAATCAAATCCAATTATTAATTGGATTTGATCGCCCGATCAATTTTAGTTCTAAACTAAAATTGATTTAGGGAGGATAAAGTGAAAAAATTTAGCAAATGGTTTTTGGTGATTTTGATTTTGGTTTTGTTTTTAGCAGCATGTTCCAATACTACCTCTAGAAAGTCACCTTATCCAAATTGCAAAGAAAGTTATTTTCTGAACAAAATTTTAACTAGAATTTTACAAGAAGTTCCTGAAAATAAAGGGCAGAATTTTAATATATATGTAATATTTAAAAGTTCTAACTGGGCATCCATTAATCCAGACACTAAGAATATTCTCATAAACGAACACCTGCTATTAATAGCAAAAAACGAGGCAGAGATTGCTTACAATATAGCTCATGAAGTTGGACATATTATTGTCGGTCATTCTGGTACTCATGGCCCCGAAGATTTTAAGGTCCTTATTAAAAAAGAAAATGAGGCAGATCGAATAGCAATAAAATTGATGGCAAAAATCGGCTACAATACTTTTTCTGCCGCTGATATAATGTGGCGAATGCATGAAAAAAATAATAGGCTTCTGGTCGATGCGTTCGATGTTGATATAGAGTTTTTTGGAACCACCAACAAGAATGAATGGGTTAGACCGACTTTTATTCGTAAAATTGCACAAGTGTATCATAGTAGCAGTCAAAAGAATTGGATTTTATTTACCTCGAAAGACCTAAAAAAAGTGAAAGATTTTTGCAGAAAGGTAAAATCTTCTAAAGATTTACAAAAATACTATAAATAATAAAATGGGGAGCAGTAATCCCCATTTTTTATTGATTTACTCTGTGATTTAGATTAAAATAGGGGTATGACAACCAAGGAACTAAAAGAGAAATATTTGGAATTTTTTGCGGAAAAGGGGCATAAGATTATACCCGGCGCTTCTTTGATTCCGGAACACGACCCAACAGTCTTATTTACAACTGCTGGGATGCATCCTTTGATTCCTTATCTTTTAGGTGAAAAACATCCAGCAGGCGATAAATTAGTTAATAATCAAAAATGTATTAGAACTAGTGATATTGAAAAAGTTGGCAATGATACTCATTTAACATTTTTTGAAATGTTGGGTAATTGGGGGCTTGGTTCATATTGGAAAGAAGAAGCAATAAAATGGAGTTGGGAATTTTTAACTGATAAAGAATGGCTAGAATTAGATAAAGATAAAATATGCGCTTCTTGTTTTAAGGGCGATAAAGATGTACCCAGAGATACAGAATCGGCTAAAATCTGGGAGTCTTTAGGAATTCCCAAAAATAGAATTAAATTTTTAGGCAAAGAAGATAATTGGTGGGGTCCAGCAGGCCAAACAGGACCTTGCGGTCCTTGTACTGAAATGTTTTATGATGGAATAGAAATCTGGAATGATGTTTTTATGGAATATAATAAAACAGCCCAAGGTAAATATGAGCCATTAAAGCAAAAAAATGTTGATACTGGTATGGGGGTGGAAAGAACAGCTGCTGTTTTAAGTGGCAAAAAAAGCGTTTATGATATCGAGCCGCTCAAATCAATTGTTAAGAAAATAAGAGCTTTATGTGGGATTTCCGAAACCCCACATGGCGAAGGTAAAAAAAGTGAACGGATTATTGCGGATCATTTGAGAGCGGCGACGTTTATTCTGGGTGATGAAAAGGGGATTCAACCGTCTAATTTAGAACGGGGTTATGTTCTGCGCAGATTGATTCGCCGGGCTATTCGCTATGGCAAGAAATTAGGAATTGATAAACCATTTACTTTTAAAGTTGCTGAAATTGTTATTGAAAAAATGAATGACGAATATCCAGAATTAAAGAAAAATAAAGAATTTATAATTGAGCAGTTAGTTCAAGAGGAGGAGAGATTTAATAAAACGCTGGAAAGGGGATTAAGAGAGTTTGAGAAAGGCGCAGATCCTTTTATTTTATTTACAACTTATGGTTTTCCAATTGAAATGACTGAAGAATTGGCTAAAGAAAAGGGTATAAAAATTGATAAGAAAAAATTTAAAAAAGAGTTTAAAAAACACCAGGAACTTTCCAGAACCGCTACTGCCGGTAAGTTTAAATCTGGATTAGCTGACCATTCAGAAGAAGTTACTAAGTTTCATACGGCTACTCATTTACTTTTAGCTGCTTTGCGTCAGGTTTTAGGCAAGCATGTTTATCAAAAGGGTTCAAATATAACAGCTGAACGGCTGCGTTTAGATTTTTCTCATCCAGAAAAAATGACTTTGGAGCAGATTAAAAAGGTTGAAGGCATTGTTAATGAGCAGATTAAAAAGGATTTGCCGGTTTCTTACAGGGAGATGTCTTTGGAAAAAGCTAAGAAGCTCGGGGCAATGGGTGTTTTTGAAACAAAATATGGTGATAAAGTAAAGGTTTATAGTATTGATAATTTTTCAAAAGAGATTTGTGGAGGGCCTCATGTTGAATCTACTGGCAAACTCGGCCATTTTAAGATTAAAAGAGAAGAGTCCAGCAGTGCTGGCGTTAGAAGAATTAAAGCGGCTCTAAAGCAAGTTTAGTCATAAAGAAATCCGCTAAAGAGAGCTTTTAGAGAAAGCTTTCTCTTCAGCGGATTTTTTGTTGCTTTTTTGCCTGCTTGCTGACAGGCAGGGATTATTTTTTCTTTCTGACTTTTCCGCTTGACTTTGATTTAGATGACCGAGATGAGGAAGACCTTTTCTTGATGGTCGTCTTTCTTGAGGATGAAGAAGACTTTTTACTGACAGTTGCCCTTTTTGATTTTGATTGAGACGAGGAAGACTTTTT
>CAYRSI010000043.1:3364-6776 GCA_964426965.1 uncultured Candidatus Saccharibacteria bacterium
TGACAGTTGCCCTTTTTGATTTTGATTGAGACGAGGAAGACTTTTTACTGACAGTTGCTTTTTTTGAAGAAGGGCGAGTTGTAGTGGTCCTGGAATAAATAGGAATTTTCTCGATAGTGCCTCTGGATTTGATTGACTGAATTGGCTTAGTTTTAGAGATCCTACTTGGTACTTGTTTTTCAGTACCGATTTCGAGATTTTTCTTAAGCTGTTTGATATCAATATTCTGCGGGAGTTTTTTCTTAAGTTGTTCTTTGCTTATAACAGATTTAGAAATATTCCTACTTCGAAGCTGATTTTTGCTAATAACTGTCAATCCTCTGTCGCGTCTGGAAATATAGTGGCGGTCACCATGTCGTTGATCCCATCTTGGATACCAACCTACGTAGTCATAACCCCAGTACCAATAAACCCAAGCAGGTCCCCAACATCTTGTAGGAATCCAGTACCAACAGCTCCAAGTAGAATGCCAGTGCCATCTGCCATAGTGATAAACTGTCCAACCAAAAGGCTCATGAGATACCCAAGTCCAGCCATAATGTGGATAGTAAGCCCATCTCCCGTAAAAATACGGCCTCCAGTTAGATCTTACATGAGGAACCCAGACATATCCATAAAGAGCATCATAGTGCCACTTACCATAGTTGTGCAACGTATATTCGTAGTCAGTTAGTTCTTCGGGTAAATATCTTTTTTGGGAAGAAAGATTAATTATTCTTTCGCGTCTGTCATTAAAGCGGTCGAAATCATTTTCAAGCATGATTAGGCCAGAATAGATTTTTGTTCTTTTTCTAACTTCAATTAGATGTAAACCAGTTGATAAAGAAGAACGTTTATGTTCGGTTCGAATTTCAATTGTTCCAGTATTTATTCTGAGATAAACTCTTCCGTTCCATATATGCAACAATATTGATTCTTGTTCAAGAACAGGAAAAACCACCCTTGTGTCATGGTCTAATCTGAGAAAATTCCCATTTCCCAAACAAACTTCAGCTCTACCTTTTTTGGTATTTAGGTCATCTCCCTGCAAAACAGGTGTGTTTATTTCAGCTTGTTCAAAACCCTGAAATAGGACCTCTTCTTTTACATCGCTGATATAAGCGACTTGTTTTGATGTTTCCTGGCTAAGCAAAAGGGGAGCAATCAAAAATAATCCGATTAAAAGACTTATGGATTTTCTCATCAGAAACTCCTTGCCCCGTATTTGCGGGGTCTTAAGATAGATTTTTAAAGACCTTAGTTTTTAGGACTCTACCTATATTTTAGCACATTCTTGAAGTTTAGTCAATAGTTTAACCAGCATTTTGTAGTCCTTATTTTATTTTAACTAAATCCAAAAATCATGTCAATCAGGTATAGGGTTATCCCCATTTACTATTTTTTTTATTTATTGTACAATAGAAGCAGATATACGCAGATAGCAACGCAAAATAACGCAGATGTTAGTTGGTTTTTCAGCTAAATCCGCGTTTATCAGCGTTGTTGCGAAGCAACATGAATAAAAGAATAGTCAAAATGACTGATATTATTCCTCTTTCAAAAAAGGAAGAACCCGTCGAAAGTCCGGAGGACATTCAGACGGGCGAGCCCGCTTCGCAGCGAGGCGAGCCTAAATCTGAAAGTTTTGGCGGGGAAAAGAAGGAGGAAAAAATTGAAATTGAAAAGGAAGTTATCCAACCAGAAATCTCTGAAGTAGAGGAATCCGAAGATTTAGGCGGGGAAGAGCGAATCTTTGCAGAAGATTTATTTACTCCGAAACCTAAAAAGAAAAAGAAAGTTTTTATATTAGCAGGCGTTATTTGCTTTATTGTGCTTGGAATTGTTCTTTCTTCTACTTTATCTAAGGCAGAAATAGTAATAAAACCCAGAACAGAAACAATAGAATTCCAGACAGAATTGAATGTGGATAAAAATGTTGCCTTTGTAGAATTGGATAATAATAGGATTCCAGGACAAGTTTTTCAAGTTGAAAAAGAAGAGCAAAGAGAATTTCCAGCCACTCAAGAAAAAGAACTAAAGGAAAAAGCCAAAGGGATAATTACTATTTATAATCAATACAGCTCAGCGTCTCAGACCTTAGTGAAAAGTACTCGTTTTGTTTCTGAAAAAGAATTGATATTTAGAACAACTAAAACCATTGTTATTCCTGGGGCAGAAGTTGAAGAAGGACAAATTATTGCCAGCTCTATAGACATTGAAGTTGAGGGAGCAGAACCGGGCGATAAATTTAATATTGGACCGTCTTCATTCACTATCCCGGGCTTTAAGGGTACAGCTAAATATACGGGCTTTTATGGAGAATCTACCCAATCAATGGCAGGAGGAGTTGTTGGAAAAGTCAAAGTTGTTAGTGAAGAAGATATTCAAGGAGCAACTGATATTTTAGCTGTTGAACTAAAGAAAGAAGCGAAAAAGGAACTTGAGAAAAAAATTCCCTCTGATTTGAAAATATTAGAGGGTACAATTTTAGAAGAAATAGTAGAATCATCTTCCAGCGTAGAAGCTAATCTACCAGCAGAAAGGTTTACTGTAAAGGTTAGAGTAGCAGTTAAAGTTCTTGGTTTTAATGAAAATGACGCAATCTCCTTAATAAATGATAATCTCAAGGAAAAGGTTTCAGAAAATAAATCATTAATTCCAGATACCATAGAATTTAGTTATACAATAGTTGATATTAATTTAGAAAAAGGCATAGCGAAATTAGCTTGTGATGTAAAGGAGGGCGTGGCTTGGAATGTTAACGTTGAAAAGATTAGACTAGCGCTCGCTGGAAAAAACGAGATTGAGGTTCGTCAATATCTTACTTCTCAGCCTGAGATTGAAAGCGCTAGGGTTATTTTTTGGCCATTTTGGGTTAAAAAAATCCCATCCAAAGAAGATAAAATTAAAATAACTCTTGACCCCTCACCAATCTTAGAAGCAGGCTCTAAGTAACAGAGAGCTAGAGCCACAAGGCGGCTTCGCCTTTGATCCATCTGCGCAGAAAATCATGAGTTGAGATTAGTGAAGGGGTTGACTAAATTTAATATTCTGTTATACTTATTTATTATACGTACATGGTAGAAAAAAGTAAAAAAGAAGGGGTGATTATAGAAAGTTTACCCAATACTACTTTTAAAGTTAGGTTGGATGACGGTAAAGAGATATTGGCTTATATTTCGGGTAAAATGCGCATTTATAGAATAAGAATTCTGCCTGGAGATCAAGTAACCGTAGAATTTAGTCCTTACGATGAAAAAAAGGGAAGAATAGTGTATAGGAAGAAGTAATCGGCGAATAACGAATCTTGTTCCGAATTTACGAATTCGTAAATTCGTACGAGATTAGTAATTCGTTGATGAGCGAAGCGACATGAAAGTACGTGCCTCTGTTAAAAAAATTTGCAAGAAGTGTAAAATAGTTCGACGCAAAG
>CAYRSI010000044.1:0-6728 GCA_964426965.1 uncultured Candidatus Saccharibacteria bacterium
TCAATAAAATCATATTCATCTTCAGTTAAAGATTTGTTTTCTAATTCCTTTTTAGAAATTTCTAATAATCTGCTTAATATCTCAGCAAATCTATCTAAGGCAGCTTCTATTTTTAATTTTTCCAATTCTTCTTGAGGCACCAATCCCTTTAACCCTTTATTGGTCATTTTAGTCAAGGTTAAAAGTCGGGCATAAAATTCTGGTACTGGCTCTACATAGCCAACGATTTTTGGTTCAGGTGCCCCGCCCCCTAATTCAGCCATTGTATAGCTCTGTTTTACGTACAAGATTGTATCATGCCTTAATTCAGCCCAAGAAGCTAAAGCGGCATTCAACTCTTTATCTTGCCAAGCTTTTGTTTGCATAAAGGTTTGATGACCTTCCCCCCATTCACCCAATAAAGACTTTAAAACATAAAGCCAATTCCAATAAACATTTTGAAACCAATCATCCGTAGAAAAAGCATCTATTCCCTTTTTCAATTCAGAAAATTTCTTTTCATAATCCGAGTAGTTCGTGTCTCCTAGTTCTTCTAAAATCTCCTTTGCTCTTTCAGAACCAAATAAAGCCATTACATCCAGTCCGCGAGGAAATCCTTTTACTTCTCTTCCTTCAGGACAGCCTGTTGGCTGGGTATGGACCCAAGAAAAAGGACGATTTTTTCTAAATTCAGGATAATCATCATCCCAGGCAAAGGTAAAAGGCTCTCTTTTGGCTTTCTCTGGCAAAGGAAGATCTGGCCCATTATATTCACCTGAATAAGGAGAAACAATCTCTGAAAAAAGATAAGAATCAACAGTAAATCTTTGACCCATTAATCTAAAACCTTTAGTATTTTCTAAAATATTGTGCGCTTGGACCTTTAATGCTTGGATGTCTTTTTCAGACAAAGGAGGGCAAGGCATTACTAACTGAACTGCATCTAAGCCGCTGTAAATTTTTGGGTTATAGAGGAGATTTAAAAGATTATTCTTGATATCTGAATATTTTTCTTCAATTTTTTGAGAAGTTATACCTTGCTCAAATAAACTCTCCAATACAGCGCTGTATTCATAAGGACCCAAATCATCAGAAAAGCCAACAAAAAAGGAAGTAATAGCATACATTCTTTGCCATCTTTGCTGAATATTCTGGCTCTCTAAAAACTTTTTAGCAATTAAGCTGGCTTGAAGGGTTTGAATTTTGGCATCATAAGTAGAAAGAAATCCGTTTTCTGCGCTTACAATCCAACCTTCTTCCTGAACTTTTCTTAAAGATTTTCCCTCGGGAAGTTCTTCCCAATCTTTAATTAGAGCAGTCATCCTCCCATACCACATTAAAGCCTTGAAGTAATTTTTGAGCTTCTCTGACTTGGTATAATGCCCCCTGGGCACATACTGGGTATAATCTTCTTTATAGATAAAAATGGGGGAAAATTTCCACTTTTCATGTTCTTCAATATATTCTATTTCTTTTTCAACTAAATCTTTAACAAAATCAGGGATATCAAAACTGTATTTTTTAAACTCTGCTTCTGAAAAATATTTGAAGCTGGCTTTTTCTCCATATTGCTTTTTTACTCCCTCTATCATCTCCTCGCAGTATTTAGCTAACATCCCCGAATGGCAGTACTCTTCTTTCAGGGTTTCGTCACTCATTACTTGATTTTTCTTTGGTTTAAGCGATTCTAAGGCTACTGAAATATAAGCAATATTTCTTTTAGCAGCTTCCTTTAACTCGCCGTCAGTAGAATTGTATTGCTGAACTGCATCATCAAAAAATTCTTTGCTCATCTCCCAGACATCCAGATAAAAAAGGTCTCGTTCTAATTTCATTAAGGTGGTGTCAAAAAAGATATGATAATAATGCAAAAGAGAATCGGTAGTAATAAAGACGGGAAGATCCTTATTTTTTAAATCTTTATAATAAGCAGCAAAATCATCTTTTACAAAATCTTCGAAAAAAGGCGAGGTATTAACAACTACAAAACCGTTCTTTTCTAAAAGAGATTTAGCTCCTGAACTGAGCTGGATTTTCTCGGAAAATTTCTCCCAATTGGAAATATCTTCTGTGTTAAGCGGAAGATTGTACTGAGGAATCTGAGGAATAACATCTGCTTTTTCCAAAACAATGTCTTCTAATTGGATTAAGCGCTTTTCTGCAGTTAAAACACCTGAAATTGGCCCTGGTTCTGGCTCGGGTTCAGGTTCGCCTTTTTTCAAATAAAGCAAAACGCCTCCGGCACTGACCAAAACAACAACTACTGCCACTATTAAAATAATTAGGGCAGTGCTTGAAAATCCTAAGTTATAAATTTGTTTCTTCATATTTTTATTATACCATTTTTTATCTCGTCAAATAACTGTGGAGAACTTCTTAGGGCTAATTCCTCTAAAAGCTTTTCTGCTTTCGCTTGCTCCATTAAAAACGGTTGGCTTAACTGGCTTTGAATCGGAAAAAGCCGAAAAACTTGTCCCGAAGGATAAATCTCAAGCCCCACTGCTAATCCTTGTTGGGTTTGTTTTGAAAAATATTGGTCAAAAATAAAATTGCCCAAAGAATAAAAAATGAGTCTTTCTTTACCTGCTTCGCCGCCCGCTTCGCCGAATCGAGGCGAGCGAGGCGAGTAGATTTCAATATTTTGAACAACGTGAGGATGATGACCGATAATTAAATCTGCTCCAGCATCAATCATTTTATGAGCTAATCTTTGTTGAGAAATTGAATTTTTTAATTGATATTCCTCTCCCCAATGAATGCTGACTATTAAAAAAGCTTGGGGATTTGAAGATTTAACCTGTTCTATGGTTTTTGCAATTTCTTCATCTGAACAATTAAATGGATATGTTTTGTTAAAAGCAAGAAATATGATATTGCCTTCCTGAAATATAAAATCTTTTGTGCATTCTATCGGGTCGCCAACAAATTTAAAATTTTCTTTGTTTAAAATTTCTCTAGTTTCTTCCAAGCCATCCTTGCCCATGTTCAAAGTATGATTATTAGCCAAGGAGAATAAATCAAAATTCCCAAAAGAAAGCCCCTTGGTTACTTCGTGAGAGAAGGCAAATTTTAAGGATTCGCGAGAAAATTCTTGGGGGTCATTTACAATTGGCCCCTCTAAATTTCCAAAAACCAGATCTACTCCTCTTAAAAATTGTTCGATCTTCTGAAAAGGATAAAGAACGCTGTTTTTTATAATAAAATCTTCTACCCATCTATCCAGCATAATATCTCCGACAAATAAAATAGTTTCCCCGCCAAATGTTTCTTGCGCACCCATCTTGTCTTCCTCAAAAACCACGCTGAAATAAGAGGTTGTTTCTTCAAGATTATTTAACTTTAAGAAATCACTGGAATTTTTATGAGCAATTATCTTGGGGGACTCTTTACTGCGCAACTTAGCAAATAGTCTTGTCCCGTATAAACACTGCCAGCAATCCACTTCTAAGTTTTCAAAATCGTCCTCTCTAAAATTTACTAAAGTATTAATACTTTTTACATCATGAAATTCTGCGGCTCTTTTAGAGAGATAATGGGAAAAATCCACGCTGGCTATTACTATTGCCTGAGAAGAGGCATAAGAATTAATAATTTCTGCAAGATATTTTGTCTGTTCTTTATTAATATCAAAAGGTATCAAGATTGGCAAAATTTTAGTTTCTGGGAAATATTTTTTAATATAAGGCAATAAGGCTGTTATCCCGTGATCAAAAACAATAAAAGAATTATTATGATTAAATCCAATCTTATTAGTTAAATTATCCAAAAGAATATTATCGACTTTGAGATTATTGAATTCCTTAGTACCCGGTTTAAGAGTAATGAATGACCTTTCTTCAGTGAGATTTCCACTATTAAAATGATCCGGACTTAATAAAATAACTGTTTCAAGTTCTATTTTTGATTCTAATGAAATATATTCAAAAAAATCCTGGATAATTTCTTTGGCTGTTAAATGATGAGGGACCACGCCGCCAGATATAGAAATTTGACCAAGATTTCCTTTATTACCATCTCTTATAAAAATAGCGCTTGCTAATAAAACAATCGCCAAAAGTAAGAGAAGGATGATTATTGTTTTTCCATTAAGTTTTGGCAAAGACATAAACTTAAAAAACCTGAGCGGTAAAGACATAGATATCTGTTTCTGGATCTTTCCAACAGTCAGCCGAAAGACCGGCTTTCTGAGTACATAAGGCGCCCATAAAGGTATCTAAATCCCAATTATTGTCAGTTGCTACTTGGGGCAAAAATACACCTGTGCGGAGTCCTTTTTTTATTTGAACTCCGTGTTTGCCAATTTTAATTTCTTCCCAGATGTCAACTTTTCTAAGCGGACTTAAAACTGAAATCTCGTATTCTAAATCTTTCAACTCATCCTCGGTTACTGGTCTGAAACGATTATCTTTAGTGGCTGCAGCAAGTGCCATCTCTGAAACTACCTGATATAAGGATTGCCCGCCCGAGGCGGGTCCGCCTTGGACGGAAAAAAGGCCAATGCATCCTCTTAATTGACCTTGTTTTTTTATGGTTACAAAAGCACCTAAGTGTTTTTCCAAAGCTGGATAGTCATTTGAGAACTTGGGGAGTTTCTTGGTTTTTACGTATGTTTCCACTGTTTCCCTGGCAATCTCAAGTAATCTTTTTTGCTCTGCCATCCCTAATTCGCCCTCCAATTTATCAATTGTGAAAACAATAGCAGCATAACCAACAACCCTGTCTTTGTCACCAATGTCTACGTCGCCAGAGTTGGCGTATTTTAATAGCTTTGCCTCTTTGTCTTCCATCAAACCCATAATCACTTCTATCGAATCTTGCCCGCAAGCACAGGTCTGAAGGTTATAAATATTTTCTTTTTCTAATTGAGAAACAGTTTTTTGCAGATTTTCCCTTTTACCAGTTAAGATTGCCTCAATTACTTTATTGTCAGAATATTTAGCATCTTCATATTTGGGATAATGAGACAAATCCGAACTAGCAATAAGTAAAGTATTCTCATCAACTAAATCCTTTAAGGTATTAATTAAAATCTCATTTGCGCCGGGTTGGTTGCCTATAACAATTGGTACAATTTTCCAGCCTGCATGTGGTTGGCCGGAGGCCGAAAAAACCCGTTGCAAAAATGGCAGCTGGACCTCTAAAGAATGTTCTTGTAAATGAGCGCTTTCGCGAAAAGATATTTTTTCATGAGAATCAATTATTTTCTTAGCTAAATTTTTGTCAATTTCAACATTGCCCAAAGGAGTTTTGTAGAATCCCTCTGGATAGACCGAAACACCCTCAAAATATTCGTGATGACTTGGGCCAATCAAAATAACTGTATCAATATCCTGGCCAATTAAAGTTTTATAGCCATAAGCAGCCACCCAGCCAGAAAATTGATAACCAGCATGAGGAACAATCAACCCCCTCACATATTTCTCAACTATCGGAGATTCAATCTCCGATAAATATTCATCCAGGATCGAGCTGAGCTCGACTTTCCCTGCGGGATAAAAAGTCCCAGCTACAACCGGCTCCCGAACTTGCCCCTCGACTTCGCTCGGGGCTTGCCCTTCTTTATTAGAATCTTTTTCTGGCATGCTTTCTCCTCCTACAGACCCGAGGTCTCGGACCTTTAGGGGTTTATCAAAAATTAACGCCGCTCCAATTACTAACACTATAAATATAACAAAAACCAGTACTTTTTTCATTGCTATATTCTAGAACTTAAGAATAATGAATTAATCCAACTACCAATATAGTAGGTTGCGATTATAACTATAATAGCAATAATTATGTGTTCAGCAATTACTTTCCAAGAATTTGTTTTTTGCTCCTTGGCAATTTTAAAACTAAAAATACTTAGCAATAATAAGCCCCAAATTACACTAATAATAATGGCTGTTGGGAGTTTAAACAGTAAAACCGGAACAATAAATGTCAAAGCAAAAATAAACTTAGAGAAAAAAGTAGAAACTGTTGATATCCATATCTCCTTTTCTGTGTGTTTGCCCTCAGATTCTTCAGAGACATGAATCCCTAATGCATCTGAAAGGGCATCTGCTACGGCTATGATTAGAATACCTCCAATAACAACGAGCTTGGAATGGGTGCCGGAATATAAGCCCATCATTAATCCAAGGGTTGTGATTATCCCAGAAGTCAAACCAAAACTCAATCCTATTTTTAACGAATGTTTCATGGTTCTACTCCCAAATCCCCGGAATCTTTTCGCCGGTTGGACATTGGCCGTTTTTAAGATTATTGGAAAGAATAAAATATGCTTTTCGTTCAATGGCTATTTCTCCTGATTCTAGACAATAAGTTGACTCTCCCTCTGGATAAACAATATTGCCAGTGTAAACATATTTCAACCCTTCCTCTATAGCAATCTCCCTGGCCCCAATAACTGTCTCAGCTGGCGTTGGTGGCAAATTTTGAAGTTTATACATAGGATGGAATCGAGAAAAATGCAAGGGCACATCATCGCCTAAATTCCCTTTTATCCATTTTGCCATTTCTCTAATTTCCTCTTCGCTATCATTTTCTCCAGGAATAAGCAAGTTAACAATCTCCAGCCAAGTGCCGCTATCTTTAACAATTTTTATTGTTTCCAAAACCGGAGCCAAACTTCCTCCAGTAAACTTTTGATAAAAACTGTCTTTAAAAGCTTTTAAATCAACTTTATAAGCATCAATATATGGCAAAAGTTCACGCAAAGGATCAGGATTAATATAGCCGGCACTAACTACTACTGTTTTTAATCC
>CAYRSI010000045.1:0-2748 GCA_964426965.1 uncultured Candidatus Saccharibacteria bacterium
GTACGTGCCTCTGTTAAAAAAATTTGCAAGAAGTGTAAAATAGTTCGACGCAAAGGTCGAATTTATGTTATATGCGAGAATCCGCGGCATAAACAGAGGCAAGGATAAGTGTAAAATTATTCTAATTATTCTAATTAACCTAATTATTCTAAGGAATTTCTAATATCCAATGACTAAATGACCAAAACATACGATTTAGAAGAAAGAACAGCTAAGTTTGCGGAGGAAAAAATAGCTTTAGTTATTAGGAATTAGAAATTAGGCTATAGCCCGATGGGCCTATGGCTCGAGAGCTCGGCTTTATAGAGCTCGCCCATTTAGGGATTTGATTAGATCAATTAGAATAATTAGAATAATTAGAAATTTTTTAAATTATGGCTCGTATAGCTGGGGTGAATATCCCTGATGACAAAAAAATAGAAATAGCTTTAACCTATATTTACGGCATAGGACGTTCTTTGAGTAATGAAATTCTTAAATTAGTTAAGATTAATCCCGACCAACAGACCAAGCAACTTTCAGATAAAGAATTGGATAGTTTGAGAAAAATTATTGATGAGAAAAGATATAGAATTGAAGGAGATTTAAGACGAGAAACTATGATGAATATTAAACGGCTGAAAGAAATTGGTTCTTATCGCGGATCGCGCCATATTCGGGGATTGCCAGCCAGAGGGCAGCATACAAGAACCAATACTCGAACAAGTCGAGGCAATGTTCGACGAACAATGGGAAGCGGGCGGCGCAAGATGGAGAAAACATAAACCCTACGAATTACGAATTTTAATCGAATTACGAATATTCGTAATTCGCGTTTGATTCGTAATTTGCGAGGAGGAGCGAAGCGATATGGGGAAAAAACGTGTTATAAAACAAACAATTGAAGAAGTATTGAAAGAAAAAGAAGCCCGAGAAGTAGCAGCAAAGGCCAAAAAAGAGGTTAAAGGTAAAAAAGTAGTTCGTGGCAAGGCTTTTATTCAGGCAACTTATAATAATACTATAATAACCATTACTGATCTTGATGGGAATGTTTTAGCTTGGGAGAGCGCTGGAGGGGTTGGTTTTAAAGGACCTAAAAAAGCCACTCCATTTGCTGCTTCAAAAGCCGTTGATTCATTAGTAAAAAAGCTGGTTAAAACAGGCCTTAGAGAGGCAATGGTTTTCGTAAAGGGGGTTGGCTCAGGCAGAGAGGCAGCGGTCAGAGCTCTGGCAAATCAGGGCATAGATGTTCTATCTGTTAAAGATGTTACACCTATACCACACAATGGTTGTAGGCCTCGTAAACCCAGAAGGGTTTAAACCCTTCTCCTACGAATTACGAATTTTAATCGAATTACGAATAGCTTAAATAAGGAGGGAATCATGTTTTATGGTTAATGCCAGATTAAAAAGAAAAGATATTTTATATCCCGAGCTAAGTTATCAAATTGTTGGAGTCTTATTTGAAGTTTATAACAACTTAGGACCAGGATATCAAGAACGATATTATCAGAAAGCAATTGCTTCTCTTCTAGAAACATTAAAAATATCTTTTCAGGAACAAGTTTCCATAAAAGTAAAAATTAGAGAAAAAGAGGTAACTAAGGGAATCATTGATTTCACAATTGAAGACAAGATAATTCTGGAAATTAAAAAAGGAGATAGATTTTTGAAGAGTACTATCGATCAAATCTATAGTTATCTAAAAGCAACAGGACTAAAATTAGGAATCATAGCGAATTTCACTAAAAGAGGATTGGAATTCAAAAGAATTATTAATTCGAATTCGTAATTCGTTTTTGATTCGTAATTCGTGAGGAAAATGAGCGAAGCGAATTGTAAAAAATGCAGAAGGGCAGGGCAAAAACTCTTTTTAAAAGGGGAACGTTGCTTTACGCCAAAATGTGCGATGGTCAAAAAGCCTTATCCTCCAGGGATTCATGGGAAAAAAAGGCGACGATCAATTTCAGAGTACGGATCTCAGTTAGCCGAGAAGCAAAAAATTTGTGAGATTTATAATATCAGAGAAAGACAGTTTAAACGCTATTTTAGGGAGGCATTAAAAGAAAGAGGGATTATTGGAGATAATTTATTAAAAAAATTAGAAACTCGTTTGGATAATGTTATTTTTAAACTAGGATTGGCAGAGTCTCGAAAAAAAGCCCGTCAATTTATTAGCCACGGACATATTTTGGTAAATAATAGAAAAGTAAACATTCCTTCTTTTCAGGTAAAGCCCAAGGATGTTATAAAAGTCAAGAAATCCAGCCTTGGCTTAGCAGCTTTTAAGGATTTAGGAACTAAACTTAAAAAATTGAAAGTTCCTGATTGGCTTTCTTTAGATAAAAATAAATTAGAATGTAAATTAATTTCTTTGCCTCAACGGAAAGATATTAATATTCCCGTTGATATGCAAATGATAGTGGAGTATTATTCACGTTGAACCTACCAATTACGAATTTTAATCGAATTACGAATATTCGTAATTCGGGTCTGATTCGTAATTCGTAGGAATTTTATGAAAACAACTATTTTAATACCAAAATGCCCAAAAATTATTAAGAAAAAGGGAGAAAATCGAGCTATTTTTGAAATTGAAAATTGTTATCCTGGCTACGGAATGACATTAGGCAGTGCCTTTAGAAGGGTCCTTTTATCTTCTTTACCGGGAGCAGCTGTAACAGTAGTAAAAATCAAAGGAGCTGAGCATGAATTTTCAACTCTTCCTTATGTATTGGAAGATGTTATTGAAATAATTTTAAATTTAAA
>CAYRSI010000045.1:2848-6701 GCA_964426965.1 uncultured Candidatus Saccharibacteria bacterium
CAAAGTAATAAAAAAATTATTTAAAGAAATAGGCCCTCGTTATAAAAGCAGGCCCGGAGGATATACTAGAATAACCAAGGTTAGTCCTCGAAAACAAGATGCTGCGAAAATGGCAGTAATAGAACTCGTTAAGTAATATGAAAGAGACACATACAATTGATGCCACTGGGAAAATTTTAGGTCGGTTAGCAGTCGAAATCGCTATTTTATTGCGAGGAAAGGATAAGCCAGACTATGCTCCTTATTTGGATATGGGGCAAGAAGTAGTAGTGACAAATACTTCCCGAATAGAAGTTACCGGGGAAAAAGCTGAGTCAAAGAAATATTATAGGCATTCTGGCTACCCTGGTGGTATTAAAGAAATTACTTATAAAAGATTGTTTGCCAGAGATCCTAATGAAATTTTAAGAAAAGCAATTTATGGGATGTTGCCAAGGAATAAACTAAGAGCAAAGATGATGAAGAGATTAAAATTATACACTGGCGAAATGCCAAAATAATAAAATAATTATGGTTCAAAAAAAGAAAGTTACTAAAACTAAAAAAACTACCAAGGCTAAGAAAACGACAAAGGAAACAGTAAAGAAAACTACTATAAAGAAAAAACCCGCCACAACCCGCCAGAAGTTGGAACATCTTGGCGGGAAGCCAAAGAAGGGAAAATATTATGAAGCGGTTGGCAGAAGAAAAACTGCTGTAGCCAGGGTGCGTTTATTTACCTCAAGTCCTTCTCAATCAGTAGTAGAAGGAAATTTAATAATTAATAACAAGCCATATAAAGAATTTTTTCCGACTTTAGAGTTGCAGAATACTATTGAAGCTCCTTTGAAACGCCTGAAGTCTCTTAATAGATTTATGGTTACTGTAAAAGTAAAAGGCGGGGGATTAAGCGGGCAGGCAGGAGCAGTTAAACATGGCTTAGCCCGAGCCCTTATCTTGTTTGAGTCTAACTTTCGGAAGAAGTTAAAAAAAGCAGGCTTTTTGACTCGAGATCCTAGAAAAAAAGAACGGAAGAAATACGGCCTTAAGAAAGCTCGTCGAGCACCACAGTGGAGTAAGAGATAAGATTTATTATTTATTTCGACCTTTGAAATTGGTGTAGTTTAAAGTTTTCCACAGGTAATATCTTTTTACAAAAATTTGTCCTTTTTCTCACAGAATACTCTATTTGGCTCTATTTTAGTGGACTTGACAAAGAAATTTGGAAGGTGTATAATACAAGTGTGTCTGCGGGATCTCACGATCCCGATCGGCAATATAGCTGATGGCAGACACACTAAAACCCCCTTATTCGTAGGGGGGTTTTACAAAATTTCTTATTCCCATTACCTATTTGTATTATAACGACTTTAATTTTACAATCTTTTATTTCTTCTACAAAAGTCCAAAATTTAGCTTGAGAAATTTTATTTGATTTATATTCTATTTCCTTTTCTCTATATAAAATTACTGCTTGAGGATTTTTTAAAACCCCATCTACTAAAAGAAATGATTTCATCATTTAGGGCGGGACATTGTATTGTTCCTATTTTAGAGTAAATTTTTTCAGCTCTTTTCCGAGCTGTTCTATAACCTGTTTTCCAAGTTGTTATCATAATTTCAAATGTATTTATTTTTAGAGTATGATAGTATCTTTTAACTTTTACTTATAGTTATTGTCAAATCAAAAAAGCCCTCAAAAATGAAGTGTACCCCATTTAGTGGACACGAATAAAAAGCGGCTTTAGACATTTAATCTCAAAATGTTGGAGGCGAAACCTCCAACATTAAGAAAAAAAGCTAAGAAAAAAATTAGACCTTACGAATCTTACGAGGCTAAGCCTCGTAAAGTTAGAAAACCGAGGAAATTGATTATAGAGATATTGGCTTTTTGTTTAATGCCAAATCATTTTCATTTATTCATTCGGCAATTAGTCAAGGGTGGTATTGTTAAGTTTATGCAAAAGTTGGGCACTGGTTATACGATGAAAACCATTTTCTTTATTTGCCTTATTATATTCATTCTAACCCTCTTCATTTGATAATGCCCAAATGGAGAGAAGAAGGAATCAAGGACTGGAAAAAGGCTAATCAATTTTTAGAATCTTATCATTGGTCAAGTTATTCTGATTATATTGACAAAAAGAATTTTCCTTCAGTGATTTCGACAAAGTTCTTAGGTGAGTTATGGCAAAGTCCTAAAGATTATAAATTAGCCATGAAGAATTGGCTTAGAGATTTAGGCGTAGAAGAAATTAGAGATATAATTATCGAAAAAGATTAATTAAACATTCGGAGATTGAATCTCCGAATGTTTAATTAAAGCGTTTTATGGGTTATTTAGAATGGTGATATATTGATTAATGTACAGTATTATGGGTTAAATGTTGTATAAAATAGGATGAGAAGAGTAGAGGAGAGAAGACCATCTTCGATATATCAAAAGTAGTATTTGATACATCGAACTATCAAAAATACAGCTATTTATAGAAACAACCGACAAAATTCGGTTGTTTTTTGTTCAAAATAATCCTAAATTTTATTGATTTTAATAGAGTAAATAGTTATCCACAATTAAAGAGTTGACATTCTTATTTTAAAGGTTATACTTATAAGTGGTATCCGATAACATATCGGATACTGTGGAAAAGACTGTTAATATGTGGATAACTATTAAAGAATTTTAAGTTAAAAATTGCTTAGTTAAGCCAAAAAATGCCTGCCAGAATACTAAATGCAAACAAAGATAGTGACAAGAACAAACAGAAAGAGAATTTGAAAAAAAACTCAAGTGGTTTTTCTGATTACCTAAGTCTTTATAAATTAAGTGAAAACTATCCTTATTCTCAAGAATATCTAAGTTTACTTGCCAGGCGTGGAAAGATTCATGCTAAAAAAATTGGCCGCAACTGGTACTCAACAAAAGAAGCAATAGATGATTATATAAAAAAACAAGGGCTTACCATGATCCTCCCTGCGCCTGCCAGCTACAAGGGGAAAATAAGTAAGCCCATCTCTATTTTACCCGAACAAATCGCCTCTGTCAAGCCCAAAAAGGTGATTTCTGTGGATATCCAAAGGACCGTAGAAAAAGAGACAAAGAAGGTTATAGAGAAGCAAGAAGAAGTTATTGAAAAACAGAAGGAGATTGACGACAAATTTGATAGAAAATTAAAAGATGAAAGAAGTTTTTTTGAGGCGCTTGTTGACAAATTAAATAGTATTGACAAGAAAGCCGGCGTTTTTGTTTCACACGACAAAAAACCCCATGAGAAATTAGCACCAGATGAACGTGATTTCGTTCAAACGGGTTCTCGGGGGTTTTTTTATAAATTCAGAAAATTTGATAGAAAATCAAGGAAGCAATTGAGGAATCCAACTAAAAATTTATTGATGATGATTAGCGCCATTGTTCTAATCTTTTTGATTATCGGCGGCATTAGTTTCGGCAATATAGATCCTCTTGTTACTGGTGTAAAAAAGGCCCTTCGAGATGCTACTACTCTTCAGGGACATTGGCCCGGCACTCATGCTAATGAAGTTTTACTTTTAAACAAAGAAGGAAATATTTCAATTTATGGACACGTTGAAACCAAGGGACAGCTGAGATCTTGGGTTAAGGACGGTATTGCCCCGATTGTTGTTGAATCAACAACAATGATAGAAAATCTAAATGCTGAAATGCTTGATGGGTTAAAGGGAGAAGATTTTACCTTGGCTTTTGTTACTAAAAATGGCAATTTAACAACCGAAGATGTTTTTCTGGAAGGTGGTGTTGAAGTTGGCAAAACTCTTTTGGTTAAAGGCGCTACAAAACTCTTGGATTCCCTTTTGGTTCATGGTTCTTTAGGAGTCTGGGGGGATATTATTGGCA
>CAYRSI010000046.1:0-6673 GCA_964426965.1 uncultured Candidatus Saccharibacteria bacterium
AAAACGGCTCAACTAAATTTGCGATTTCTGAAATACAATAAAGCAAATTAGATAAGACCTGTTCTAATTTCTTTTTATCTGTCTTAACTAACTGCCAAGGCTTGTTCTCTTCCACATAACCATCACAAAAGCTAATTAGTTTCCAAATTTCTCCCAAGGCCTCATAAAGCTTAAATTCCTCCATGTTTTCTATAAAATTCTTCTGCGTTTCAGTAATCTTTTTTTGAAAAGTCTTATCGCTAACTTTTCGACCGTAGGCTGGGAACTTTGGCGCAAACGCCAATACTCTTGCGACTAAATTACCCAAGCCATTTGCCAAATCAGCGTTGTATTTTTCTACAAATCTATCTTGCTGAATATCGCCATCCTGACCAAATGGAAATTGAGAGAGTAAAAGATAGCGCGTAGCATCAACGCCGAATTTTTTAACCAAATCATTAGGATCAATAATATTGCCCAAGCTTTTACTCATTTTTTGCCCGTTGATAGTAAAGAATCCATGAATAAATTCTCCGTCAGGCATTTTTTCACCAACTGCAAAAAGTAAAGCTGGCCAATAAATCGCGTGGAACTTTAAAATATCTTTTGCCATCAAATGAATAACTCTTGCTTCTTTCCACCATTTTTTAAACTGATTGGGTTTGTCGCCATAACCAATCGCAGAAATATAATTTTGAAGGGCCTCCACCCAGACATACGTCATCTGTCTTTTATCAAAAGGCAGAAGAATTCCCCATTTTACTTTCTGACGAGAAATAGAAAAATCATCCAGTCCCTGTTTAAACAGCCCTAAAGTTTCTTTTTTGGCAGTTTCTGGCCTAAGTTTTAATTTGTCTCTCTCTATTAAATCTTTGACTTTATCCAAATAACTCTTGAGCTTAAAAAAGTAATTTTTTTCAGAAACTTTTTCCGGCACTTTCTCATGAAACGGGCATTTGCCGTCTTTTAGTTCCTTTTCTGTTAAAAACTTTTCACAGCCGGTACAATAAAGCCCTTTGTATTCCTTTTCATAAACTACCCCATTGTCTTTCAGCTTTTGCATAAACTTTCTCACAGAATCTTTATGTCTTTTGTCAGTGGTTCTTACAAAATAATCATATTTAATATTTAAATTTTCCCAAGCTTGTTTAAATAATTTACTGTTTTTATCACAAAGCTCCTTGGGAGCAATCTTCAATTCTTCGGCTGACTCTGCTATTTTAGCTCCGTGTTCATCGGTCCCGGCTAAAAAGAAAACTTCGTTTTTTTGCAGTCTAAAAAAACGCGCTAAAACATCGGCTGCTAAAGTTGTATAAGCATGACCAATATGTGGCTTGTCGTTCACATAATATATAGGAGTTGTAATAAGTATCCTTTTCATGGTTTTCCTGTCTTGCCGGCTCGCCTCGATTCGGCGAAGCGGGCTCGCCTCGCTGCGAAGCGGGCTCGCCTCGCTGCGAAGCGGGCAGGCAGGTTATTAATTACTATAACGAATTCGCCTCTTGGCTTTTCTTTTTCTAATTGGCTGATGATTTCTTCGATACCCTCTCGATAAATTGTTTCAAATTTCTTGGTCAACTCTCTACAAACTACTACTTCTTTTTGTCCTAATTCTTTCAGGGTTTTTAGAATGCGATGAGGAGATTCATAAATTATGACCGGGTATTTATATTCATTAACCTCTTTAAAGAATTTTTGCCTGCCTTTTTTATGGGGCGGGAAGCCGAGAAAAATAAATTTATTCATTGGAAATCCGGAAATGCTGGCAGCAACTGTCACTGCGCTTGGTCCGGGTATTGGCACAATATTAATTGGGGGTTGCCTGCCCGCCGAAGCCTCGGCTATTAATTTACTTCCCGGATCAGAAATACCCGGCGTTCCTGAATCTGAAACCAGAGCCAAATTTTTCCCTTGTTTTAATAAATTTAAAATATAATTAACTTTTTTAAGACTGGAATGCTGGTGATAGCTCTGGGCCAAGGTTTTAATATTATAACGATTAAGCAGCTTTTTAGTTATTCGGGTATCCTCGCACAAAATCAAATCAACTTCTTCCAAAATATGTAAAGCCCTAATCGTAACATCCTTAAGATTGCCAATTGGGGTTGCGATAATGTATAATGTAGACATATAGCCAATTAAAGTCTAACAAAAAATCTTCTTATTGTTAAGCTATGATTCTTATTCCTCACATTCTTGTTGGCGCTGTTATTGGAGCCAAAATAAAACACCTTGGCCTAGTTATTATTTTAGGGCTTTTAAGCCATCTGATTTTGGATAAAATCCCTCATTGGGATTATTTGCCAAAAGGAATGAAAAGATTGGCTCAAGAGAGAAATTACAAAGAATTATTTATCGCTGCTTCTATGATAGTAATTGATGGATTGATAGGATTAGGAATTGTTTTTTTGATTATCTGGCAAAAAGGCATGATAAATCTAAATGATTTGCCATTTATTTTAGTTGGTATTTTTGCCTCTAACCTTCCTGACATCCTATTGGGTATTGCGGGTCTTGTCGAAGGTTTTTCTAGTAAACCCAAAAAAATAGCAACCAAATATACAAACTTTCATAAAAAAGCACTCCATCATCCGAGGCATATAAAAATACCGACCTTGATCGGAATCAGTACGCAGGTTTTAGTTGTTGCAATCGCAACTTTAATCATACTAATATAAAATGGTAGGGAGCGCCTTAATAGAAGTGGGTTCCAGCCAAATATAGGAAAAGTTTCTTCTGAAGCTTTTTTTTAATTATTCCTCCTTAGATACAAGCTTTTATAACAAATTTAATTGGAATACTGAAAATAAAGCGGGGTGCCGTTCCAGCCAGAACTGTCAGCTTCCTTTAATACGCCCGTTCCCCCTCCTGGCGTAGGAATAGTAATAGTCAAAGTCGCTGGAGTATCGACATGTTCAAGATTTGCATAAATAGCGCACTTTTTACCATCTGCACTTACAATATAAATATACTTTGACTCGGTCTCAGTGCCTGTTTTCGGGTCTTTGGGTACTTCTGAAAGATATTTGCGATAATCTGGATATTTAGCAAGAATCTCCTCTGCGAGCAGGACTAAATCATATTCACCTACTCCTTTGTCCGGCATATAACAAGAAAGGGTTAAAAATCTCCCAATCTGGGAGACCTCTGTTTTTCGCTTTGAATCTCTGGCTTTATCTCGGGCGCTAAAAAGAGATATTGATATAATTGTTGCTAAAATTCCAATTATAGCAATAACCACCAATATCTCTGTAAGCGTAAAGGCGTTTTTAAAATTTTTACTAAAAACTTTCATATTCTAAAAAATTTTTAAAGCTTCTCTTTGATTCTACCCTATTTCAAAAACTTTTTGAACAAGCCCGTCCTAATAAAAACGACCCAACCTTGTGGGCCATTTTTAATGCTATTTAAACATCGCAAGTCGTTAAGACTCTTTATCTAAATAATCTGCTGGCTTATTAATTGAAATTACTTACGCATCCCTGTGATATTCTCCATTATTCCTTCTGAAACTGGCTCTTTGTCTGCCCCCTTAAACATCTGGGAAACATTAGCAGTAATTTCATCCCTATACTTAACAATACAGAAAACAGCCGCAGCAACTACTACAACAGCAATTATTATTAAAACTATTGGGATAAACCCCGCACTATTTTTTGTGCGTTTTTCCCCAGTTTTTTTATTATCCCGCAAATAGTGCGGGGTAAATCCTTTTTGATTCATAGATTTCATTTTAACATAACTATTTTATTTTGTCCAGTATAATCGGCCTTTAAAAGTATAAAGTAAAGATTATTTCTTTTCAAATCTATCTTTATCTCTGGTATAGCATTTATCCATTACTCTTTTGAAAGATTCGTCCAAATCTATTCCTTTGGAATTAGCCAAACAGCACAAAGCAAAAATTATATCTGCTATTTCCTCTCCTAATTCTCTAATCTCTTCATCAGATTTCTTTTTCTTTGGCCCGTACAAATGATTAATTTCCCGCGCCAACTCACCGACTTCTTCTATTATTCGGGCTAAAATCTCGTGTGGCTGCCAATATGGAGTTTTATACTGGCTCGTCCACTTATCAACTTGTTTTTGAATATCTTTTAGAGGCATAGATTTAATATTCACATGATTTCTTATTTTATTATACCAAAAAACCACTAAAACAAAAACAGCCCTAAAAACTGGGCCGTTTTTGAATAGGAAAAATTTTATATTAAGCCCTTGCCTTTTCTTCGTTGTACTTTCTCCAAGCCTCTGAAACCGAAGGCTCGAGGGCGTCTAACTCGCTAAGAACCTTTTCTCTAATCTCTGCTGTGGCTATTTCTTCTTTATTTTTTGCTAACTTAATTGCTGCTTTTGAAGCCTTTTTTACTACCTTCTTTATTCGCTTATCTGAAAGATCGGTCCTTGAGGCAGCGGCTGTAATTGCTGCTTTAATCTTTTCCACGTCAAAGGGCTCTTTTTTCCCGTCCTTTTTTATAACAAATTTAGCCATAAAATTAATAAGATATTTTAATTAACTAATTATCGACCTTTCGTCTCTATTCTAACAAAAAACCAGAATAAAACAAAGATAATTTATTTACTGGTGTCTCCTTTTTGTTTTTCTTACTCTTTCTTCATCCAACCCAAAATGATGGGCAATCTCATGCCAAACTGTTTCTTTGACTTTTTCTCTTACTTCCTTTTCTGATAAAGTTACTTCTTCGATCGGTTTTTTAAAAATAGTTATTTTATCCGGCAAGACCCAACTATAATGCCCTCTTTTTGTTTGGGGCACTCCTTGATAAAGCCCAAAAAGTTTAGCGCCCTTTCCAAGCTTTAATTTTTTCATCTGTTCTTCTGTTGGCTCATCTTCAATGATAATATCCACATTGTCCAATTTTTTCAAAAACCTTGAAGGAATTGCTTCAATTCCCTCTCTAACTAACTGCTCGAATTTTTCTCTATCCATACCCTCATTCTACCCCTTCAATAAATTCAGGGCAAGCCCCGCTAAACGGGGCAAGCCACGCTTAGCGGGGCAAGCAAGAATTTTGGGCAAAACAAAAATAACCCATTAGGTGAGTTACTTTTGAAGCTGAACTTAATTTTTTGGTTCGCGATAAGCGCAATATTCACAATCACTATGAGCAGCAGGTTTTTCTCCGCTAATAATCTCTTGGACGCGCCTTAAAAGGTCGTGTGCCCGGCTAATATCAAGTTCCATTTCCACTAATTCTGTTTTAAAATTTGCTGTGCCTTTATTATATTTTTCTGGCCAGAAAAATAAAAGATAACCTTTTGGAAAGACTTTTAGATCATTTTTCTCAAAAAGCAAAGCATAGAGATCTAATTGATGCTGGTAATGTTTATGGGTGTCGTCCTTTGTTGGATAACCTCGGGTTTTAAAATCAAGAATGATAAAGCTTCCATCGGGCGTTACCAGAAGTTCATCAATGGCACCTCGAAGCAAAACGTTATACTCTGGAAATTCTGCCTTAAGCCCTCCTCGGCCAAAGTCAATATTGCGCCACACTTCCAATTTTTCCATATCATCAAAAAGTTTAGCATCTATCTTTCCAGCAATTTCCGGTGGTAATTCTTTCCTTTCTCGATATGGGTCGAAATATTCTTTAAAAACACCATCCATGCCACTGGGCAAAGACGGAAAAAGTCCTCTTGGACGTTTTACCTCTTCATTAAAGTATAGCCAAAGACATCGCGGGCATTCAAGAAGATATCCAATTAAAGATGGGGAAACTCTATACATAAGTAATATAAGTTATTTCTCATTATCCTTATTGTACCGCGTCCTTCCGACCCTGTCTATTATCATCTCTTTTAAGATCATATTAATATAATCCATAGAAGAATCGTTTAAAATTACTATGTCGTAATTGCGTTTGTAATACTTTAAATTCTTTTCCACGTTCTCATTCAAGAATCCGATTTTTATCAAACTCTTATAATCAAAACCTTCAATCATTTTAACGTCCTCTAAATTATCTCCTAGTAACAAAACATTTTTTCTTTGTTTTACTGCTTTATAGCAATGAAAATCTTTAAGAATGGTCTCATCTTTATTCAAACAATGAATTATTGGTTTTTTAATATCCGTCGCAATATCTCTTTTATCCCAAACAAATGAATTTGAAATTATATAAATATCATTATACAGCCTGCCCTCTTTTTCAAGCAATGCTGCAATAATGTCACTGCCTAATCCACTCGCAGACATAATAATCAAAGGAATCCTGTGTTTATGCAAAAAATCAAAGAATTCTAAAGCTCCTTGCCTGAACCTCATCTTCCCGGATGACACCACCTCATCTAAATGACTCCTGTTTAAGCCTGCCTTAACTATCAAATCAAAGTGGGCTTTCCACCACTCATGCATTGCCTTCTTTTTTTCTTTAAACGGGATTTTGGAATCAGTTTCAATTGAATGGTATTTGTCGTAAAGAGCAAGGGCTTTCTTGGCATAATCTTCGCCCAAATACTTTCCACTGCTTCGTAAAATTGAAATTATAGAGGGAACTTTTTCTCCTTTTGCAAAGGCATAGGTTAGAGTCCTATCAAAATCAGCTAAAATATGAAGTCTTTCAGCCCCTTGTTCAGAAATTTGTTCTTTTAATTTTTCCAATTCTTTATGATTTGGTATGACAATGTTTTCCATACACCCTCATTCTAACCATTTAACAGGCTCGGAGCAAGC
>CAYRSI010000047.1:0-6236 GCA_964426965.1 uncultured Candidatus Saccharibacteria bacterium
TTCTTCCTGATACTGTTGATAAAGAAAAACCCGAGCAGGGCAAGGTTGTTGCTGTTGGCCCGGGGAGAATTTTAGTTGATGGTAAAAGAGCGCCAATGAGTGTAAAAGTCGGCAATAAGGTCGTTTTCAAAAAATACGGCCCAGATGAAGTTAAGGTCGGTAATAAAGAATATTTAGTCGTTTCTGAAGATGATATACTCGCGATTATCAGTTGATAATCGCTCAAAATCCCAAATCCCAAATAACAAATAACAAACAAATCTCAAATCCCAATAACCAAAATCCCAAACCCTACAGGTCCGAGACCTCGGGTCTATAGGACAGTTTAGAATTTTGAATTTAGTATTTAGACATTGTTTGTGATTTGGTGCTTGGTGCTTGAGATTTAAACGATTATGGCTAAACAACTTAAATTTGACGAGGAGGCTCGTCAGGAATTAAAAAAAGGCGTTGATGAATTAGCTAACGCCGTAAGAGTAACTCTTGGTCCAAGGGGTCGGAATGTGGTTTTGGATAAGGGTTTTGGCTCTCCAACCATTACCAATGATGGAGTAAGCATTGCAAAGGAGATTGAATTAGAAGAGAAGTTTCAGAATATGGGAGCTGAATTAATTAAGGAGGTAGCTGAAAAAACCAATGATGTAGCCGGTGACGGAACAACTACTGCTGTTGTTCTTGCTCAGGCAATTGTTGAAGAGGGGTTAAAAAATGTTACTGCTGGTAGCGATCCTTTGGGAATAAAAAAGGGAATAGATAAAGCAGTGCAAGCAACTATAAAAGCTTTAAATAAAATTAAAAAACCAGTTAAAACCAAAAAAGAAAGAGCTCAGGTAGCAACCATTGCCAGCGAAGATGAAGAAGTTGGGAATTTGATTGCTGATGTTATGGAAGAAGTTGGCAAGGATGGAGTAGCTACAGTAGAAGAATCACAGACCTTTGGTCTTTCTAAGGAATTAGTAGAAGGCCTTCAGTTTGATAATGGTTATATTTCTCCTTATATGATAACCAATGCCGAAAGAATGGAAGCTGAATATAAAGAACCCCATATTTTATTAACTGACCAGAAAATTTCAGCTATCAATGACATTTTACCTTTGCTTGAGAAATTAACCCAAGCCGGTAAAAAAGACTTAGTGATTATTGCTGATGACGTAGAAGGCGAAGCCCTGGCAACTTTGGTGGTTAACAAACTTAGAGGAACTTTTAATGCCCTGGCAGTTAAGGCGCCTGGGTTTGGTGATAGACGCAAAGAAATGTTAGAAGATATCGCAACTGTTACCGGCGGAAAAGTTATTTCTGAAGAAGTTGGTCTTAAATTGGAAAATGCTGATGTTAATATGTTGGGCGAAGCTGATAAGGTAATTTCTACTAAAGAAAATACAACCATTGTTGGTGGCAAAGGCAATAAAGCTGAGATAGAAGAGAGGGTTAAACAAATTAAAATACAACTTGAAAAAAGTGATTCAGAATTTGATAAAGAAAAGCTGCAGGAAAGATTAGCCAAACTTTCCGGCGGAGTAGCAGTAATTAAGGTTGGGGCTGCTACTGAGGTTGAAATGAAACATAAGAAAGATAAAATAGAAGATGCATTGAATGCTACCCGAGCTGCTATTGAACAAGGGATTGTGCCCGGAGGAGGAACAGCCTTAATAAAAGCTGTTTATTCAATGGATGAGTTTCTTGAAAAAGACCTGCCTGCCGGCAAGGCAGGGCTTTCAGAAGAGGAGAAAATTGGAGTGAATATTGTTAAAAAAGCCCTGGTTTCTCCATTAAGACAAATTGCTGAAAATGCTGGCATCAAAGATATTTCAATAATAGTCGATGATATTAAGAAAGGGGACAATATTGGTTATGACTTTACCAAAACTGATTCCAAGAATTTGAAAAAAGGAAGAGCAGATATGATAGAGGCTGGAATCGTTGACCCCTTAAAAGTAGTTAGAAGCGCCTTAGAAAATGCTGCTTCTATGGCTTCGATTTTCCTCACCACCGAGACGGCTGTGACCGATATTCCAAAAAAAGACGAACCTGGTCCCGGTATGCCGCCTGGAGGCGGAATGCCAATGGGAATGTAAATTTTTAGATATAAAATCGGTCCGATATACATTGGACCGATTTTTGGATTGTCAAAACTAAGAAAATAATTTATTATAAAGTTAAGGTGAGGTGGCAGAGTGGTCTATCGCGCTTGCTTGGAAAGCAAGTATACGGGAAACCGTATCGCGGGTTCGAATCCCGCCCTCACCGAATGTATTATGTTTATATTTTACTAAG
Organism: uncultured Candidatus Saccharibacteria bacterium; assembly: GCA_964426965.1. GTDB lineage: Bacteria > Patescibacteriota > Minisyncoccia > RBG-13-40-8-A > JAUWHN01 > CAYRSI01. Next base: position 2,275 of record CAYRSI010000047.1, read on the forward strand.
CTTAAAAGACAAAAAATTATACACTGGCTCTACTGCAAATCTTAAAAGAAGATGGCAAGAACATAAAAGCAAAAAGGTAAAATCAACTAAAAATAGACACCCCTTAAAACTCATTCACTATGAAGCTTATATTTTCGAAAGCGATGCTCAAAGAAGAGAAAAATTTCTGAAAACCACAGAGGGAAAAAGATTATTAAGGCAACAAATAAAAAACTATCTAATTAAATATGGGGTTCGCCCTATCATTCGATAGGGCGCCATGTCGAATGACATGGCGAATCCCACCTCCTCCGCTATGGGTTTATTTGACTTGGTTTTTCCAGATTCAAGTAAAAAAATTTACAGCAAAGACTTTAACAAAGCTTTGCAGCAGATTTCTGCTTTGTCGCCCAAAGAAAGAGCTTATGTTAAAGAAGTATTTAAAGACGATCTAAAAGGCGGATTAAGCAAGTTTGAAATTCAGAAGAGATGTAGTCAATTAATGCATAAGGCCGGTGATTCGCTTGAATCATCAGAAGTTAGAAAAATTAGAGAAAAATTACTGAAGTATTTTGAGTAAAATTTATTTAAGAAATTTTAATTATCAGGCAAACCGACAAAAGCCTCACGATCGTGAAGTATATGTCGGCATTCTAAAAATAGAATTATGAGGAAAAAGTTACAATTTTCAGGAGGTTTAAAAAGGGGTTTAAAGAAAAATTCCCTTGGCAAAAAGGTGCTTCTATTGATCTGGGAAGTATTACAAGAAATAGCTAAAACTCCTGGCGAATTATTGGAAGGCACTACTACAAGCGATATCATGAAGAAAGCCCATGGTACTTATTGGGCAGAAAAAGAATGGGAGGCTATGCGGGCTCTTAGGCGGCTTGAGTTATCCGGGCATATTAAGAAAAAGAAACAAGATAAGAAAATCTATTTTACTGAGAAAGGTTATTTAGAGATTTTAAAATATCAGATTCAAGAAGAACACTCTAAATGGGATGGCAAGTGGCGAATAGTGATTTTCGATATTTTAGAAGAAAAGAGAAATTATAGAGATTTTTTGCGCAATCTTCTTCGTTGGCTTGGATTCAGAGAACTTCAAAAAAGCGTTTGGGTGTTTCCTTATGATGTAAAAGATAGAATAAAAGAGCTGCTCAAAATCCAAAAACTTAAAATAGAAGATGACATTAGATTTTTAACAGTAGAAGAGATAGATCAAGATAGTGATTTGAGGATTCAATTTGATCTGTGATAAATAAATAAATAGATAGATAAATAAATAAATAAATAGCTATCTAGCTAGCTAGCGACATATACTTCACGATCGTGAAGTATATGTCGGTGTAGTTTATTTAAGTTTTTCGGGTTTTCGTTATATTATTGCCTTAATTCAAAAAACGTGGCATACTGGGATTAGTTATACTTGATTCATCTGAAATTATTTTAAAAAATATTTATGGAACGAGAAAAATTTATGCCAAAATTTATTGACAAAAAAGAGGAAGAACCGAAAAAAACAGAGGCAGAATCAGAACAAAGAGAACTGCTGGAAATTGATCCAGAGAAACTTAGCCAGCAAGAAAAAGGTTTTTTAGGAAAATTTAGAGGAAAAGCTGGAGACATAGCCAAGGTGTTAGTTTTAGTAACGGTCTTATCAGCTGCTCCAGGATTTGTTCGGAATATTTATGCTCAAGCAGAGGGATCTCCAAAAATTGAACAGACAGAAAAGGAAAAACAATTGAAAAAGAAATTCTATAGTTTGGAATTCCAAAAAAATATAGAGAGTCAATCTGAAATTGCAGAAAAAATTAACTTAATTTATCTCTCGGTAATAAATAATGGGGAAGCAAAGCCAATAATTCTTTCCTCGGAAGAACTGAGAAAGAATCCTACCTTAGATATTGATGGATATATTGCTAATATAATGATTTTTGACAAAGAAGAAATGGATATAAGTTTAAATCAAAATGAAGCTAAAAAAATAGGAAAACTTAAGGGAGAAGATTACATAGACTTAAATGGAGGGGCTGTATACCCCGATGAATTAGAAACTGAGGAATATGGAAAAGAAATTTTTCAGCAGTTAATAGATAGAGAAGTATCTAAAGACAAAAAAGGCAGAAGCTTCTTAAGGGGCGGTTATTTTTTTGGCAGAAGTACCAGAAGCCTTTATAGCGGAAAGCCGATAAATAATCTCGAAAATAATACCCTTACCTTTAAAATAGATGATAAAATTTATACAATCCCAATCAAACAAAAGGTTTCCCAAGAATTTAGAAAAATTAATTTAGATTCTGAGCGCCAAAGAGATGATTTAGTTTTTAATTATTTAGGGAATGATCGTGATAGATTCTTAGGAATTGAAGAAATGGATGAAAAATTACAAGCAATTGCTGAGGCAACTAACAATGTAGAATCTATTTCTGATATGGATATAGTTGACCGCGTATATTTAATTGATTACAAAGCTAATAATGCTTTTGCTGATGCGAAAGAGAAATTTATTACTTTTCTTTCGGGATATTTAGAAAAAAATTCCGTGGAAGATGTTAAAATTGTAACTGAACATGAAATTTTACATAAATATGTCTTTGAGAAAGGATTTACAGAAGATCCTCAAGTCAGAGAAATTTTTGCAAACCTGAAAGGATATACTGGCGATAAAAAACAAAGGATTATAGAACAAGGATTTATTCCCTTCGATGATTTTAATGAAAATTATAAAAATAAAGAATTTTTCGCCTTTGTTAATGAAAAAGACTTTTTGGGTAAAGGAGGAGGTCATTCTCATGGGAACATTTGGGAATTTTGCACTTCTTTTACTCACTCACTTATGTATTTGGATAGATTAGAAAATAATTTAGAGAAGTTTTCTGGTGAAGAAAAATCAACCATTTTAGACAACTATATTGTTGTGTTAAAAACTATGATAAAATACGATAATCAGAAAGATGAGTTTTTAAAAGACAAATTAAAACATTTAGAAGAAATCAAAGAAAAAATTAGCCAATAATTAGTATTTTAAAATATGAACTTTAACCTTATAAAAATTCAAAAACTTATCTCAAAATCAGAACTTACAAAAGAGGATCAAGGAAATCTTTTGAATTTATTTTCTAAAGCAAAAGACGAAGACTTAAGAGACACCGTAGATTTATTTGAGGAGAATTCTTCACAAATTAAGATAATCAGCGATGTATATAAAGCCAAAATAAAAGCTTTCAAAAACAAAGATAAAAAAGCATGGGAAAAAATTTTGCAACAGGAACATCAAGATCTAGAAAAAATTGAAAAATCTAATTTATGAATGGCTCACCAGTAGATGAAATTAAGAACCGCTTAGATATTGTTGATGTAATTAGTGGCTATATTAAGCTAAAAAAAGCTGGCAAAGATTATAAGGCTCTTTGTCCCTTTCATAGCGAAAAAAATCCTTCTTTTTTTGTTTCACCCTCAAAACAAATCTGGCATTGTTTCAGCTGCGGAAAAGGCGGTGATATGTTTGGTTTTGTAATGCAGGTGGAAGGAGTGGAATTTGCTGATGCCTTGCGAACTTTAGCCAAAAAAGCCGGTGTGATATTAAAAAAACAGGATCCCCAGTTAAGAAGTCAGCGTTCAAAACTTTATGAAATTTGTCAAGAAGCAGCAGAATTTTTTGAAGAAAATTTCCACCCTGCGGGTGGTCAGCCGCAGGCTGAAAAGGAAGCCAAAGCAGTTCGGGAGTACTTGGAGGGGAGAGGGATTTCCTCAAAAAGCATTAAGGAATTTAAGATCGGTTACGCGCTTGATTCTTGGGATTCCCTTTACAGCCATTTAACCGGTTTAGGTTATAAGCTTGATGATATTGAAAAAGCAGGACTTATAATAAAAAGCACGAAATCCGAAATCCGAAATCCGAAACACTATGATAGATTTAGAAAAAGGATTATGTTTCCGATTTGTGATATTAGCGGGCAGGTGATTGGGTTTACCGGGAGGAT
>CAYRSI010000048.1:0-2092 GCA_964426965.1 uncultured Candidatus Saccharibacteria bacterium
ACTCCATCAGTATATTCAGCAGTTTTTTCACCTTTAATAAACTTAACAATATTTTTAGCTTCTTTTTCTGAAACATAAACTCCCTGAATACGTTTAGCATGGGCGACTTCTCCTGAAAGAAAGAGCATATCGCCATTGCCTAGAAGCTTGTCAGCTCCTGCCACATCTAAAATTGTCCGGGAATCTACTTGGGAAGCAACTTGAAAAGCAATTCTACTGGTAATATTAGCTTTGATAAGACCGGTGATTACTTCAACTGACGGCCTTTGAGTTGCAATAATTAAATGAATTCCAACTGCCCTGGACATCTGAGCAAGGCGGATGATTGCTCCCTCTACTTCTCTGCCAAAAGCTGCCATAATATCAGCTAATTCATCAATAATAATAACAATATAGGGTAGAATAGAGGATTGAGTTGAATTATAAGCAAGGATATCCCTGGCTTTAACTTCAGATAAAACCTCATACCGCCTTTCCATCTCACCAATAGCCCATTTAAGGGCATTGATGGCTTTGCTTGAATCAACAATTACTGGAGTGAGTAGATGGGGAATATCATTGTAGCGAGGAAGTTCTACTCTTTTGGGGTCTATTAAAATAAATTTCAATTCCTCTGGAGTTTTCTGACAAAGTAAGGTAGCTATTAAAGAATTAATACAAATACTCTTCCCGCTACCAGTGGCACCGGCAATCAAAAGATGGGGCATTTTAGATAAATCCGCCCAAGCCGGACTACCAGCCACATCTCTTCCTAAAACCAAATTTAGCCGTGAAGGATCTTTTCTAAGGTCAATTCCCTCTAAAAGATTTCTTAAACGAACTAAAGTAACTGCTCTATTTGGAATTTCAATACCAACTAAGGAGCGACCGGGAATAGGTGCCTCAATTCTAATAGGATGAGCGGCTAGGGCTAAAGATAAATCTTTGTGAAGAGCAGTAATATTTGATAATTTAACTCCGCTTGCTGGCCTTAAAGTATATTGGGTAACAGTCGGGCCAACGTGTACTTCGCTCATTTCTACTTCAATGCCAAAATTTTCTAAAGTTTTTTGAATAATTCCTGCATTAATTCTAATGTCGCCGCTGGAAGGAGAGCCCTTATCTTGTTCTAATAATTCAATCGGTGGAAATTTATAATCAGAAAGAGGTGGATGAGAAATTGTTGTTATTAATTCTTTTTCGGGCTCAGAAGGAATTTCTTTTTTCGACCTACGGTCCGCCTTGCCGCGAGGCAGGCCGATTAGAGATTTAAGTTTGAACTTCGGTTTCAGAAGAGGCTCAGGATATCCCATTACCTCTTCTTCTCTCTTTCTAACACCTTTTCTTAAAGGAATATTAAAAGCTATTAGAATTGATATTAAAATAAAAGCTAAAAAGACAATAAAAGATGCCCATTTGCCTAAAAGATATAAGAATGGCCAGCTAATTAAATAGCCTAAGTATCCGCCTCGTTGTTCTCCTGGAAAAAGAATATGGAGTAAAGCTAAAAATCCCAAAATAAAAATAATGGTTCCCAAGGCAACTGGAAGATAAACATTTTTACGAATATATCGAAGAATTATAAATCCAGATATAACAAAGGCTATGGGAACCAAAAACATTCCCTTGCCTAAAAGAAAATCAGCATATTTATAAAAGCCCTGCCCAAATCTTCCTGCTAATTCTCCAAAACTCAAAGCAATCAAAATTCCTAAAGTAAAAAGGGCAATAACTACAATGCCCCGCTTAGTTTCAGGATCAAGACTAAGAAATTCTTTTTTTTCAGGCCTGCCTTGCCGGTAGGCAGGCTCCTTTATTCTTTTTTTCCTGGGCCTTCCCGCTAAGCGGGGCCGACCTGGTCTTCTTTTTGGCATATGTTTTTATTTTAACATATTCTTTAATTTTATTCTTGAATCCTGTTCCTGCTGGGATTAGTCTGCCAAGAATAACATTCTCTTTTAATCCTCTTAAAACATCCTTTTTTCCTTCTATGGCTGCATTGATTAAAACTCGAACTGTTTCTTGAAAAGAAGCAGCTGAAAGAAAACTCTCGGCGGTTAAAGAAACTTTGGTAATTCCCAAAAAAAGAGGCTGAAAGGTAGCTAATTTTCCT
>CAYRSI010000048.1:2192-6185 GCA_964426965.1 uncultured Candidatus Saccharibacteria bacterium
CCTCCTTTTTTCTTTACTTTATCATTCTCTTCAAGAAATTTATCCTTCTCCATGACTACGCCGGGCAATAAATTTGTATCGCCGGAATCTTCCACTTTTATTCGAGAAAACATCTGACGAGTAATTACTTCAATGTGTTTATCATTCATCCCTCCTCCCTGAGTAGAATAAATATTCTGAACTTCTTTTATAATATATCTTTGAACTGCTTCTTGATCAGCAAGACTAAATAATTCCTTTAAATCAATCGGGCCTTCACAAAGCTGCTGCCCCTTAACAATTAAATCTCCTTTCTTGGCCCAAAGACCGGTCTTTAATGGAATAGCATATTCTTTAACATCCCCGCCAAAACCTTTGGATTTAGGCTCGCTCGCCTGCTTCCCGCCAAGATGTTCCAACTTCTGGCGGGTTGCGGCGGGTTTCTTCTCTGTTTCTTCACTAACCTCAATTATAATAATATTTTGACTGCCTTTTTCTTTAATATCTACAACCCTACCATCAACTTCTGAAAGGATAGCTTTGCCTTTTGGCGATCGAGCTTCGAAAATTTCTTCAACTCTTGGAAGACCTTGGGTAATATCAGCACCACCAGCAACTCCGCCAGTATGAAAAGTTCTCATGGTAAGCTGGGTGCCCGGCTCTCCAATGGCTTGCGCAGTCACAATACCAACAGCTTCTCCTAATTCTATAAGCTTATTTTTACCCAAGTCATAACCATAACACTTTTGGCATAGACCAAGTCTGGTCTTGCAACTTATAACCGAACGTATTCGAATCTTATCCAAGCCAGTTTCATCAATCTTTTTAGCAGTTAATTTATCGATAAGCTCCCCCTTCCTTGCCAATACCTTCTTAGTTTTAGGGTCTTTAATGATTTCTAAAGAAACCCGGCCAAAAATTCGAGGAGCCAAAGAAATTCCCAGGTCTTTAGTATCCTCCCTATAAACAATTATCCCTTCTTTATCACCGCAATCCTCCTCCTGAATTATTATATCCTGAGCCACATCAATAAGACGTCTGGTTAAATAGCCTGCTGTAGCTGTCCTAAGAGCTGTATCAGAGGTGCCTTTCCGTGCTCCATGAGTAGAAATAAAGTATTCCAAAACATTAAACCCTTCTTTAAAACTACTTTTTACTGGCAGCTCAATTATTTCTGAAGCCGGATTAATTACCAAACCTTTCATGCCGACTATCTGAACTGTTTGAGCCCAAGAGCCCCTGGCACCAGAACTAAAAATAGCACTAATTGGCCCATGAGGATCTAAAGATTTAGGCACTATGATAGCTATTTCTTCCTTGGTCCTGCCCCATATTTCAATAATTCGAGTTCGCCTTTCTTGTTTAGTAAGAAATCCTTGCTGATATTGTTTTCTAATCTCATCTGCCTCTTTTTCAGCTCTTAAAATAAGTTTGCTTTTTTCCTTGGGAATTTTTAAATCGTATAGACTCATGCTAATTCCTGATTTTGTTGCGTAACGAAATCCCAAGGTTTTTATTCTATCTAAAGTTTCCGCTGCTATCTTTGGTCCATACTTATCTATTAAGTCTTCAATTAAAAGTCTCAAAGTTTTTTGATCCAATTCCTTGTTTGCAAAGCCAAAATCTTCAGGAAGAATACTGTTAAATATAGCCCGCCCAACACAAGTATCAATCAACTTATTATCAACCCGAAGTTTGATTGGGGCTTTAAGATTTACCTTGTCAAATCGATAAGCTAAAATGGCTTCTTCGGAGTCAGTGAATATTTTCCCTTCGCCTTTTGCCCCCTCAACAATTTTGGTCATAAAATAACACCCCAAAACTATATCTTGAGTAGGAATAACAATTGACTCTCCGGTAGCTGGTTTAAACAAATTTTTAGAAGAAAGCATGATTTCCCGAGCTTCTTCCTGGGCATCTTCAGAAAGCGGAATATGAACCGCCATTTGATCGCCATCAAAATCAGCACCAAAAGCTAAGCAAACCATTGGATGAATTTGAATGGCATAACCCTCAGTCAAAACCGGCTTAAATGCCTGAACTCCCAACCGATGAAGAGTAGGTGCCCTGTTCAAAAGAACATATCTATCTTGGATCACCTCTTCCAGCACTGCCCAAACTTCATCAGTACCTTGCTCAATTAACCTTCCTGCTCCTCTAATATTATAGGCGAACTCATTTTCAATTAATTTCTGAATAACAAAAGGTTTAAAAAGCTCAAGAGCCATTTTTTTCGGAATACCACACTGACCAAGTTTTAATTCAGGACCAACAACAATCACTGAACGACCAGAATAATCAACTCTTTTACCTAAAAGATTCTGCCTGAATCTTCCTTGTTTGCCTTTTAACATATCAGCTAAAGACTTAAGCTGCCTTCTCTGACCAGTTTGAGCAATTACTGCTCCCTGCCCTCTTCTGGCTGAATTATCAATCAAAGCATCAACTGCTTCCTGAAGCATTCTTTTTTCATTTCGACAAATAACCTCTGGGGCATTGAGTTCTATTAATTTCTTTAACCTATTATTACGATTAATAACCCGGCGATAAAGATCATTTACGTCTGAAGTGGCAAATCTTCCACCATCAAGTTGAACCATAGGACGAAGATCGGGGGGCATAACCGGAAGCATTGTCAAAAACATCCATTCGGGCCTGATGCCAGAAACCTGCATCCTTTTAACCAGCCTTAATTGTCTTAAAATCTTTCTCCTTTGAGATACTGATGTTTTTTTTGCTTTTTCCTCTAAATCTTTAACTTCTTTGTCAAGGTCAACTTCTTTAACAATATCCCTTAAAGCTCCCGCTCCAATACCGGCTTCGAAAATATGCCCGTATTTCATACTCATATCTCGATAAGCCATCTCTGATAAAATTAGATTTTTCTGAAGTCCTTTAACTTCCTCGACTGCCCTGTTCTTTTCAGTCTTAAGAACTTCTTTTTCTTTTTTAGCTTTAATGCTCTTTAATTTTGTTTTATATTCTTTCTCAATTTCCTTTAATATTTTTATCTTGCCTTTTTCATCTACTCGAGAAATAATGTAAGCACCAAAATAAATAACTTTTTCCAAATTCTGAAACGACATATCAAAGAAAAGACCCATTTTAGACGGCACTCCTCTTAAAAACCAAATATGAGAAACAGGAACTGCTAATTTAATATGACCCATTCTTTCTCTTCTAACCGAGGCTCGAGCAACTTCCACTCCACACCTGTCACAAACTATTCCTTTATAGCGAATGCGCTTGTATTTGCCGCAGTAGCATTCCCAATCTTTCTCAGGTCCAAAAATCTTTTCACAAAACAAGCCATCTTTTTCTGCTCTTTGAGTACGATAATTTACAGTCTCTGGCTTGACAACTTCGCCATGAGACCACTTTAGTATCTCTTCTGGGCTGGCTAATTTAAGCCGAATCGCATCAAAATCTTCAATTCTTATTACTTCTTGCTCCATATTATTTTTTTGTTTTTTTCTTGTCCGCCATAGCTTTAGCGACGGCGGAGGTCTTTTTTATTTTTTGTCTCTCCTTAGATGCTTTCTTTGTTTTTCGCTTTTCTGCTTTCTTGCTAACTTTTTCCGCCAAAACCTTTTTGGATTCAGGTGGGCCCGCCTGAATAGACTTCGCCTTTTCAACGGGTTTTTTCTTTACTAACTCAACTGAAAATCCCAACGACTTTAACTCATTCACTAAAACATGAAAAGACGCTGGGATATTAGGACTTTTAATGAAACGACCCTTTATAATAGAGTCATAAGTATTAGCCCGACCAAGAACATCGTCTGATTTTATGGTAAGCATTTCTTGTAAAGTATGAGCGGCCCCATAACCTTCAAGAGCCCAAACCTCCATTTCGCCAAATCTCTGACCTCCGAATTGAGCTTTTCCGCCCAAGGGCTGCTGGGTAATTAAAGAATAAGGGCCAATTGAACGCATATGAATCTTATCTTCCACAAGATGAATCAATTTCATCATATAAATATAGCCAACTGTCACTTTTTGCATAAATTGTTC
>CAYRSI010000049.1:0-6072 GCA_964426965.1 uncultured Candidatus Saccharibacteria bacterium
ATTTTAATCAGCATTTTGGACGATCGTTAAAAATGCTGATTTTTTAATTGAGTAAATTAATTAGTTCTGTTAAAATAAAGATATTATGAAGAAAATAAATCTTGCGGTTTTGATGGGAGGAGTATCTTCTGAGTATGAAGTTTCTTTAAGTACTGGTCAGAATGTTTTAGAATGTTTAAATAAAGAGAAATATAATGTTAAGCCAATTGTGATTAGTAAAAAAGGGGATTGGCTTGTAGATGGCAAGGAAAAAACCATTGATGAGGCTTTAAAAGGAATTGATGTAGTATTCAATGCTTTGCATGGTGAATATGGAGAAGATGGTCGGATTCAGGGGCTTTTAGACTGTTTTGGGGTTTCTTATACTGGTTCAGGAGTTTTAGCTAGTGCCTTAGGTATGGATAAGATTAAAAGCTATGAGCTATTTAGATTACATGGACTTACTGTGCCTGAGGGCGTGACTTTGAAAAAATTTAAAAAATGCGTAGTAAAACCTTCTTGTTTAGGATCAAGCGTAGGGATTTCGATTGTGGATAGCAAGAAAGACTTGAAAAAAGCGGTTGATAAAGCTTCTAAATTATGTAAAGAAGTTATCATTGAAAAGTATATTGATGGTCGAGAAATGACTTGTGGGATTGTCGAAAACACTAAAGGCCAGAAACTTTTTGCTTTACCAGTTACAGAAATTATTCCTCCTGATGGCAGATTTTTTGACTATAAAGTTAAATATGATGGCTCAACACAAGAAATAACTCCCGCCAGAATTGATAAAAAATTAGCACAAAAAATTCAGGAGCAGTCAATAAAAGCTCATCAAATTTTGGGATGCAGGGGGTATTCAAGAGTTGATTTTATTCTTAGAGATAGAAAGACTCCTTATATTTTAGAAGTAAATACCTTGCCTGGGCTAACCAGCGAATCTCTTTTACCTAAAGCTGCTAAGGAAGCAGGCATTGAGTTTCCAGAATTGTTGGATATAATAATAAATAATGCCATAAACTAAGGCCCTGTCGTCTAGTGGTTAGGACATCAGATTCTCAATCTGAAAACCGGGGTTCAATTCCCCGCAGGGCTACTAGCCTAAGGGTTTTTACCCCGCATATACTGAGCGAAGCGAAGTATTGTGCGGGGCGACTCCCGTAGGCGCTACTTTTTATTTAGCTAAACCCCGCACCAATCTTTGGTGCGGGGTAAAATTCATGTTAAAATAGAGATATATGACAGACAAATCTAAAAAACAAAACTGGCACAGCTTGAGCCCCGAAGCGGTTTTTAGAAGAATTGGAGCCAGTAAAAATGGCTTGACAAAAGAAGAAGTCAAGCAGCGGCTCAAAAAATTTGGTTTGAATAAACTGCCGGAAGAGAAACGACTGACAGGAGTAAAAATATTTTTAGATCAATTTAAGAGCCCCTTGATTTACATTTTAGTCATTGCCGGCCTTGTTACTTTAATTTTACAAGATTGGACTGATTCGGTGGTTATTTTCGCTGCTGTTTTTTTAAACGCAGGAATAGGATTTCTTCAGGAGAATAAAGCTTCAAAGATTTTTGATAAGTTAAGAAAATTAGTTAAGGAAAAAACAATTGTTATAAGGAATGGGCATGAAAAAGAGATAAATCAGGTTCGTCTTGTTCTCGGCGATATTATTGTCTTGCGGCCAGGTGATAAAGTGCCTGCTGATGCCAGATTAGTTGAGGTTTCGAATTTAAAAGTTAATGAAGCGGCCTTAACTGGCGAATGGTTAGCCCCAGAAAAATTTTCAAAAGTTTTGCCAGAAAAAACCTCCCTAGCTGACAGAAATAATATGGTTTATATGGGAACAGTGGTGGAGGATGGTAAGGCTAAGGCAGTAGTCGTATCAACTGGCGCTGAAACAGAGATTGGAGAAATTGCTATTTCAATAAGAGACGTTGGAGAAGAAAAAACTCCTTACCAGAAAAAATTGGCTCGTTTTAGTAAGATTATTGCTGTTGTTGTTGGTTTCATTTGTGTGGGAATTTTTATTAGTGGAGCATTAACTGGAAAAGATGCTTTAGAAATGTTTATTACTGCTGTTGCAGTTGCAGTTGCTGCTATACCCGAAGGATTGCCAATAGCTATGACAGTGATTTTAGCTTTAGGAATGGAGCGAATTTCTAAAAAGAAAGGATTAGTCAGAAAATTAATTGCTACAGAAACATTAGGTTCAACTCAAATTATTTGTACTGATAAAACTGGAACCCTAACCCAGGCTAAAATGCAGGTAGCTGGAGTTTTCACCGGCACTAAGGAACTTTTAAGTGATGGAGGGAAATATTCCGAAAGGATAGATAAAAACGGAATAGAATCCCACATCTTAGCTTTAAAAATCGCTACTTTATGCAACGATGCTTTTATTGAAAACCCCGAAGAGTTAATGGAGAAATGGATTATTAAAGGCAGACCAACTGAAAAAGCCTTGTTTACAGCCGGGATTCAAGCCGGGCTTAACAAGGAGGAAATCGAAAAAGACCAACCAAAAATTGATGAATTGCCTTTTGATCCTGTTTATAAATATTCAGCCGGCGTTCATCAATTAAATAAAAATCAGGATATAATTTATATTCTTGGCGCGCCGGAAATAATTTTAGAAAATTCAAAACACTTGGAACATGATGGGAAAGAACAACTGATAACTCCTAAAAAGTTAAAAGAATTAACAAAAAGATATGAAGATTTAGACCGAAAAGGCTTGCGAGTTCTGGCTGCTGGTTGTAAAAAAATAAGGAAAGATTCGCTTAGTTCAAAAATTAAAAAGAAATTGGACTCAAAGGAATCTATCAGTAAGCTGGAAAAAGAGAGTATTTACGAAAAGGAATTTAAAAACATGACTTTTGTTGGATTTATTGCTCTAAGGGATCCTTTAAGGAAAGATGTTAAAGGAGCAATGAAAGTGTGTCGTAAGGCTGGAATGAGACCAATTATCATTACTGGAGACCATCGTTTAACAGCTAAAGCCGTTGCTGAGGAATTAGGACTTCCAGCTAAGGAAAAAAATATAATTGAAGGAAAAGAATTAGAAGAAATGAGCGATGAAAAGTTTAAAAAGAGATTAATGGATTTTGAAATTTACGCTCGCGTAGAGCCGAAACAAAAATTAAGAATTATTCAAGCATGGCAGGAAAAGGGCAAAGTAGTAGCAATGACCGGCGATGGAGTTAATGATGCCCCGGCCTTAAAGCAAGCTGATATTGGCTTAGCCTTAGGCTCGGGCACTGATGTGGCTAAAGAAGCTTCGGATTTAATTCTTTTAACAGATAATTTTTCAATTATTGTAGCAGCAATAGAAGAAGGGAGAGCAATTATTGATAATCTCAGAAAAGTAATAACTTTTTTGCTTGCTGATGCTTTTACTGAAATAGTTTTAATAGGAGTGAGCGTTCTTGCCAAGCTTCCTTTGCCGATTTTACCAGCCCAGATTTTATGGGTTAATCTTGCTGAAGACAGCTTGCCAGCAGTTTCTTTAGCTTTTGAATCAAAGGAAAAAGATGTAATGAGTCGCAAACCAGAAGACCCCAAAGCATCTCTTTTAACAAAAGAAATGAAGGTGATTATCTTTGTTATTGGTTTTATTACTAATTTTATACTTCTGGGATTATTTTTGTGGCTTTTAAAAAGAGCTTTGCCCATAGCTGAGATTCGGACAATAATGTTTGCTGCCTTAACCATTGATTCAATTTTCTATGTTTTTTGCTGTAAAAATTTACATAAAAATCTTTGGAAGATAAACATTTTTTCAAATAGATTTTTGCTTGGCAGCTGGATTTTTGCTGTTGCTATGTTAATGGCAGGGGTTTATGTCCCAGTATTCCAAAAATTACTTAAAACCGTCCCCTTAAACCTTTTTGATTGGATCTTGGTTCTGGGTATTGGAGTGGTTAATTTATTCTTTATAGAGCTAACTAAGTTTTTATTTATCAGAAGAAATAAATGATTTTTTTATACATTGCATTATTTCTTATTTCTGTCCTTGTCTTAGTTAAAAGCGGGTCAGTGGCAGTTCAAAAATTGGTAGCTATATCTCGATATTTGAGAATTTCCGAGTATGTTTTAGCTTTTGTTTTAATGGCATTAGCTACCAGTTTGCCCGAGTTTTTCGTAGGAATAAATTCCGCCCTTGCAAAGGCGCCGGTTCTTTCTTTGGGAAATATAATTGGTTCAAACATAGTCAATCTAAGTCTTGTCTTGGGGGTAGTTGTAATATTTGCTAAAGGAATTAGAATTAAAAGCAAAATTGCCAAGCGAGATGCTTGGATTGTTTTTTTTATTTCTATTTTACCTTTGCTTCTTTTGATTGATAAAAAATTATCTCAAGCTGATGGAATAATTCTGTTACTGGTATTTGTCTGGTATTTAAGACATATTCTCAAAGACAAGGAGGCTTTTCGAAAAAGAATGGACCATATGGTTCGGACTATTGAGGAGTTTTGGAAATTTTCTAAGAATTTGTTGATATTTATATTGGCTATAGCAATACTTTTAATTAGTTCTTGGGGCATAGTTAAAACCGCCACATTGATTGCTCAGGGTTTTGAACTGCCCCTGATTTTAATTGGGCTTATTCTGGTAGCTATTGGCACTTCTCTTCCAGAATTGGTATTTGGCATAAAAGCAGTAATTACCAAACATGAGGGAATGAATTTAGGGAATTTAATTGGCAGCACCGTTATGAATTCGACTTTTATTTTAGGTATTACTGCTATAATTTATCCCATTAAAATAGAGAATTTTAATTTGATTTTAACGGCTGGTCTTTTTATGGTTTTTGTTATCTTTATTGCTAATTTCTTTATTGCTACCAGGGAAAAAATTTCTTGGAAAGAGGGAATTATTTTAGTCGGGTTATATGCAGTATTTTTAGTGCTTGAGTTCTTGTTGAAATAAGTAAAAGATGGTAAAGTAGTACCATGACTTATTTTTTATACATTCTAATAATTATTTTATTGGGGATAATTGTTTATCTAGCTTTGAAAAAGAAAGGGGGAGAGGATTTAGCTAATGAGCTAAAGGAAATTAGAAAGGAAATGGCTATAGGCCGGGAGAAAAGCATGGATTCTTTGCAGAGTCAGCTGCAGGAGAGCGGTAAAATTGTTCGGGATGTAACTGGTCATATAAAAGACGTTACTTCCCAGTTAGAGAAAATTCATGCCGACCATCAACATGTTAAGGACGTTAAAACCCAGTTAGGGAAATTAACTGATGTTTTGGCCAATCCTAAACAGCGGGGAATTTTGGGTGAGTATTTTTTAGAAACTTTGCTTAAGAATGTTTTTCAACCCAATCAGTATAAATTACAATATAAGTTTAAAAACGGAGAGATAGTTGATGCAGTGATTTTTATTAAGGATAAGATTATTCCCATTGACTCTAAGTTTTCTTTGGAGAATTATAATCGAATTTTAGAAGAAAAAGACTCCGATAAACGAAAAAAGCTAGAAAAAGTCCTGAAAGAAGATTTGAAAAAGAGAATTGAAGAAACTGCCAAATATATTAGACCGAGCGAGGGGACAATGGATTTTGCCTTTATGTTTATTCCCTCGGAAGGGATTTATTACGATTTATTAATCAATCAGGTTGGAGCCATCAAAGTAAGCACCTATGATTTGATCGAGTATGCTTTTAAGGAGAAGCATGTGATTATTGTTTCACCAACCTCTTTTTATGCCTATTTGCAGACAGTTTTACAGGGCTTAAGGGCTTTGCAGATTGAAGAATCAGCAAAGAAAATTCAAAAGCGAGTTGAAATTCTGAGGAAGCACATGTTAAATTATAATGAATTTTTAAATAAACTCGGTAGTCATTTAAGTACAACAGTCAGCACTTATAACCGGGCTTATAAAGAATTTGCCAAGATAGAAAAAGACACAGCAAAGTTGACAGAGGGGAAGGAAAAAATTAAACCAAAAGAAATAGAAAAACCAAAACATCTTGAGTAATATAGCAAAAGGTGTATAATAAATAAACATGACTTTAGCAGTTATAAAAACAGGAGGCAAACAATATCTCGTTAAGAAGGGGGATAGGATTAGAATTGAGAAATTGAATGGTCCCGC
>CAYRSI010000050.1:0-5934 GCA_964426965.1 uncultured Candidatus Saccharibacteria bacterium
TTTAACCTAAATTAAATTTTAAAGCAAAATAAGTTATCCACAGCCAATCGATTTTCATTACGGCTTAGCCAGTCCTTCTGGTGTTGCTTGGTGTTCACCAGCTGATATAGTGCTTGTTCCAACGCCTAAACAATATTTGATGGTATAGCTTTGTACGTCTTTTACAGGATCGTAACTATATTCATAAATATAATCTCTATCTGGACAATCGCCATCAGTTCTTGGTAAAGGATTGCTGGGAACTTGTGCCATAAGAATAGTGCCTTCGTCCCAGCATTCATCTAGAAACTTGGCGTAAGTACGCCTAAAATCTATCTGGAAACATTTACCACCAATAGCTATTTCATCACCCGAAGGATAACCACCCATGTCAGCATAATACATTTCCAGAGCTGTTCGAATCATAGAAACATCAGCAAGCCGACGAGAATCCCGCGCTTTTACGAGCTTACTTTCTTGAAATTCTTTTACTTCATCAGAAACCTCTGCATCCGAAGAACCTTCAATTATTTTAGCTGTGCTTAATGAATAACGGATAGCATCTTCATATTCCGACCATTTACCCTGCCTAGTATAAGCAATGACTATAAATCCGCCAAACCCTTCTCCTTCTACCTCAACAAAAACATTCTTAAGTAAAATATGGGCAGGTATGTTTTTAATTAATTTCCCTAATGGATCATCGAACTCAGCAGTACCAATTCTCTTTGTTTTATCAAGTTCCATCTTAATGGTATTAACACCCTCATACATTTCTGACTGAACGCTTTCTTCTATTTGCTGCCAAACCTCTTCTATGGTATCCCCTTCTCCGCCTTCTGCGCTCACTTCTATCCAGGCCTCGTCATTTTTCCCAACACCAAGCATAGCATACTCCCCGAATAGTTTTCCTTGTGTAATTGGCCAATCCGGATATTCAACATGGAACTTTGCTTGAATATCTGTTATTTCAGACAAATCAAATTCATAGGTTTTGAAATTCTTTCCAGGCGGCTTTTGCTCTTCCTCTCCTGGCTTACCATCACCTTCTTTCTTCTCAAAAACCTTAAAAACAACAAAGACTAAAACAAGGGCTATAACCAAGGCAACAACTCCAATAATAATCCATGTCTTCTTTGATTTACCAAACTTTTTTAAAGCAACATAGGCAGCAGCTATCAAAACAATAATTGCAATTATGAGAATAAAAATTTTAGAGGTAAAAAAGTTCCCCACTTTTTTCCAAAGGCCGCCAACCTGATATTCTTTTGATACTTCTATAGTTTTTTTTGTAATCTCGTCAGCTTCTTTTACTCTTTTCTTTCCATCAACACTTGTCACTTCCATACCTTCAACATCTGCCCCTACCTCACTATTAAATGACAACTCTGCTTTAGTGCCTTTCTGCTGGCTAACATCATTATATTCAATGCTTTCTATTTCTCCTTCTGTGTTAGCTCGGGTTATCATAAGATCAATTTGACCTTGTTTCTCTCCTTCGGTTTCAACGCTAAAATCTTTATTCTTGGCATCAGGCAAAACGACCAATTTAATATCTGCGTTGGGAAACTCTACATAAAAACTACCAGGGATATCATTATGGAATATACCTTGTTCATCAACGCCTGTTTGCCGACCTTTCTCATCGGTAACCATCAGACTAGCCGGTGAGCCAAGGCCTACTGCTGCTCCAGCTTCTTGAGCCACTGAATTAATAACACCCATGGTCGCAGGAATCAGTTCCCATAAGAACCATGTGCTAAAGCCAAAATAATTATCAATACAGACAAAAATATTAAAAACGAATTTTATTACTGTTCCGACCTTCAATTTAACAACATCAATAGCTGTATAAACAATATTAACCAGAGCAGAAGTTGCTTTCTCAACATTTTGCTCCAGAAGACCGGCAATGAAATTAACAATAATGTCACAACCAACGCTTTGCAAAACATCAGCTACTTTGGCAACAATATTCAAATCAGCAGCAATTGCAGCAATACAGCCAACAGCTGTACGCACACCTGGCCCTCCCCACTCACAGGCCTCTTCAATAGTACAGCGACCCGAAGCCATGCAATCTAAAGTATCGCAGGGTTCTTTATACTCACATTCACCATCTCGACCTCGCTTAAAAGCCTTTCTTCCTTCTACGTCTTCCCAACAATGCTTATCCTTACACTCCCACCACTCACCAAGAGTATTCCAACAATCACTATCAGCTTGACAACAATACTCTCCCTTTTCGCAACAAATATAATTGCCGCAATAACCAGATTGACACTCATCATTCTCCAGGCAACTTGAGCCGATTGACTTTTCTTCTTTTATCTTGCACCAGGTGTTTTTACAATATCCGCTTTTACATGCATAACCTCCGGGACACCGTCGTCCTGCTTCTCTAAGATCACAGCACTGCCCATATTCTGTATTACACCACTGATTAGATCGGCAATCAGAATGAGAACGGCAGCATTCTTCACCCCATAAACAGCAGTATTTTTTACCGCCACTATTAGGACCGCGTTCACAAATTTCTGACTCACAATCAGAGTCCTGGCTGCACTCCTGACCAATTGCTTTTTTCTCGCCCTCTTCTTCTTTATCAAAACAAGCATAGTTTTCACAATATCTAATATCGCCACAGTCATCATCAGTTCTACAAGAAGGCCACTTGGAATCAATGGAGCAAATCCAGTCATCACTACCAACGCTTCTTACTTCAGAACAATGACCTGACTTACAATAATAACCGTTCCTGCACTCCTGGCCATTTTCTTTTTTCAACATACAATACATTGCCTCCTGGTCACAGTACTCGCCATCCGGACACTCAGGATGACTCCAGCAACATTCTTCGCCTTTTTTGCAACAGCGCTCATGCTGACAGTTATCTGAAGCACAATTACAATCTTTTTCACAAGGCTGACCATCTTCCTTTCCGGTTACTGTACACTCTGGCGGCGACTCCACAGGAAGCTTAGAAATCATAGTTGTGATAGCACTTTTAAGCGTAGATTCTGAAACTGGCTTAGTACTCATTAAAGCTATAACTACCATATAGTTCTGAACAAAAGTAAAAAAGACTCCAATATAAATGCCTTCGGCCGGCGCTTCTGCCAAAAGTGAAATAGAATCATAACCAGAAACAGTCAATTCCTTGGTTGAACCCCAATTAGCTTCGGCAAACTGTCCCTTGGTTAGAGTTATACACTCTCGGGATTGGGATTCAGCAATATTAGAACTACTAAATTTCATAAGACTAACGCCGAGTTGAGTAGCTACTGTTGTAGTTTCTTTAAAATATGCAGCCCCGATAAATTCTTGTGCCTGAGTATAACAACCACCTGTTTGCGTAGTACTCGTCTGAAGTAAGGGCAGGCCTTCTAAAGTTGATGGAAACATGCCAGTAGAAAGGGTTCCAGCATGGGCAGTTTTTATAGGAAAAAGAATGCCAGAACCCAGAGACTGCAGAACTAAACTAACTACTACTAAAATTGTTATAGGTAAAGTTATTTTTTTCACCCCGTTAGAGATTTTTTGTTCTTGTTTCACAATATTATTTCATGACTCCCGCCAGAAATATAGTAATCTCTAACGGGGTTCATATATTTTTATTATACCTTTTATTTACTCAAACTTAAGGCTGTCTAATAAACGAGCGAAGCTTGTTTTTTCTACATAATAATCCGGGTCTCTGCCTGTATAATTAATCTGGATAATATAATTGTCTTTGGCTAAATAAACCGTAACTGAAGGAGTAACATATTCTTCTTGTATTGCTTTTACTCCGCCAACTGTGATTTCTTTTATATCTACCACAGCTGACTCGCCTGTTAACTCTGTTCCTCCTTCAGAATGCATCCAACTAATCCATTCTTCTAAGCCAAGATTTTCAGTATTTTCTATAATAAATATCTCTATTCTTGCTCCCAGAGACACTCCTCCCATGGGCGCCTCTTCTTCTTTACTGCTTAAAAAGACATTGCCGAATTCAGGATTATCTTCTATATACCATTTCTCAGGATATTCAAAACTAAATCCGTATTTAGTGTTTGTATAAGTTGTAGAAAATGGCGCACAGATAATATCTTTTATTTTCCATTCACCTTCCTGAATGACTAAACCAAACTCCCACATATCCTGCCATTCAGTATAAAACCCACTTACTCTAACTTTTGCTGTATCATTAGAAATGTTTTCAGAATCTATTCTTACTTTTTCTGGTCCATCTTGAATGCAATAACTCATAGGAATAAAAGAAGGGTTAGTAAACTGCTTTCTGAATTCAGAAGTCATTTGCTGTTTTGCTAAATCGTAATCAATATTCGAATCAGGAAGTGTGCCTAAGGTAGATTTCATATAAAGACCTACTACTTCCTTTGGCGCAGTAAGAGTTTCCTCGCCTCCATTTTCATCTCCGTTTTTATCCCCTCCCCCGCAACTAGCTCCAATTAAAACTAAACCTGTAAACAATAAAATTGTGATAAGTAAAGTTATTTTTTTCATGATAAACATAAACAAAATTAATTACGTAAATATTTACATAATTAATTACGTATTTTCTGATTAATATTTTTTTGCGACGGAAATTACTTTTCTTACTGCTGTTGATAGTCCTTAAATGCTTCCTCCATTGTTGCCTGAAGGTCTACTTTCCAAGCTCCTTTTTCTCTTGTGAAAACAAGAGCTCCGCCTTTCTCTTCCTCTGAAACCAATACGGCTCTATCGCCCTTTTTCTCGGTTTGCTTAAACTTGATATCTTTTACATCACGAACATCTACCTTTATACTTTCAGAAGTTAACGGTGTGCCAGTAGCCTCTAGTATAGTCCGTGATTCTTCAGTAAAACATTCGATGTAAGCATCAACGTCTCCCTTTTCCATTGCTTTAATCATAGCAGCAATAGTTTTTTGCGGGCTGGAATACTTTCCGCAACCAGCTCCCACCAAAACCAAAGCTGCTAAAAGCAAAACCGGAACAATAAATTTTAGTTTACTCACAAATGTCTACAAAAATACAAATTTCTACAAATTTACAAATTATTTGTATATTTGTACTCATTTGTAATTCGTAGAGTTATTTTGTCGACCTTTCTTTTTAATTATACCTTATATTAAAAATTCTTAAAATTAGTTATCCACACATAAAAACAGCTCAAATTTTTTCAAAATTCCCCAACAAAAAAATCGCCATCTCCTTGCTTAAAACGACGATTTTGTAATTGGATTAATATAGTAATAATAAAATTCATAAATCATATTCATATTACATTCCTCAAGATAGTGGGCAGCTTCAATATCAGCTCTTTTTAAAACTGCTTTAATCTTAGCAGCCATACGAAGAGTTTTTTTGCAATTTACATCACAGGGTATATGCAGTACATAAAGTAAAACAGGATTAAATCTTTTTTCATTAATAGCAGCTATTACCTTGCTAGAAAATTCAACCGCGGGTCCCTTGCCCCAATCTTTGGTTGACACAACTTGTTGGCAGCCTCTTTCAAAAGCATTAATACAACATTTGGGATAATCAAGAAATTCGCCCATTTTTATTTCCTTGCGCCATAACCGATCCAGTAAAGCCGGATCTTTGGATATATGGTAATCTGACTTATACTCTTTGTAATTTAATCCGATTTTTTTTAAACAATATTCTAAGTATCCTTTTTGCAATAAAAAATATTCTAATCCCCTTTTCTCCTTTAACTTCCAGATTTCAATATTAGCACCGCGCCTAATATCTTCAATAACTGTAATCAAATCTGCTCTTATGCCTAAATTAAGCTTATACCATTCAATAAAATCATAATTGTTAACGAGCATAATCCCTCCTAAGTCATTGGGTAATCCTTTCAATATAAAATTTTATAGAGAAAAAGTCAACCCCGCTAAGCGGGGTCAATAAAAAAGCAACGTCATTCAATGACGTTGCTTTTAAAACATATCTGATTAT
>CAYRSI010000051.1:0-5783 GCA_964426965.1 uncultured Candidatus Saccharibacteria bacterium
CATAAAGCCTGGGGATCGTTAGTTGTTAAAACATAAGCTCTTTTTTTACCTTCGATTCGTATCTTTACTCCTCTGCCAAAACGGGTGTTAAAAGCAATCGTTCTATCGAAGCCAATCCTTATTCCCATGCCAAGATAATTGCCAAATCTTAATTGATAAGGTTCACAGGAAATTATATCCTGCCTCTTAAATTTCTTCTTTATTAATCCAAAACCAAATTCCAGATATTCTTCATCAACTTTTATTCTTAACTTATAAAAATTAGCAAATACAAAAATAAAAACCCATTCTAATGCAATAAGGAGTATTGGGGTCCAAAGAGGAATCATGGGGTCCATGAAAGTCTTATAAATACTAAACGGTAAGACACAAATAGCAATCACAGCTACAGCTATCATTATGATGGGCAGTGATTTTTGTTCCTCTTGATATCTCATTGGTAAAAATTACTGGACGGCATAAAGAACCAGAAGGGCTAATGTCACAAATATTATTGCCGCGCCCCAATATAAAGGATTCCGATCTAATGCTTCCATTTGATCTTTTGAAATTACATATACCAAAAATACGAAAAGGGGCCCATAACCCGTTAGACAGTTCGTTTGGATATGAAAGATATTTTTAAACGCGACAAGAATAGCCAATTGACAAATTACGGCTAAAATACCAAGTTTTGCGTCAGCAGATAATTTCCTACTAATTATTTTCATGTATATAGTTATCAGTTATTTCTACTTTTATTCTACCTCGACCTTTATATCGAAGTTATTTTTGTCTGTTTCTCCATATCACGCCCTCTCTTGACCATCTCTTTTTCTTTTTGAGCTTTTTTATCCCGAGCTTTATCAGGAGTTTCTTTGGCTTTATTAGATTTTTTATCCTTTTTACCAAGGAATTCAAATATTTCTTTTGGCATATTATTATTTTTCTTTTTTTAAAACCACTAAGGGACGGAAACCAGCATCGGGCCAGTGCCCACCGCGGCCATCCCAGTCAACGCGAGACAAACCACCACGGTCAGAATCGCCACCCATCAGGGCGTGCGAAGAGCCGTACCTGTCATCGTGCCATTCATAGGTATTAGATTCGCCCCATTTCTTGTGATAAAGGTTGCCTAACATGTAAAATTCAATATATTTTGGTAATCGGGTTTGATCTTGTTTTAGATTTAGTTCTTTAGCGTATTTAGGTAGGATCTTGTCTTTAAGGTCTTCATAGGAGGTTTTATTTCGAGATTGGATTGGATAGTCTTTGTCGTGTTCAATTTCTCCTTTGTTTCTTAAGTCTTTGATCAAGTCCTCCATGATTTTATCGTCTTCATATAGTTGCTGGCCGTCTTGGTGTTCTGGTTTTGGCCTGTTGTCTATGAGAATATATTGTTCTTCGAGTTTTAATGATTCTGAATCGATTTTATTTTCTTTAAGCCATTTGAACATTTTGTTTGGAAATTCAGTAAAATCATCAGGCAACTTGGTATTTTCATTAATCTCTAACTCTGGCAAATAATGTAATTCAAAATGAGGATCTTTTTCCTGGACTTCTTTAATCTTCTCTACTTGTTCTTCAGTTAAAGTAGGTAATTCGATTTTCTTCTTTATTCCATTAAGATCATAAATCTTTTGAAAGTTTTCTACATCTGCCCTAAGGCCTTCTTTTAACTTCTCTGGTAATTCACCTAAAACTGCTTCTCCTTTTTCTTTAGCTATCCTTTGTTTCCTTCTTTGATCTAATTGTTCCATTTTAATGTAGATGTCTTTTTGTTTTTCTAAGCCTTTTAAGGTTTTGTCTTGTTCTACTTCTTTGAGGTCCTGGAGGAGCTGTTGTTTTTCCTTGAGCTCTTCGGGAGTAGCGAAAACCGGGCCTTTAACAGATTCAAGCTTAACTTCAGGTTTTTCTTGTTGTTTAGGAATTTCTTTTGGCATATTAATATTTGGTAGGATGTCTAATTATTTCTTCAAATAATATAGCTAATTTTCTAGGAAGTTCTTTAACTGAAATATTAGCTATATGATTAGGATAAAGCTCTTTAACGTGTTCTGTGTCTGATCCTAATCCTAAACCAATAAACTTTTGATTAGTTGTTTTTCTAGCTTCCTTGATAAAGTCTTTAGTCAAACTAGAGCTCTCTGGAAAGGGCTCCCCATCGGTTAGAGTGATCAAGAAATTATGTTTTCCCTTATTCTCTTCCAATCTTTCAGAGGTAAATTCAGTGGCTGAGCTAGTTGGAGTAGAGCCCATGTTTTCTCTTCTCATTGAACTAATTTTATCTCTTGCATCTTTACTTAGTTTATTTTTAAATTCTTTATAGACTTTCACATTTCTAGCAAAAGAACTGGTAAAACCGATGATTTCGTGTTTCAAATCTAACCTATTAAGGGTTTCAGTTAAAACAACCAATCCTCTAAAGGTCTGCTCTATTTTCTCTCCTGACATTGAACTAGATAAATCAATTAACAAACTAAAACGATAATCTATTTTTCGAGGAATAGTTTTTCTTTGCCAAAGTTCAGTATATTTAGAACGGTCAGCTTCGTATTGCATTGCTTTAGGTAAATTTAGCTTACTGCCGCTCGGGTAACCAGCTTTCCAGCGAGGATGTTTTTCCGGGATAAATATTTTTAGAAGCTGACGGTATAAGTCATCTATTAAAGGTTTGACTTCTTTATATGCTTTGTCGTATTCGCTCATTCCAGCTTCTAATCTCTTCTCAAATTCCTTGCGAGCTCGTTCAACTTCTTTTTTTTCTTTTTGCCTTTTTCCCTTTGTTCCTTGTTCTCTTTTCACTCTTACTACCCTTTGTTGGTGGGATTCTGGGTTATCTTGGTTTAATTTCCCCTCTAATTCTTCGTTTAATTTATCTTCTAATTCTTTTAATTGTTGTTCGGCTTTTTCTTGTAAATCTTTTTTCTGCTCTTCGGGTAAGGAATCAAATGCTTCTTTTAATTTCTTTTTCAGTCCGTCTGAAAGTTTATCCATTGGAATGGGCGTGGCCCCTTCGCCTTCTTTACCAGATTCTTTTAATTCTTTTTCTCCTTGTTTTACTTTGTCTTGTAATTCTTTTTGTAAATCTTTGGGTAATTTATCCAAAGGATTTTCTCCGCCTTCGCCCTCTCCTTCGCCTTCTCCTTTTTTGGGCTTGCCCTTGCCTTGCTGCTCCATTGCTTGTTTTAACATCTGGCGCAACTTCTCATCATTTAAATCTTTATTAACTAATTTCTTAGCCTCTGGCCAGATCTTTTCGTAATTAACTAAAAACCTTTCTTTGGCTTTTTCAATGATTTGTTTTTCTGTTGGTTTAGAACCAGGAATAGTTTTAAAATATTCTTCTGCTTCTTTTTTAGTTTTATCTAAAGCTTTTTTTACTTCAGGGTCTAGGTTTTTAGATAGTTCACCTTTATGCCAATATTTAACAATTTCTGAACCATAGTGAACAAATTTAGGAACATAACCAAGTAATCTTGTGGATTGAAGGGCCTCGGGATGAGATAGCCCTAGGGGAGTATCTTCTTTGTCCGATGCTTCGAGCATCTTGTCATAAGTTTTTTTAATATTTGACTCTAAACCTGGAAATTTCTCTCTTATCCAATTATTATCAGCTGGATCTTCAAGGGCATTAAAAGTAAAGGCAAAACCAAGTTGTCTATAAATTTCTTCTGCCTTTTCTTTTTTTAAATCAATGCTTTCTGGACCTCGAGTAATTGCTCTGTGACCTCCTTCATGGCCAGCGATAAATTCGGCTTCTTGAGGATCTCTTTTAACGTCTTCGGGATCAAAAACAATTTTTGTTTCTTTGGGATTAAAATATGTACCTAGTTCAGGCTCTCCTGTGGGCCTTTTACCAGCTGGAATTATCTCTAATTTCATGCCAAAATCACCACCAACTCGTTGGGCAATAGTTTTAAGGCGCCTTTCAACTTCTGGATCAATTTCTGTTTCCGGTGACGCCTTTTTTTCTTCTATTTTAAGTTTCTCTGGCATAAATTCTCTAACTCATTGTGAATCTTATAAGAATCGCAATGAGTTATTAGGCCAAAATAAGATTGTAAGGATTGGTTAAATGATTCTTCATCTAATTCGTCGCTTTGCAGTTCTTTGGTCTTTTCCAGCATTCTCCTAAACATTCGGTTCTTTGTTTTGATTCTTAGGATTCGATGATAAGGAAAATTAATATACCCTAGAACATCGACGCCACTTCTATACTTTCTAATGAATAGTTTTTCTTTATGTAAAGAGAATTTTAAATGCTTTCTCAAAAATTCATTTATTTTAGCAACAAGACTTTTCAGAAATTTAGTATCTTTATCTAAAATCACAAAGTCATCAGTATAACGAATATAATATTTTATATTCAATTGATGTTTTACAAACTGGTCTAATTGGTTAAGATAAATATTAGCGAATACTTGACTGGTTACATTACCTAAAGGAATTCCTTTATTAGGCTCAGTCTCAAAGCTATTAATTATTCCTTCTACTAAACTAATAACCCTTTTATCTCCAATCCTTTTTTTAATTAAATTTAATAAAATTTGATGATCTAATGAATCGAAAAACTTCTTAATGTCGCATTTTAACACCCGACAATTTCGAGTATTATTTTGACTAACTTTTCTAGCAAAGTAGTTAAATCTCTCAACTGCTTTGTGAATACCTTTAATCTTCCGAGAAGAATAGGAGTCGAAAATAAAGGCTGGTTCGAAGATTGGGTTTAAAACTCGAAAAATTGCTTGATGAAAAACTCGGTCTCTAGTTGCGGCCTTGTGGATATGGCGCAGCTTAGGATCTTGTATAAAAAAGGAAGTATAGTTAAAATGAGAATAGGTATTATTTTTTAACTCTTGATGAAGCTGAAAGAGATTGTCTTCTAAGTTTATCTCAAAGCTTGCTACGTCTATCTTTGATCTCTTGCCCCGCTTAAACTCTTGCCAAGCAGAAAATAAATTTGGCAAGCTTATCAGCTCATCGAAAATATTATGACAAATGTTTCGCCCAAATCGCCCTCCTTTGATGGGCTTAGGCTGCCTCTTTTCCATAAACTTTATGATTTTTATTTAGTATTATATGGCTATACTAAATCTTTTCCGAAAAAGGACAGATATACCCTAGGCGTGAAACTAGAAAATCTTGTTCTAGAAATGCTTGAATTAATTTTACTAGCTATAACTAAGCAAAAACCTAGTCGAATTCTTATTCTAAATAAGGTTAGCACCAAAGCTAATCTCTTAAAAATACTTATCAGATTAGCTAAGGACGTAAAAGCAATAAATCTAAAACAATATTTAGCACTTGAAGGAAGACTTCAAGAAATAGGAAAAATGACTGGGGGCTGGTTAAAAGATTTAAAAAAGTAGAAATCGCTAAGGGACGGAAACCAGCATTGTTCCAGCGCTTACCGCGGTCATTCCAGTCAACGTTAGACAAACCACCATTGTCAGAATTGCCACCTATCAGGGCGTTCGAAGAGCCGTACCTTTTTGCTTATTTTCTTCTAATCTACGGAGATTTAATTTTGAAAAAATTATCTCTCCTGAAGTCTTCTAAAAAGACAAATTTTTCCGTAGTACCTCCCGACATACATCGGAAAGACCTACGTTAAAAATAAACAAGTGGTTTCTTTCCGGGCGAAGCTAGACCGTAATCTAACTTTCATTAGCCCGTGTTTCTAACCAGCCCCTCCCTATCATCTCTCCAACCTCTGCCTGACCGGCAGAGGTTGGATTTTAATTATTCAAATATAAAATATCAAGGTTTTTTTAAAACCACTAAGGGACGGAAACCAGCAT
>CAYRSI010000052.1:0-5499 GCA_964426965.1 uncultured Candidatus Saccharibacteria bacterium
GCCTGCCTGCGAGTATTATATCTGATATTTCAGCTTATACTATTCACAATAATGAAATTTTATATGTAAAATACCCTAATTTTTATAAAAGAAATCTTGAGGGTTTGTCTTTTAAGAAAATTTTTGATGTCCCTTTTCTTGAGCCCGAGCAGACCTTTACAATAGTTAATGATAAAGCGCTTGTTATTAACAATGACCTTTATTTATTTAACTCCCAAACTCAGATTCTTGAAAAAATTGCCGAGGGCGTGAAGGAAACTAATTTTTCTAAGAATGGGGAAAAATTACTTTGGAGGACTGAAAATGAAATCGGGGTTATTTGGTTTAAAAAGAGCTCGGAACAACCATTCCGGGAAAAATACGAAACCGAAGTAGTTATGAAGGCGCTTAAAGAAATAAATCAAGCTATTTGGTATTTAAAAACTAATGAGCATATTATTTTTGCTATAGAGGATACGATTAAAATTACAGAGCTTGATGGTCGAGATAAAAAAAATACAAAGGATATTTTTACCCTGCGCCAAGATACCTCTGGTGCGGGGTTCACAGGCCCGCAAGTTTCTTACAATGAAAAAAGCGAGAAATTGTATATATTAAGCGAGGAAAAATTATATTGGATAGAACTTTAACTCCAAACAAAAGCGCCAAGCTCCAGCCTCGACTAGACATTCGAGTCTAGGCGGGAAAAATAGTTTGGCGTTTTTGTGTTTCGTATATTTAAGTTTCGTGTTTTATCTATTCTATTGGCACTTCTTCTGGTTGTTCTGGCGGACCTAATTCTGGCGAACCCAGGGCCGGCTCCCCCGCTCTTAAGTTGGCTAAAATCTGTCCAACATGTTCATTTCCAGGATTTAACTCGTCAATTTTTTCAAATTGTTCAATGGCCGCTGTCTTATTTCCTTCCCCGTCAAACAATAATCCAAGGAAATAACGAGCGTTAGAATGATTTTCATCTAAGCCTACTGTTCTTATAAATTCTGCCTTGGCTTTATCAAATTGAGAATTCTTGTAGTAAAGAACTGCCAATTGAAAGGCAATACCAATATCTCTCGGAGAAAAGCTTCTATTGCTTTCCATTTTAACAATTGCTTCATTTATTCTGCCTTGCATGTCATAAACCAAAGCTATTTCAAAGTGAACAGTTGAATAGTCTGGTTTAATCTTTATTGCATTGTTATAAGCATCCAGCGCCTTATCCAAATAATCATCACCCATCCTTACATAAATTCGAGCTATTTCCGTATAGATAAACGGATTGGTAGGCTCAAGAATTAGGGCTTGTTCGTATGATTTGATTGCCCATTCACCAGACCCAGTAACCAATTCCATTAAATTGCCATAGATTAATCCTCGAATAATCCAATTAGTAACGTCTCGTGGGTTAAGGATGGTTGCCCTAACCGCCGAATTAGTGGCATTGCTTATACCTATTTGGACTGCATTTGCTTGGACCTGCGGATCTAAATCTTGTCTATTTAGATCCCGATTTATCTGAACAATAAAAAGCTGGGCCAAGTCTTTGTAAAATTTATCCTCATAAGGATTAATAACAGTAGCCCGGACTATTTTATTAATACCTGAATCTAATTCTCCTTTATTTATTAAGTCAAGACCTGTTTTGTAGTTAGCTTCTGCTGCAAACCTGCTGCCTCCCAGATATAAAAGCCCTACAATAATTATCATAAAGATTATAAAGCCAAAACTGGATATCAAGGCGATTTTACCCGAACTTTTAAGATTAATGGTCTTTACATCTTTTTCTTCACTGCTCATAACAATCAAGAGGATTAGAAACAGCCAGAAAGCAAACATTAAGACCATGTTTTGTGGATAAAGAAACCAACTTACCATTAAACCCAACCAGCCAGCAAATAATCCCATTCTTATTCCACTTAATCCGCCTAAGGCAGTTCCTTCTGCAAGAATTCCTTTGATTACTTTTACTAAAAATACTGCGATTAATACTATAAATGCTAATATTCCTAATATTCCTATTTCTGAAAGCAAGGAGAGTATTTCAGATGGAGCATTGCTAAACCTAACATTCCAGAAAATTGTTTGATTAATAGCTTCCGGCTTATACAGGGAATAATTATAAATAAAGGTTTCAGGACCTGTACCTAAAATTGGATTACGTTGAATAACTTCCTTGACAACTTCGAATCCCCCTTTCTGGCTTAATCCTAATTCCATAGGCAAGGGCAAATCAAAAAGACCCGGCCCAAAGAAAAGAAAAATCAGACAAAGCGCCAGAATTGCTACTGGTATTGCTAACCAGGCTAAATTCTGAGCCTGAAGAGAGTGGCGTTTGGCCAGCCAAAATCCTGCAACCATTATCATGCCAACAGCAGTTACTATCCAGACAGTCCGGAGATTAAGTAATAAAATTGTAACTAAGGCAATACAAACAAACGCTATTAAAAATATTCTAAATCCAACCGTTGTTACTTTTTCTTTCTTCCTTTGTTTATCCTCTTTATCCTCCGCAGCAGAGCTACTATGGAGTTTAACGCTGAATAATAAACTTAAAGCCAAGGGCAGAACAACGGCTAAGAAAATTCCTAAACTGGTTACTGTGCCAATGGTGTTAAATGCGTTTGCCTCAGCAAAATCCCAAGGAAAGATAAATTTTCCTAAAATCTGAAGCAGGCCAATGATTCCCACGATTACCGAAGAGATTAAAAATATAGTCAAGAATTTAAGAATCTCAACATTTTTCATTACTCTATCTTTTACACCACCACCTTTAGCTAAATGTGAAGGGTCTACTAAGCAATTTAGCATCAAAAGAAAGAACACGAAGAAATAGACAATATTAACTAAGGCCCGGGTTAAATGAGCATCAAAGCCCATTAAACTACTATAGGGTTGCGTTGAAAAGATTGTTGCCAAACCATATACTACTACAAAAGCCAAAAAGAGGAGAACAATCGATCCTTTATACCATTTAACTTTTTCTTGGGTTAACAGCTTTCCTAACCAGGCAATTAAAGCAATGGTCAATACAACAATCATCAAAATTTGCTTATTAAAGTTCAGGACATTTCCTGTAAAAGGTAAAAACCATAAAGGCAGCAAAAATATAAAGACATAAAGACACCACTTTATAATTTTATTAAGACTTGCCCCGTCGTATGACTTGGAGGGGGTTGAAGCGTTTTTTGTCACCGGGATAAAATCCTGCCCCGTCGGATGACTCGGGGTCGGAGAAGAAACTACATTTTCGTTGTTCATATAATTCCTACGAATTACGAATCAGGCCCGAATTACGAATATTCGTAATTCGATTAAAATTCGTAATTCGCGAGGTTGTTTAATTATATTATTATTCTACCACAGTTTTTTAAATGTTGCCAGTGTCAACCCTGCACCTTTAGCTAAAGGTGCAGGGTTGACAATTATTTTTAGAGATATATAATGAAAGTGTAGACATGAAAAACTCTAATCCAAAAAATAAAGTTACTCTGGATAGTTTAGCCGGAATGGTTAAAAAGGGTTTTGATAGTGTTGATAAGAATTTTGAAGAGAATAGACAAGGGCATAAAAAAATGAATAAACGGCTTGATAATATCGAGCTTCTACTAAGTATTAAATATCAGCGTCGAATAGAAATTTTAGAGAAAAAAGTTAAAAGGGTTGAAGAGCTTTTAGCAGTGCGTTAGACTAAACTTGCGCATAAATTTTAGATTGAAGTCGGAGTTACGATCTCCGATTTTTTTTATTCTGTTGGAGTTTCGCTGCTGGGTTCTGACTCCGGCTCTGCTTGCCCTTCACCTCCTGCCTCGCCGGCAGGCGGGCAAAAAATAAAGTTACTTTGGATAGTTTAGCCGGAATGGTTAAAATATGAACAAAGATCACAGTGAATTAATTGAATATTTAGATGAGAAGTTCCAAGAAACAGCAAAAAAGAAAGATTTGAAAAAACTTGCTTCAAAAGAAGATCTGAAAGATTTTTCTTCTAAGCTTCTTACCTTGGAAGAATTTGATGGTTTTAAGAAAGAGGTTAATGAATGTTTTGACAAACTTGATAGAAGAATCGATCGTCTTGAGTTAAAAGCTTAAAGGTTTTATAAATTCAAAGAGTTTGGGCTTCAGGAAAAGCTCTGGAAAAATGTCGAGAGGCGCTTCGGAAAATAAACTTGACTTTAGCTATTAAATAGATTATTATAAAAATGTATGAAAAAGGGTAATCGTAAAACAATCTATCATTTTCCAGTAATTATTGAAAGGGATGAAAAAGGCTATTATATTGGTAGAGTTCCTTCGTTAAGGAGCTGTTATACTCAAGCTAAAACTCTATCAGGGCTCTATAAAAGACTTCATGAAGTAGCGAGTCTTTGTCTTGAAGTTGAAAAAAAGATTTTTAAAGAGAAGGTGAAACAAAACGAATTTGTTGGCGTACAACAACTAGAATTTAGTAAATAATCTTTTTTATGGCTTTATGGCCTGGCTCAATCCTCTTCCAGCAAAAAAGATGGTCAAAATTTTATTGCGACTTGGCTTCCAAGAAGTTCGTTCAAAAGGAAGCCATCATTTTTATTTTAATCCAACAACCAAGAAAACAGCAACAATACCAATTCATGGAAACGAATATTTAAGTATTGGTATTCTTAAAGAAATCCTTAGAGATGTCGACCTTTCAATAAAAGATTACGAAAAATTGAGACGGAAAGTATAGAGAATTATTTATAGTTTATTTTGATTTCTAGAATAGGCAACCATGGTTGGTTGTTTTTTTATAAATTCAAAGAGTTTTTATATAGGACATTCGATGTCCTGTATTTTTTTCCATCAGTAGCAGTGTGTTCCAAAATGGAACATACTGATTTTTTGTCCAGTTCTTCGCTTTTGAAAATATTATTTAAATGTTTGGTAATAGCTGGTCTTTGAATTCCAAAAAGCTTTGCGATTTGTTTTTGCGTAAGCCAAACAGTTTCCTTTTCTAACCTAACACTTAAAGATATTTTATTATCTTTGGCTTTATAAATAATTATTTCGCCTTTGTTGTTTTGGTTTTGTTTTTTAATCATACTTTTAAGTTCATTCAGGGGTCGCACCCTTAATTAAGTCTCTAAATAAAAGACAATTTTTAATTAAATTAATTTTTTATTCTGATCCAGAGGCAATAGTTTCTGTAACCGGTTCCACAAGCGATTCTTCAGGAGCTTCTTCCTCAATAATTGGCTCCTCAATCACAGGTTCTTCTACAACTGGTTCCTCTTCAATTGGTTCCTCAGTAGATTCCTCAGTAGGCGTTTCCACTTCATCCATTTCCTCCAAAGTCGCCTCTGGCGACTGATCATCCATGTCAACCAATTCCTCATCAGAGGAATCTTCTGCCTCATCCGTAATTACGTCCGTAATTACGTCATTGTCTTCTGTCGGAGATTCAATCTCCGATTGTTCTGGTTGTTCACCCCCGTCGGATGACGGGGCGGGTTCTTCGCTGTCGGTTTCACTAGTTTCATCCGCGTTATTCTGCGTAACTATCTGCGTTTC
>CAYRSI010000053.1:0-5489 GCA_964426965.1 uncultured Candidatus Saccharibacteria bacterium
GATAAAGTATTTATTGATGTTGGTTGTGGAAGTGGAATTTTTTCTTTGAATGCTGTGAGATTGGGTTGCAAGAAAGTAATTAGTTTTGATATTGATAAATATAGTGTCAAGGCTACTCAGATAATAAAAAAAAGATTTTCTTCATTAGTGCCACAGGATTCTCAATGGCAGATTTTTGAAGGGAATATTTTAGACCCTTCGTTAATTAAGAAATTAAAAAACCAGGGGGACATTATTTATAGTTGGGGCGTATTACATCATACTGGAAACATGTATCAATCTATTAGAAAAATTACTAAACTTGTTAAATCTGATGGTTATCTAATTTTAGCCATTTATAATAAATCTCCATCGTCAGAATTTTGGCTAAAAATAAAAAAAATTTATAATAGAGCTTCATTATTTGTTAAAAAAGCAATGGTTTATTTCTTGTTTTTTTGCATTATTTTTGTACGATTTCTAAAAACAATGAAGAAAAAAATTCGAGGGCGGCCTAGCGATTCTTTACTTTCTCGGGAAAGGGGGATGAGCATTTTTTATGATGTACAGGATTGGCTTGGTGGGTATCCTTATGAATACGCCACCTTTGAGGAAATAAAAAAGCTTATGGAAGATTTAGGATTTAAATTAATTAATGCCCCAACTAAGCTTTCTTCTCCTCTCAGAACCATTTTTAATATGATTTCTTTTTGTAATACAGGAAATAATGAATTTGTGTTCAAAAAAAAATGAAAAAGCTATTTTTGAAATTTTTAGTTTTATTACGTAAATCTTTTTTAAGGAAGATTCTCGTTGGATTTTTGATTAAACTTCATAATTTCTCCTATCATTGGATTGGATTTTTTTGTGTTAAAGATAATATTCATCCCAAACATTGTTTAATGAATTATCATCAATTTTTTATTGATAATATTACTAAAGGCGATGTGATTTTGGATGTGGGTTGCGGCAACGGGGCTTTGACTTACGACTTAGCGAAAAAAGCTAAAAAAGTTGTGGGTATTGATATAAAGGAAAAAAACATAGCTCTTGCAAAAAAGAGATTTTTGAGAGATAATATAGAGCATATTTGTGGTGATATGCTATTACAGATAGATAGAAATAAGGGTTTGCGTAGCTCTGCGTTTACTGTGATTATTTTATCTAATATTTTGGAGCACATTGAAGACAGGATAGAATTTTTAAAAAACTTAGCTTCCCAGTACCCAAAAGCTAAGTTTTTAATTAGGGTGCCGATGATTAATCGCGATTGGTTGACACTTTATAAAAAAGAATTGGGGGCAGAATGGCGATTAGATAAAACCCATTGCATAGAATACACCCTAGAATCTTTTAAAGAAGAATTACAAAAAGCAAACCTTAAAATTGATAAATTTTCTATCCAGTTTGGTGAAATATGGGCAGTGGTAAAATAAAAATTTTAAAAGACCTGGTTTTTAATTTTCTATTAAGTAAGAAATACGATTTGTCTTATGTTGTTGAATTTGCAAATTGGTCAATTAAATGGGATGGGAAATATATTACAGAAAATCTTAATAAGTTGAATCTAATTAAGTCAAGAATAACCATTACTCCTTTTGGGATAAAAAATCAGATTATCCATTTTGGTTCGGTTGGCACCCTGATAAGCAAAAGAGAGATAAAAAAAACTCCTCTATCTAATAAGATTGTTTTGACATGGTTCCATATTCCGCCCGATGATGAAAGGATAAAATTTATTCCAAAATTGAACGATAAAGTTGATATTGTTCATACATCTTGTAATTCAACTAAGAATAAATTAATTCAATATGGCTTAAAAAAGGAAAAAATAGTAGTTATTCCTTTGGGCGTTGACATCTCTTTGTTTAAACCCGCTTCTTTTGAAGAAAAGCAAAAAATAAAAAAACAAATAGACATTCCCTTAGATAAAACAGTAATCGGTTCGTTTCAAAAAGACGGGGTTGGTTGGGGTGAAGGATTGGAGCCAAAACTAATAAAAGGTCCTGATATTTTTGTTAAAACAATTGCCAAGCTTAAAAAGTATAATCCCTTCGTTCTTCTTACTGGACCGGCGCGGGATTACGTTAAAAAAGAATTAGAAAAACAAGACATCCCATATAAGCATCTTTATTTAAAGAATTACAAGGAGTTTTCTAAAATGTATAATGCGCTTGACTTGTATATAATTGCTTCTAGAGTAGAGGGAGGGCCAAAAGCAATTTTAGAATCTTGGGCAAGCGGTGTGCCGGTTATAAGTACAAGAATAGGAATGGTTCCCGATATAGCCAGAGATAATATAGATGCTTTGATAGCAGAATCTGAAGACATTGAGGGATTAATGCAGAGGGCGAGCCAGATTATTGAAGATAAAGAATTAGCGAAAAAGTTGGTTAAAAATGGCCTTGCAACAGTAAAAGATTATTTATGGGAGAAAATCGCCCGAAGATATTATGATGAGATTTATAAGAATTTAAAATGAAAAATCCTGATTTTAAAATCCATATTTTATACAATTTCCAAAAAGGGCCCTGGGGTGGGGGAAATCAATTTTTAAAGGCGTTGAAAGGGGAATTTGAAAAGCGGGAGATTCATGGAGAAAACCTCGAACTGGCTAATTGTATTTTATTCAATAGTTATCAGAACTTAAGCGAAACAGTAAAATTAAAAATAAAATATCCGGACAAGCGTTTTATTCATAGATTGGGACCAATTTTTCATTTACATAGAGGAAGGGCTTGGAAAATAATTGATAAATTAGTAATAAAGGTTAGCAACAAAATAGCAGATGCTGTTATTTTTCAGTCGCAATGGTCATTTGATGAAAACGTTAAACTCGGCTTTAATAAAGATAAAATCTATTGTATTATAAATAATGCCTGCGAAGAGAAGATTTTTAATAAAAATAGTAAAGCAAAATTTGACAAAGATAAGAAAATTAGATTAATCGCGAGCAGTTGGTCAGCAAATTGGAATAAAGGATTTGATATCTATAAATATTTGGATGAAAATTTGGATTTTGCTAAATACGAAATGACTTTTATCGGCAATTCCCCGATAAAATTTAAAAACATAAAGCATATCAAACCATTGCCTAGCAAGAAATTAGCAAAAGAATTAAAAAAGCATGATATTTTTATCTCCGGAGTAAAAGACGACGCTTGTTCTAATTCTGTTTTAGAGGCCTTGGCATGCGGCTTACCTGTGATCGCTTTAAATAGCGGCGGGAACGCGGAAATTATAAAAAGTGGGGGCAAGCTGTTTGATAAAAAAGAGGAAGTGATAGAGAAAATAGAATTGATGATTAAAAATTATTTTAAATATCAAAATAGCATTAAATTAAAATCAATTAAACAAGTAGCCAATGAATACCTAAGAGCCGCTCCTAAGGGGCGTACCGTTAGAAGAGCTTCTTTATTCTTTTATTACAAGATTATTTCAATAGAATTTTTATTTAGGATTTATAACAAGTTTTATAATAAGATTAAAAACACCCTCTGATTTATCCGGGGGAGAGAATGAAACCTTTCATTGAATAATAATATGGCAAAATTCAAAGCATATTACGACAGAAAAAGATTCCGGTATATTCATAATGAATTATCGGATTCTGAATTAATAGAATATTGCGGAGGGGAACGGGAAAGTTTAAAAAAGACCGGTTGTTTTTATGGTGACAAGTTCAATTTTTATATTGATACCTCTGATGGTGTTAATGAAGATCTTGGAATCAATGAATACTGCGGAAGAATTTTGAGGATTATAGATGAGTGTCAGGGTAAGCCCTTTATTCTTTTTAAGTCGGCCTATTCGCCAATTTGGTCGAAAAATATAGAGAAAATAGCTAATGAAAATTATGGTAAAGTCATACCGTTTTTTAAATGGAGTTTTAATGAAGATTTTTATAAATACTTATTTCCAAACCGTGAGAAGTTAATAGAAAAAGCTCAACAGGTAATTAAAAAACATGATATAGGTTTTGCTGCTACCTTGAAAGAATATTTTTACCCAAAACCTAATATTGCAAACGATTTGGTTAGCTGGAAAGATTATGAGATTTTTAAAGTTGGTTCTGGAACGGATACAGGTTTTTATACAATAGAAACCAGAAAAGTTTTGTACGAAAAGTTAAAAGCGAGTAAATTTAGCTCGTATTTACAAGAGAAAATTCCGTACAAAAAGTATCTTAAAGAAAGCTTTAATTGGAGGGTTTGTTTAAATCCTCCTGGCATAGGCGAGTATACTTCGCGCATGTTTGATCAATCCTGTTTGGGGCAATGTGTGGTCCTAAGAAAGACTTCATATGATTTTGGTTATAGTTGGAAGGAATATATTCCAGAGGTTAACTTTAATGCACCAAATTGGGAGCATGATCTTCAAAAGATAGTCGATAATTATACAGAATGGGGAGAAAAAAGTAGGTTATATTGGGAAAAATATTGGTCACCATTTTCTATTGTTTCTTACCTTTCTCAAAAGGTAGAAGAATTTGCTGGTACCATAAAAAGGATTTATATTGGCAACAAATATTCTCCCTATAAAATGATTGCTTTTCCAGATCGCATTGACCAACTTAAAAGGGGTGAAATCCCGCCACCGATTAGTGCTATTTTACGTATTACGGGTTTCTGTAATGGTGGTTGTTCTTTCTGCCACCTTAAGAAGGTGAAAAAGGATGTGGGAAAGGGCTTGGCAGTGGATACCAATTTACTTTTAAATTTTTTGAAGGATTTTAGTAAGATGGGTGGTAAGTCGGTTGAATATACTGGTGGCGAGCCCACAATGCATAAGGATTTTGATAAGTTTATTAAAGCTACGGTTGAAAATGGTTTAAGTTATGGTGTTATTACTAATGGTTTATTATTAAATAAGTTTTTAGATCTTTTAAATACAGCTGCTTGGATACGGGTTAGTTTAAATCCAATATTTGTTCAAAAAAAGACACATCTTCTGAAGCATATTAGAGATATGCAAAAGGATAGTGAGGCGGTAGTTACAACATCTTATATAGTGACCCATGATGGCAGGGGTGGCATAAAAGAAAATTTAGCAGAAATGAAAAATGTTCTTGATACATTACAAGAAAACGGAATATATGATATCCGGGTTTCACCAGATCATTTTCTCGCCAAAGAACAGAAGAGTAAAATTAAAATGTATATGTTAGACCTTAAAGAAAATTATAAGGATATGAATATAACTTTACAGAATGAGAAATTTTTGGAACGAAGCTTGGTTGAAAATAGACGATGTTATTATGCAGATATGCAATTAAGACTTGATTGTTCGGGCCTACTGCTTCCTTGCTCCTCACCAGTTCTTTCTATTACAAAAAAATATAGTTATGGTGATTTGAATAAAGAACGTTTTAAAGAAATTTGGAATACTCGAAAATGCAAATTTAATATTAATAAAGATTGTATGAACTACTGCATACACTCCACCAAGGTTAAATTTCTTGAATATTGTGTTTCAGAAAAAGAACATGTTGAATTCATCTAATTTTTACA
>CAYRSI010000054.1:0-5407 GCA_964426965.1 uncultured Candidatus Saccharibacteria bacterium
AGGTTTTATCTTGCTCTACTTCTTTGAGATCCTGAAGAAGCTGTTGTTTTTCCTTAAGTTCTTCAGGAGTAGCAAAAACCGGACCTTTAACAGATTCAGGCTTAACTTCAGGTTTTTCTTCTTGTTTAGGAATTTCTTTTGGCATAGTTTAAATCAAAGAAGGGCTGGTCTATATCCCAGCCCTATCCTCAAAGGTCATCCTTGAAAAAATTGCTTTTGCCAAGGCCTTGTCTTCGTTTTTTAATCTCGTCTTCAAAGTCTTTCTTGGCTTTCTCTGGATTCAACCTTCTTGCTTCTTTATTAATAGCATCCTGAATACTTATTTTACTACCATCGGACTGCTCTATTTGGGGTCCAGTAGGTCCGGAAATAATTTCTTCTAGCAAAGTTTCTAGATCTTTAACTCTTTCTTCTTGTTTTTCAAATTCTTCTTTGCCAACATCTTTAAAATAGAACCTTGAATTGGCTTCAACTTTGCCCATGTAATAATAACGAACGGCATCCCTTAGGGTTTCAACCAAGTCTTTTCCTTGAAGTTCTCTCATGTATTGCTGAACTCTAAAAGCTTCTGACATTTCATCAAAACGAAATTCTTGCTCACCCTGTCCCCATTCCCAAGAATCTAATTTCTCTTGAGCCTGAATACCAAATTCAGCAATAACTCTATTTAATAAATGGTCAATTTCCGGGTTTTTATTTAAATCAATATAACCTTCTGGTTTTTCCTGGTATTTAATTTCTGGTAATTCAGCTTCTCTTTGATGGCCGACCCAATCAAGACGAGACAAAAACGTTTCTTCATCTAAAGGCGCGCTTCTTTTATAATTCCACCTTCTAATGAAGTCTTTTTCAAAAGGAATTCTTCCAGCATAAGCCGGAGGATTAGTAGTGGCTACTAACCTAAATCTATTTGGTTTACCGCTCTTAGAATGCCACTCGGGATAAGTTGCTTCCACGGTAGGATTCTGGCTATTTTCTGATACTGATATTCTTCTTATACCTTGAGCAAACATTCTGTTGGTTTTAACTAAAACTTGAGGTTCAGCTGCTCCTAATTCATCAAAATATGACCAACAGCCTCGGCCTTTATCATATTTCATTTGTCGAATTAGTTCTCCATCTGACCAAGTCCACTGGAGTTTTTCTAATTCTCTGGGATCAGCTAACCCTTCGTTTTTAGCAATTTGCTGGCATTCATCTACAGTTAAAGTATATCTATCAGGATCTTTATCTAATTTTTTAAGCATTTCTTGAGTTTCTGGTTTTAAATTCTTTCTGTTGCTCAAAATATTTTCAAATCTAATTCGAACATCTTCAGTAGCTGGCACATATTTACCAATAAGTTCAGATACGTCGGTTTGGCCAGAAAAACTTAAGTAAAGTAAATGATTATTAGTTTTGTGAGCTAAATATTCTAAAGCCCTGGTTTTTCCAATATCAGTGGGTCCTTCAACAAGGGTGGGTTGGTCTAACTTAATAGCAATAGCCATTGACTTCAGAAGTTCGAGGGACTTCTTATCTAAGGAGAAGTCCTTGAATTCCTCTTCTTTAAATTGGGCTCCCTCTCCTTCTTTGTTTACTGCTAATTCAACACCAGCAACAGAAATATATTCTTTTTCTACTTCTTTTCCTTTATCGTCTTTTTCTTTGCGAGTAACCTTAAAAATCGGACCTTTTTCTTTTTGCTCCTCTTCAGAAGTTTTAAATAATTCTTCTTTTGTTGGTATTTCTTTTGGCATGAATTTATTTAAATTAATTATTATTTATTTATTTATTATTCGCTTTCAAATACTGACCAACCTTCAACCCTAGAAGCCTCTGCTCTCAAAGAGCCTTTATTTTTATCTATCAATTTTTCTAATTTTTCTCCATCTTTTTCGTTTATCTGCATAGCTGCCGACGAAATTTTTGGTTCTTTATTGTCGCTTAACCCAATAATAAATTCGGCTTTTTTAGACTTTAAGAAATCTATTACTTCTTGAGAAAAAGCTTTATTGCCCACGTCTCCACAAGAAGTACCGAAGATAGAAAGTTGTTCGACGGGAATCTTGATGACCCCAAGATCAAATCCCATTTCTTTATCAACAAGCTCATTCTCTTCTATTCCAGCCATTTCTAACAATTCCTGCTTTAATTCTTGAGCAATCTCGGGGTTCATCTTCAACCAATCCTCAAAATCCTTTTTAAATTCTAGTAGTAATTCCTCATGAGTTTTTTCTCCTGTTGGTCCTTTTTCAATTGGCATAATTTTATATAGGTCTAGATATAATACTAGTATTCTAGTATTTCAAATCTCAAATCTTAAATTAATTATTATTTAGCAAGTTAGACTTGCTTTACTTTAAATTAATTGTCGGGCCAAAAAGACGTAAAAAAGTTGGGATTTTTATTTGAGATAAAACCTCGTCATTGCCAACTATTATTATCCGGGATTCTTTTGGTTGTTTTAGATTTATTTCTTCTTTTTCTCCTGTTAAACCAAGAACCTGTAACCGATTACTGGTGCTTAAAAGTCGAAGTTGATTATATGCCTTGCCGGGTAAAAATATATCTTCCAATTTTATTAATCCCCACTTCTTTTCTTTGAAGACTTTAATAATAAATTTGAGCAAATCATCCGCCATTAGTTTGCTATTAAATTTAAAAATTTCTGCCTTCTTGTCTCTGGGAATAAGCTTTATTAGATCCGATGTTTTTTGCTTTTTCGTCTTAACAATCAAACCTAAATCATAGAGTCCTCGGTTAGTAACTCTATCTATGGCCTCAAAAAATTCTTTAAGATTTTTTTCTTGTTCTTGGGTAACCATAATTCTATTTTATTATACCTCGTTGTTTCATGCTTCTCAACCCTGACGTATGTATTATAGCAAAGATATGAAAATATGTCAAGCTTAAGCACCTAGCCCCTTTTATGCTAAGTCTTTTTAGCTTCAATAAAATCGGAGGTTCAACCTCCGATTTTTATTTCTCCCAATCCTTAATCACAATCCGCTTGCGACGCTTATCGTATTCAACAACAACTTTTTGTCTCTCTTTCCACTTCAAATCCCGTATCACTGAGATCGGTAAAGTAATTCCATAACTTTTCCCGCCGGATAATTTGGTTATTTTACGAATGTTTGGATTTATATTTCTGCCCATGGTTCAATAAACTCACCATAAATTATACTTTTATCTTAACATATCTATAAAAGAATTACAGCATAAATGCTGTAATTCTTTTACGAGAAAAAACTATTGCGAGAAAAAGTTATCGACCGAAACCGACAAATACCTCACGATCGTGAGGTATTTGTCGGTCTTAAAGTAGATTCTTGATGAAGGAACGATTCTTGAGAAGCGGGAATTACTGTCGTGTTTGAAAAGTAAATTGGTGTTGGAGAATAGAAAACTTAGACTGGAAAGAAAGTAAAGGATAGAAAATAACTAAAAAATCGGTCCGATAACCATCGCGACCGATTTTTTGTTGTGTCAGAGATTGGATTATATTAGGCCCTGTTTAGTATAATTATTTTCTTTTCGCCAAGTATTGAATAAAGAGACTCTTATCTTTGCTTCCTTTGCCAAAGTCATAATAAGTTTCTTCTATTTCAAAATATTTGCTAAGAATTTCAATCATATCTTCCTGATAAATTGGATACAAATCTAATTTACTCCAAATCTTTCGTTCTTTGTCATAATAATGAAGTACAACTACAGTATCACTGATATAGGCAGGGAATACTAATATCTTTTTTTGAAAACCATGATAATAAATTGAATAATCAAAAGTAAAATTTTTAAAAATCTCTTCTTTAGGCAAATTCATTAATGATTTAATATAATCATAGTTGCGAGAATCAATAAAAATATATCCGTCCCTCTCTATTAAACCAGCAAATTTGCTAACAACGCTTTGTTGAGCTCTTTTCGTATATTCCCGAGTTCCACCACCAATATATGTAAGAGAATTGCCTGTAAGAAAACCAAAGTCAAAATTATGTGTATATGGCGGATCTGCTTTGGGCAAATCAAGCCAATTTGCTTTATGTATTATTATATTCTGTTTTTCTTTCCTAAATAATTCTGAAGCTATTTTAATAAATGTTTCATTAATCTCGTTACCCTCTATGTTTTCTAACGGATAATTCTCTTTTTGAAGAAACTTTGAG
Source organism: uncultured Candidatus Saccharibacteria bacterium (assembly GCA_964426965.1). GTDB lineage: Bacteria > Patescibacteriota > Minisyncoccia > RBG-13-40-8-A > JAUWHN01 > CAYRSI01. Next base: position 4,152 of record CAYRSI010000054.1, read on the forward strand.
ATATGGCTCAATTCTAGGCCTCCGCCTATACCAAAATCCAATACCTTTCGTAGTCCTTTTTGTTTGATTAAATCAACAAAGAAAGAAATTTCTTCTTTTTTTACTCCCCCCTTAAATTTTGGGTAAATTTCTGATTCCCAATCAACAAATTTAAAATTCCCAAATTCCTCTATTGGATTACTTATATATGGAAGCGTATTAACAAAGCTCATATGCCTCTATTTTATCAAAAAATTGCCAAAAAGGCAATTTTTACGAAAACCTATTTAGGGCTCAAACCAAGGAATTTGGCTCTATTAACCTTCTCGGTCACTAGCACAAGGTGGCTGCGGGACAGGGATTCGAACCCCGATTCTATGGTCCAGAACCATATGTCCTACCATTAGACGATCCCGCAATGATTAACTTTTAATAATCTTTTTAAACTCATTGCCTCATGTGTCCTATCCGCCTCGCGTCGACGAGCTCCGCGAGTCGAGACGGGCCATTAGACGATCCCCGAATAATAAAAAATTGCCCTCAGCAATTTCTAATAAATAAGGTTTTGAGTATTGTCTTTGAACGGGTTAGGAGCCCGAGCGGGCATGGTTTGAGCGAAGCGAGAGAGCGAGGGCGTATCCCTGAGCGAGCGCGCTGGGCGAGCGAGGAAAGTGAGAAGATAGATACTCAAAACCGAAACCCTACACTTTTAAGTATTTTCTCACTGCGAAAAGACTGCTAAGTACTCCCAAAACAATACCCAGACCCAAAAGCAAAGCTAAAAATGCCCAAAAATTAGCCTGAAAATAGACAAAGAAATCCCCAATAGGCAAAAATCCTGAAAGCTTGGGCGAAATAAACCAGAAAACTGGATACAAAATTCCCAAAGTAACTAAAGAAGAAATAGCTCCATACAAAACCCCTTCAATAATAAACGGCCCCCGAATAAACCAGTTACCAGCTCCAACCAACCTCATGACCTTAATTTCTTCGCGGGCACTATAAATAGCCAAGCGAATAGCATTAAAAGTGACTAAAACTACGATCAAAATTAAAATACCGCTCAAAATTACTCCCACCATCCGAACATTAGCCACAATAGAAGAAAGTTTATCAATCACTTCTTTGTTCTTCTTATAATCTACCTTATCAATAATATTACTGTAAGAAATTCCCTCTAAAAAATTGGCAATAGCGTCGTACTGAGATGCCTCCTGGGCTTTAATGTTTAAACTTGCCTCCAAAGGATTTTCATCTAATTCCTGAAGGCTTTGAAT
>CAYRSI010000055.1:0-5330 GCA_964426965.1 uncultured Candidatus Saccharibacteria bacterium
AATATCTCGTTAAGAAGGGGGATAGGATTAGAATTGAGAAATTGAATGGTCCCGCCTCCGCGAAGGCTTCGGTGGGTAAAAAAGAAATAACCTTTACTGATGTTTTGTTAGTTTCTAAAGAAAGAAAAGTTGAAATCGGCGCTCCTTTAATAAAGGGCGCCAAGGTACATGCTAAGATTTTAGAGCAGGGGAAAGGAGAGAAAGTCATCATTTTTAAATATAAGCCTAAGAAAAGATATAAGAAAAAAGCCGGCCATCGTCAGCCATATACTGAAATTGAGATAAAGGAGATTGTTTTAGACGGTAAAGAAAAAACTGTAACAAAAAAGCCGGTAAAAAAACCAGCAAAGAAAAAAGTTAAGAAAAAATAATTATTTTCTTCCTAGAAAGGCCTGACTTAGAGTTTCTTCGTCCATATATTCGAGCTCACTGCCAGTAGATAATCCGCGACCCAAGCGGGTTATTTTAATATTTAAAGGTTTAAGCAGGCGAGAGATGTAAAGAACCAGGGTGTCGCCAGTAGTAGTGGCACTGGTAGCAATTATTATTTCGTTTATTTCTTTATTACTTTTAATTCGCGCTATTAGTTCTTTTAGATGTAGTTCTTGAAGATTTTTTTCGCCGAGGTTTTTAATTTTATCTCCTCCAAGAATATGATATAAGCCTTTATATCTGTTTGTTTTTTCTATTGCCTCAATATCCGTGTCTTTTTCAATTATGCAAATAGTGGTTTTATCCCTTTTTGAATCTTTGCAAATAGAACACATATCGGAGGATTCCGTAATCCTGAAGCAGAGTTGGCATTTTTTGAGATTTTTAGAAATACTAAGAAGAGCTTTAGCAAATTCTTCCAATTCTGTTTTTGGCTGTTTGATTAAATGAAAAACAAAACGAGCCGCTTGACGCGGTCCGACCAGAGGAAGCTTTGAGAATTGGTTTATTAGATTTTGGATAGGACGCGGAAGCATAGAAATTAAAAATTACTAAATTCCTTTTCATTGTATCGATTGTCCAGGGTTTCAAATCTGACATAGTTTTTATTAAAATGGAGATTTATTTCTCCCGTAGGACCATTTCTATGTTTGGCAATTTTAACTAAAACAATATTTTTGTTTTTTTCATCATCGTTTTCATAACTCTTTTCATAACTTTTTTCGTTTTTCTTTTCATACTCGTCTTTTTTACCACATATGAATAACACTACATCTGCATCTTGTTCAAGGCTTCCGCTTTCTCTTAAATCAGAGAGTCGAGGAATCCCAGTTCCGCGCTGTTCAACTGCTCGAGAAAGCTGAGAAAGAGCTAAGACTGGAATATTTAATTCTTTTGCCAAGGCTTTTAGGCCTCGGGATATTTCTGTAATTTTTTGGACCAAATTTTCTGTTCTTATGCGGGGTTCGTCCATTAACTGAAGATAGTCAATTATGACAAGCCCTAATCCATGTTCGGCTTGGAGGCGGCGGGCTTTTGTTCGGACTTCCATTACTGTGCTTGCTGGCGCGTCATCAATAAATATTTGACTCTCAGAAAGAGCGCCAATAGCATTTTGAATTCGAGAGAAATCATTATCTTCTCCATTGCTGGAAAGTTGGCCGGTTCGTAATTTCCAGAGGCCTATCTGGGCTTCGGCAGAAAGAATCCGTTCTCCTATTTGAGAACTGGACATTTCTAAGCTGAATAGTCCTACTGGGATTTTTTCATTAACTGCTACATGTCGAGCAATATCTAAACTAAGAGTAGTTTTGCCCAATCCAGGCCTGGAAGCTAAAATAATAAAATCAGATTTTTGAAGACCAGATAAAGTTTTATCTAAATCCTTAAAGCCAGTGGGAACTCCTCGAAGAGTAATACCTTTGCCCTTGTGAAGGGCATCAATTCTTTCAAAGGTTTCTTCAAGAACGGATTTAACGGGCGTAAAATATTGTCTTAGTGATCTTTGGGAAACCGCGAAAATTCTTTTTTCTGCTTCATCTATAACATTTTCTACGTCTTCTATTTCTTGATAACCTAATTGGGTAATATTATGAGCAGCATCAATTAAGTCTCGGTGCAATTTTTTCTTTTGAACAATTTTAGCATAATGGACAATATTAGCAGCACTGGGAACAGTATTAATAAGGTCGGTTAAATAACTGGTTCCGCCAGCTTCCTCTAATTTTTCTTTTTCTTCTAATCTATTAGAAACGCTTAAAAGATCAATCGGCTCATTTTTTTCAAAGAGTTCTAACATTACTTCGAAAATCGATTGATGAACGCCTCGGTAAAAGTCTTCTGATTTAAGGATGTCAGAGATTTTAATAATAGCATCTTTATCAAGCATTAAAGAACCAAGCACTGATTGTTCGGCTTCAATATTTTGAGGCGGGAGACGGTCAAATCGAGCTGCTTGTTTGTCAATCTTTATTGTTTTTTTCTTCGGCTGTCTCCTGGCCGGTCTTTTAGCTTGCTTTGTTGTTTTTTTAGTAGCCATAGTTATTTCTTATTAGTATAATCTAATTTAAAAATCTCGTCAAATCATAACTTTTTTATATTCGGTCCTTTACTCGTATCTTCAATCCAGTAGTCAAGTTCTTTGATTTTTTCTCGGAGTTCGTCAGACTTTTTCCAGTTTTTTTCTCTACGGCATTCTTCTCTTTCCTCAATGAGTTTTTTAATTTCTTGCGGCAAAGAAATTTCTTCTTTTTTAAACAAATCTAATCCAAAAACTTTATCCATTTCTTTGATTGTTTTTATTTTCCCAACTGCCCTTTTATCTCTAATTAAATTCCATAAAATACTTAAGGCCACGGGCATATCTAAATCATTATTTATTGCTTTTTCAAATTGGTCTAGGTATTTTTTGTTAATTTTGCCGTCATCAACTAGTCCAGATATAATATTTTTCAGTCTGTCATAGGCATTTCGTGCCCTTTTTAGATTATCAAGCGTGAAACTTAATTGAGTTCTATAGTGAGCAGTCAGAATAAGATATCGATAGGCGAGGGGATTAAAGCCCTTTTTTTCTAGATCAGAAACAGTGTATATAGAACCTTTGCTTTTTGCCATTTTCCCCCCTTTAAATAAAAGCCATCGGGCATGGAGCCAGTAATTTACAAATTTTTTTCCTGTTGCTGATTCAGATTGTGCAATTTCATTAGTATGATGTACTGAGATATGATCTTCTCCGCCAGTATGAATATCAAAATTTTCCCCTAAATATTTTATTGACATAGCAGAGCACTCGATATGCCAACCAGGCCATCCTTCTCCCCATGGAGAGGGCCATTTTAAAAGGTGTCCTTTATACTTTGAACCTTCAGTAGAAAACCACAGGACAAAATCTTGTGGGGTTTTTTTATTTTCATCTATTTCTATTCTTGCGCCAGCTTTTAGTTCGCTGATTTTTAGTCCTGCAAGTTTTCCATAATTTTTGAATTTTGATGTATCAAAATAAACATTCTTGTTTTTACCTATATATGTATAACCATTTTTTTCCATTCTTTTTATTAAATTAATCATTTCTTGAATGTGCTTGGTTGCCTTACACCAAATATCTGGTTCTTTTATGTTTAGTTTTTTAAAGTCATCTCTAAAAATTTTCCAATAGAAATTTGCTATATCAGCAGGAGATTTTTTTTCTTTTTTCGCTGCTTGTTCAACTTTGTCTTCACCTTCATCTGCGTCACTAGTTAAATGACCAACGTCTGTGACGTTCATTACTTGTTTAACATTATAATTATTATAAGCCAAAGTTCTTTTTAAAATATCTGAAAAGATATAGGTTTTAAAATTCCCAATATGTAGATATGAATAAACAGTTGGTCCGCAACTATACAGGCCAACTTTCTTATCTTTTATTGGTTTGAATATTTCTTTTCTCCTCGTTAAGGTATTGTAGATTTTTAACATATTTTTAAATCCATTTTTTTCGTTTAAAGAATACAAGCATTGCCAGTGTCATTAATAACATAAAGCTGAAAATTATCCAAAAATCATATTCGTGGCCAACGAAAGGTAGATACTTGGTATTCATTCCAAAAAGAGCTGCTAAAAGACTTAAGGGGAAGACAATTACGGCGAAAACAGTAAGGATTCTCATAATTCTATTTGTTCGATTGGAGACCAAAGAATCATTTGTTTCTCTAAGGGCCTGGATAGTTTCTTTGTGACTCTCTAATAGATTCCAGACTCTCATATAATCTCCAATAATATCCATAAAATAGGGCTTCATTTTTTTACCAAAAAATTCTATACCTCGAATTTTCAATGAATCAATGATAGTTTTTTGGGGCTTGATTGTTTTTCGAAAATCAAGTATATCTCGTCGAGCAAATGAAATTTTTTCTACTATTGTTTCGCTTCCTTTTTCTTCAAACATTCTATCTTCAATTAAGTTTATTTTTTTGCTAATATGGTCTAACTGTCTTAACGAAAAATCATATAGGGCTTGTAATATATTGTAAAGAAGAAAGGCAGTTGTTTCACCGAAATTGTATTTCCGAATTTCTTTATCTATGTAGCATTTGCCCCAGAATTTTTTCATAGGGGGCAATTCTTCGTAATGAACAGTAATGAGAGTATTTTTGGTAATAAGGAAATCCGTTTCTACTGATTCGGCGGTTTGTTTTTTGGAGTTGTAAACTGGAAAATGGATAACCATATAGAGATAATGGTCGTAATGTTCAACTTTTGGACGTAAAGTAGGGGAGAGGAGCTCCTTTAAGGTAATTGGGTGAAAGTCAAAGTTTTTTTTCAGATAATCAAGGTCTTTTTTGCTTGGATTTTTCATATCAATCCAGCTGATTTTTTTGGCTTTGATAATATTCATATTTTAATTATAGCATAATTAAGAATATTTTTGAAATAGTTTTGGCTTGTCCTGAGCCTGTCGAGGGGTTAGCAGTCCTTGACATAGACTGCTAATTATAATAAAATAGAAACAAGAATATGAACCCCGTTAGAAGTTTAGTTAATAATAATGGGGTCATAATAAAATAAAAAGTCCATCTGAAATTAGAAGTATTCTATATAATGATAGACTTCTAACGGGGTGAATGTTCGCCAGCAGAGAATTTTAGAGGCGATTATTAAAGAATACGTAGATACGGCTCAACCGGTGAGTTCGGGAATTTTGAATAAAAAATTTAGATTAAGTGTTAGTTCGGCAACTATCAGGGCCGAAATGAAAAAACTGGAAAAGGAGGGTTATTTATACCAACCCTACACCTCTGCAGGTAGAATTCCCACTGACAAGGGTTATCGGTTTTTTATTAATTCCTTGATGAGGAATAAAGAATTAACTATTCGCGAGCAAGAAGTTCTTCAACAAAATATTTCAAGAGACAAAGAAG
>CAYRSI010000056.1:0-5322 GCA_964426965.1 uncultured Candidatus Saccharibacteria bacterium
AACCCAGCTTCTTTTAGCGCAAATTTTTTGCGTAGCTGTCGGTCGTCAAATTTTTGATCTTGACTTATTGTCATTTTTTTTTCTTTTTCTTAGGATTAACTAACCTATTTATTGTTTCGTTGAGCTTTTTCTTTGGTGCGTGCATTTTTTCCTCAGCAAAAAGCGCGCTTAAAAAAATTATTTCCTTAACTCTATTTTCTGCTTTTTCGTAATCCATATTTTTCTAATCTAAAAGCTGATATCGGTTGGGAATAATCCGAAGATTATTTGAACAAATATCAGCTTTCAAATTCCCAACCTTTAATTGTTCACTGTTTTGGTCTACTTTAATTTTATCACTTTCAGAACGTTTGTCAATAGCAACTGTAGATAAGAAAAACAGAGGTCGTTTGTGTTGTACAGGAACACCCGTTCCTCTGTTTTTCATAAGATTTTAAAACCTTTAAAAGAAATTTCGACGTCGTAGTTATTTTTTATTAAAAGAATGGCGACGTCTCGTTTTTTATTAAAAACAACGAAATTTTACTTTGTAAAATTTTGGCGTTAGCGAACCTCTTTTTCTTTTGCTTCTTTTCTTTTTAGAAGCAAAAATGAGGTGCCAAAATTTTACTTTTAATTTTAAAAGGTTTTTTAATCCAGAGCCGATAATCCCTCAAACCGCACTCAAACGGGAACCAGAGATCACCAGCTAAGTGAGTATTAGTTATAACTATACGCTTCTATTATTTACTTTAGTATGCTACAATTAACAAGTCAACCCCCATCATGTTAACAAGCTGTGGATAACTTATGAACGAATTTTTTAAAAAAGTGCTTCCCAGTGATGTTATCGCTCTGGTTGTTATCGTTTTTGGTTTCTATTTATTGTCTAAAGGTGTTAACACCGTCGTTAGTGGCGCCGTCATCGCCGTCGTTACTTACTACTTTGTTAGCGCAAAAAATCGTGTTAACTCAACAAATAGTCAATCTATCAAACGCGATGATGGAGTATGAGGGCTGGGCACCAATTGCCCATCCGTCCGCTAAAGACGGGGGCCCAACTATCTCTTATCGCAATCATAACCCCGGTAATCTGCGTTCCTCTATATTTGCTATGGGGACTCGCGGTGGATTTGCTGTATTTTATAATGACGCTACTGGCATGTTTGCTATGCGGTGGGACTTAATTTACAAATGTCAGAACAGGTCTAGACATATAAACGCTAAAACCGCTACGCTTAGAGAATTGATAAAAGTCTGGTCTGCCGCTAAGGGTAAGTCGTTAGATAACTACGTAAATTTTGTATGTAAAAGAACTGGATTATCTCCAGAAATGAATATTCAGGAGTTAATTAAATAGATTCTTTTAAAGTCGACATACAAAAAAGTATTAACTAGCTAGTTAAAATTTTTTAAATTTATGGCAAAAGCTAAAAAAACAAATAAGAAAAAAACCGACATTGAAGAGCCTAAGGCCAAGCGAATGACTAAAGAAGAAAAATTGCTTTGGCGCAGACAAAACAGAGCGAAATTGAAAGCTGAAAAAGCTGAAGAAGCGGCTAAGGATTCTCCTAAAGAGGAGGAACCTGTAAAGCTGGAACCGGAACCTGAACCAGAACCAGAAACTGAAGAAGAAGATTAAAGCGAAATCAAAAAATCCCCCGCTATGCGGGGGATTTTTCTAATCAAATACAAGAAACTTTGATTCTATGAAATCGTTGTGAAGTCTTCTGCCATTGATTCAAATCCGGCTGCAGTCCAGTCTGCAATAGCTTTCGTATAAGAAGCACCTGTGAAGTTAAGAGCAACTGCCGCTTTAGCGATTAAGTAAAGTCCTAATCGTTTGTCATAAGCGTCAATCGTTCCGTAACCGAGATCAAACTCGGTAATCAATAAGTCATTAGCAGACGTTCCTATATCAAGAGAGGCGGCATGTGCTTTCAGTGAGGCTAATTGCGTCGCATAAGCAGTGGGAGTAGCGAGGTAATTGTCAATAATGAATTTAACCAAATATGATTGCTTAGTTTGATCCGTAGGAACTAACTTTAGGGCAATCAATATAGCATGAAAATCACTGCCTTTCTTAATCTTTCCTACTGCTCTACCAGTTCCACCTACTATTGTTCGGAATTCGGCTTGATCATCAGATTGAGGATTTTCAGGAATTATGTATTGCCTACACACATTACGTCCTTTCCATCTGAAAAAGACCATAGCGTCAGCAAATTTACCCGAAGCCCCATCTGAATGTAAAGGTCCAATAACCTTTGCCATTTTAACAAGCTGTACAATAATTAATTATTTTTAACCTAGTACCCCAACGACGTTTTAGTGAGAATTGAGGTACTCTTTTAGAAAAACATTTTGACCTGGGAGTCCTAACTTACTCCCTCTTTTATTATACACTTCTTTTTGTTCTGTTGTCAAGTTTCCCCATGCTATCATTCCATCTCTAAATTTATTCCTTTGAGTTAGTTGTCCGGCTGTCTTGGGGTCTTTAGGAATATAGAAATGTTTTTTAACAAAAATCACATCACCATTTGCCTCCATTTTTTGGTAGACTCCCCAGCGTCTTCCTGCTAATCCCTCTCCCTCTGGAACTTCGTGTTCTTCATTTCCGCATTCAGCTTCGCCGCAAATTGCATCTCCGCATTCCCAACCTCTTCCAATTTTCCCCTGGGGCCTAAAATCTAAAAACTTTTCATCAAAATTTAATTTTCCCATTTTAGTAATAGATTAATGAAATAAAAGACTAAGTTTAGTAAAACATTGGATTAAAATATTCTTTAAATTTTCTGGCTGTTTCTGTATCTCTAAGAATCGTTGATGCCTCATAATTGATATCAAAAGCGTTTTTAGTATAATTATGGCTTCCGACAATTGTAATCTCATTATCGATTATCATCAGTTTTACGTGCAGACTTTTACTGGACTCTATTCTCTTTACCCGTATGCCTGCTTGTTTTAAAATTTCAGCAATTTTACGTTTTTGAACGCATACTCTTACTTCAACTCCTCTATTATTTGCTCTGATTATCGCGTTATTAAAAAGTTGAATCTGGGCCCCGATTTCATTAGGGTACCAGAGCCAATCATATACTATGATAGCTATGGACGTTTTAGCGTCCTCTATTAAAGGGATCACTTTTTTCGGGAACTCCCTCCCTATTGCTAATTCAATTTTTGGTTGCTCCATAAAATTTTAAGTGTCTTGTTGTAATACACAATACTTTATTACTAATCTTTTATTTGCTGCTGCGGTATTTTTAATTCTATAAGAGAAATAATTTATCTCATCAGCCGCGTCAGCCCCGTCCTCCGGTAGATTTGAATCATGAGTTGCTCTAAGAATATCGTCAACGTAGAATTCAATTTTCTCTCCCGACGTGTAAATCGCTTTGTATCTATGCCATTCGAGTATGTTAACGCCTACCGAAATATCTGTCGTGTATTCGTCCGTGTCTTTTAAATGTAATGCGTAAAGAGTGCCATTGACTATTTTAAAACCGAAGCCGTCTAAATCCCAGCTACCACAATTCAGAAAAATTTCTTGACTGGTGTTGGCCAATGCTTTTGCTATAACTATAAACCGAGGATTTTTAAGATAGTCAGCGGCATTTCCCTCCTCAAATGCTTCGCCGCTTAATCTGGCCCATGATAGAGAAGTCGCTCCCGTTGCTAATAGCACTGAAGCTAAAGCTAATGTTACAGAGCCAGAGTCGAGTTTGGCAGTTGTCCAGCCGTCAATACTTTCGAAATATGATTCAAGCTTAAACTGATTGAATTTAAACTTTTCATTTGCTACACATTGATCGGATAGCTTATCTTCTACTATCGAATTAACTAAGTGGTCTAATATTTCCTGTGTTTTATGGCTGTTTAAAGAACGTCCCTCTCCAATATGCGCGTCTGAATCGTCATTGTGTGCGGCAATTAGTCGACTGATAGCAGCTTCTATTTTTTCCGCGCTGATTTGAGATTTAGATAATTGACCCCAAGTTACCGTAGTCGGCGCGGGCTCTCCGACTCCCCATTCTTCAAACATACAATCTATTGTTTCAAATTTATCCCAACTCTCGCCGCTATTTGAACTAACACAATAGTAACCTCTCGCATAAGTAGGATCAGTGATGTCCGCTCGCCATGATATTTTATTATTAGTATCTCCGTCAGGAGCTTTTACTACTATCGCGTATTTAGTTTCTTTATTAAACGTAAAGCCATCACCTAAAGAGATTTCATACCAATCCCCTCCCCCGTCTTCGGTTATCACGTTTCCCTCTATTTCTCCAGAACACAAGTCAGCTCCGCTCGGCTCGTCATCAGTTGTCGCCTTAATACTCACGATAACCGTTCCCGGATCACCAACTCGAAAAAGTTTTAATTTTACTTTAGCAATGAGATGAATTGTTTGAGTAGTGAAAGTTTGGGCCATCCAATTGACGCCCCAGCCGTCCCTGTCATTATCATCCCCAGAGTCATAATGTTGATATTTTAGCATGATTCTTTAAATTTTAAGCATAGACCTGATATTCTACGATTATATAGGCGGTCATCAGCCGGGCCGCTTTAGCGGCGTCATTCGTTTTCATTCTGAAAACATAGGTATTCTCATTATCAGCAATATTGTCTTTAACATCTGCTGATATTTTGAAACAAGAAACATCCCAGCTATTTGTTCCATTGTGTGATACTTCGCTTTGTACAACTTCCACGCCAGTGGATTGGTTTTTTAATTTAGCATAGGCAACGCCTCCTGCGGCAGCAGTGTAGATTTTAGCTGCGAATTTTATGCTTAGAAGATTAGGATACATAGCTTTATTAAATCTAACAAATGCCCCTTGCGACGCGTAGGTAGTACTAGTACTACTGATATAGCTGGTATCGGCCCGCATTGCGATGTAATGCCTAACAGTTTTTAACTCCCCCGCTCCCGCTTCGCCGAATTCTAATCCGTCCTCCTCCGCGTTTACTAAAGCCACCTTTCCAGCTTGTCCATCATAGCTCTCAGGAGTATCGCTTAAGTCTAAAAAAGAAGCAGCAAATCCAGCAATTGCTTCCCAGATCGCCACTAAATTTGCTTTAACCGAAGCATAGATTCCTTTTGGATTGGTTCCGAGCTCTGTTTCTACTGCCACTATCTCAGCTCTGTCTTTGTTAAAATCCTCCGCAAATATCTTTCTTGTTTTTGCGGCGTCATAAACTTCTCCTGATCTATTCGTCATTGTTCTGGGGCTGTGAATTTCTCCTGGGTAATCTGCCATAATTTTTACAAAATTAATTTACGGTCCATTAACTCTATTCGTTTTTTATTTAGTTTAATTTTATCTTTGTCTTTTTCCA
>CAYRSI010000057.1:0-5321 GCA_964426965.1 uncultured Candidatus Saccharibacteria bacterium
TTAGTTAATTTCCCCTAAAAATTGACCTTTTATTATGTCATTGTAAGCTAAATATGGCAATTTCAATCTCTGTCTTATAAGCCAATAGCCATAAGCATTTTTTTCATTTTAATAAAGACAAAAAATTATGAATGACCATTATCGATACAATACAAATAACTATTCAATATATTTCAAGCTCAACCTAATTCCTCTATCTGGGTTTTGCGATTTTTCCTTAAAGAAATATCTGTGCTTGATATAAATATGAGTCCCAACAGGATTTTTGGTAAGTAAGCCACTAAATGAAGCATAATCCCATAACTCAACGCCTGGCTCTTAGATATGGCAAATAGAGAAAGAGCTAAAATAACAGCGTACTCAAAAATGCCTATTTTTCCAGGGGCAGAAGGAAGTATAATCCCTACCTGAATAGCCAGTAATAAAAACAGACCTACCCAGAAAGATAGATTTAAATGAAAGGCCTTAAAAAGAAAATAATTAGTTAAAACCTGGCCTGCAATAAAGCCAAAAGTTAAAACAACGACAAAAAGTAATATTTTTGTGCTTCTGAGCAATCCAAAGGCTTCTATTCCTTTTTCAAAAAAATCTAGAAAAACCTTTCTAAACTTTCCCGGCAAAAGACGCGAGAAGAAGCTTGCCCCCTTAAGAACCGTTTTTGGCTGCCAGATAAAAAGAACAAGAAAGAATGCAGCAAGGATGCAAAAAAAAAGGGCGATTTTATATCCTTTAACTTCCTTTTGCATGGCAAATAAAGCTGGGACGGAAATCCACAAAATGACAAAAACAAAAAAATCAAGAATTTTTTCTATGGCGATTGTTCCTATAACATAAGCGCCGGAAACCCGATGTTGCTTGGATGCCAGATAAGCTCTTGAAACTTCACCAAAACGACCTGGGATTATAATATTAACGTATTGGGAGATAATATTTAGCCGGAATAAGTTACTTAAACGAATTTTTCCTTTAGGTTTAAGTAGAATCTGCCAGCGCCACCCAAGAGCATAGACAACGAGGATAGTATTTGCCAGAGCCAGAATCACCCAGAAGAAATTAACATGGAGGAATGTTTCCTTTAATACTTCCCAGTCAAGCTTTTTAAAGCTCAGCCACAAAGCCAATGCTGTTACGGCAACGCCCAAAACGATTTTTAGCCATTTATACTTCGAGTTTTTTTTCTGTTTCAATGTTTTCAATCTCTATCTTTCTGCTTCTCTACCGCCTGAAATTTGATAACTTTGATAGACCAAATTATGAGCAAAAGTGCTACAATCCCAAAGATTGCCATCAGCCATAGTTGGTGAGCTGAAGCACTTATGCCTGCAGCGATGAGAATCGTGCCTAAGAGAAATGGTTTCTTGAAAGAATCTCTTTTAAAAACTTCAATTCTTTTGGCTTTCTGTATATGTGCTAAAAATTCGTGGTAACTAAAGGCCGTCAAAATGAGGGCCGCTCCCAGAATCCATACAAAATTAGAAAAGACTTTTCCCCACGGAATCTTAGGAATTTCATTCATTACGAATTCTTCCAAGCTCTAGATGATTTTCTTGTGGAAAATAAGGCAGGAAAGAAATCCTATTCCCCAGGAAGTATGCATTATAGCCCATGCTAATGCTATTAAAAGTCGTTCTATTAAAGAAACTTTTATCTTCGACCAGCTAAACAAAGCAGCTAAGAGGAGTACAAGTATGTATGAAAGAGGAAAGAGTAAAAGTAGAGGCCAAAGAAAACTTAATGTTATAGAAAGAAGCAACACAACTGCCAACGCTACCGGTCCTAATTGTCTTAATGAAGTTATCTTTCTATGTTTTAAAATTGTATAATACCTAGCTCTTCCATATTTAAAATATTGCACTGCCAATTTTTTTAAAGATTCCCTGGGAAAATAAATGACCTTTATCGAACTATCTAGATAGACCTTCTTTCCTGCCTTGGAAATCCTTAGGTTTAATTCAGCATCTTCATTTGTCTTATTTGTATCATAGAGGCCAATCTCGCTAAACAGTTTTTTCCAAAATGTTCCAAGATAAACGGTATCAACGTAACCGCTGAAATTGCCCAAATGAAATCTAGAATTGCCTACACCAACAGGATGTTGCATAGCCAGAGCTATAGCTTTTTGAACCATTCTCGTTCCTTGAGGAAGCATTATTCCGCCCACATTCGAAGCCCCGATTGTTTCCAATAGATCAACACATTTTTTTACATACCCAGGGGGATAAAGGCAATGAGCATCTGCTCTGACAATAATCTCACCTTTTGCCTCGGATATTCCTTGATTTAGTCCATAAGCTTGAAGCCTTTTTTTATTTTCCAGAAGTTTTAGCCGTAGCCCCTGTTTTATAAGAGATTGGACTAAGTCCTTTGTCCTATCGCTGCTCATACCATCGACAACGATGATTTCACAATATTTTATAAAATAATCATCTACTAGGCTCTCGATAGATTTTTTTATAAATTTCTGTTCATTGTAGCAAGGCATCACCACCGACACACGAGGAAAAAATTTCTTCATATTAAAACCCAAATTGACAAATTAACAATCGATAACTAATAATAGCTGCAAATAATAAAAATAAATATCCTATTAATATTAGCGAAAAACCATTAATTTTGTTTTCAATCTTTATCTCGATCTAAATCTATATTTCTCTTAAGCATATAATTGTACATAGCTGCAATAAGCGCCAGTGAAAACCAGAAAAAAATTCCCACCTTTGCTCCCAGAGGAATAGAATCCGCCATCCCGAATATAAAATGAGCCAATTGTCCACATCCCAAGCCCAATGCCGTCATTTTCATCCATCCAACATATGATTTACGCCAAATATCGAAACACATAAAACCAGCACCAATTAGAATAGCCAAGTAAGCAAGCAGACCAGGAATTCCAAGCTCAGCTGCAGTATGAAGGAGATGATTGTGCACATGAGCTTGTTCGTAACCAAATTGAGGAATTTTTCGAATACGATTCATCCCAACACCAAAACTAGGATGCTTGGCTATGGTCTCCACAGCCAAATTCCAGAGTTCCATTCGGCTAAATATTTTTTCCTTTGCTTCTTTAGCACTAAGCGAAACTCTACCAACGCCCAGCAATATTAAAAATACTGCTAAAAAAAAGATTATTAGTAGTAATCCCAACTTTTTTCTTCGCCCTCCTGCTACCAATAAAATAAAACTACTCAAAAATAAGGCAATCAAACTCCCTCTTGATTGAGTTAAGAGTAATACGGCGCTTGTGACTAAGAGACCTAGAAATAAAAAAATTAAAAATAGACTATTTTTATATATTAGGCAATTCTGCTTTTTTCGTCGGAGATATAAAAATATTAAGATGATATATAGCGGAATAAGGAGAATTAATGTACCTCCTACGGCATTAGGGTGAAATCCCTTTTCGGCGCCTGGAAGATTGAAATTAATTTTTGGAATAGGTCTTGATATTTTATATAGTAAATCAAGATATTTGACGTTTGATCTAATCATGCCAAGGATGCTTATGAAGGAAAGTGCAACCCCGCCTCCAAGAAATAAAATAATTCCAGCTTTTATTAGTTTATGTGTATTCAACAAAGCAGTTACCGAATAAAAAAAAGCAATTCCAAATAAAACACCCGCAATTTTAGGGAGACTAAAGGCAAGGTCAGGTACTATCAAGCAAGTTGCAAAAACCTGAACGGCTAAGATAAAGATAGCCCAATCTAAAATTGTTCTCTCAAATAAATTGTTCTTAGCAACCCGCCGCCAAATCCAAATCAATGGGACAATAAATAATATCCAGATATATTTCATAGAGGGAAAGAGAAAGAAAGGAGCTAAAAGTCCGATTAGTATGAATTGAATCCAATCTATCCAGGAACTTTTTATCAGATTTACTGCTTCTTTAATCATAATTTAAACAGATTACGCAAATCAAAAGAGTTAATTGCTCTTGGCTGATTTTTTTATAAAGGGAAAAATAAAATTAATAATCAAAACAAAAAATATTAAAGCAAGAATAGATATCCACATAGTTTTCTCTGAAAAAGAAGTAAAAAGATTAGCGCTAACAGGGCTCTCATATGGTTCGTTTTTATTGATTAAGGCCGTTGCTTCTTGAATAATATCCTCATTCCAACGGTACACCGATTTTCTAATGCTGTGGCTAAAATACTTTTCTAATATAGAATTTTCCTTATAAGCAATAAAATTGAATTCTTTCTTTTCATTTAAGTTTAAAGCAGATTTCCCCTTATTAAAATGTGTGTCTCGTCGAAAAAGATGAACACGAAGCTCATGCATAAAAGGATCAGTAATAGGACTGTATTCTTTTAAGAATTGCTCATAATCCTTATCAACAGATTCATTCAATATTTGTGCATATTTATCTCCTTTTTGCTTATCTGTTTTCTGCAATTTTTTTGGACTCAACCGTGAATAAAAAACTCCTATCTCTGAGTCCTTGCACTTATATCCAAACTCGCTCATTGCTTCCTCTTTTTGAAGGAAAGATAACCAGGGGATTTGTTTGGTATAACTGTATACACGGTTAGGAGTATTTGATACACATAATCCTAGGATAATAAGGCAAGAGATAAAAATAGAGGTAAATATTTTTAGAGATTTAGTATTAAACTTTTCTGATATGATTTTGGGTCGAACTACTTTCCATATAGCTAGCTGAAATAAACCTCCAGATAAAGCATTAAGGCCTGCATCACGAAAATCCCAGTATCTCTGAGGAGTTATCCATTGTAATATTTCATCAAATGTGCCAATTAGGAGAGCGAAAAGAGTTGCTGTAAAATAAATGCTTCTATCTTTAACGTTGTGACTTAATGCCTTAAAAAGGAAAAAACCTAGTAGTCCATACTCCAGAAAATGAACGGCTTCTTCAGGAATTTTCCACAATTTCAAAGTAAAGTAAATATAAAGCCCAGCCACAATAGAAAGCCATATATAATTTGAGGGGACCTTTATCTTCAGCTTAAAAATTAGATGATAAAGTAAACCTATAGCCCCTATAGATAAAACTACTAAAACAAAATAACCAAATACTTCTCTTCCCCAATTCTCATAAACAAACCTTTGAATCCTTCTGGCCACGGGAACGGTTAGAAAAATTGCTATAGAGCAAAGACCAACCCACAACCAAGGAAGGAAAAAATTTTTATTAAAAATAATTTCTATTGCCTCTCTTTTTTAATAAATATATTATCTCCATCAGTCTGTATAATGATAGTTCCATCAATATCTGTCCGATATAAAGGAATTTTTTTTGTTTTAAATCTTTTGATAACCGCATTAGAAGGATATCCATAACGGTTATTCTTCCCAAC
>CAYRSI010000058.1:0-5302 GCA_964426965.1 uncultured Candidatus Saccharibacteria bacterium
GGCAATAAAGAAACAAGGGCCGAACGATTAAAGGGATATAAAGAAGAATTAATTAAACAAAAACAAGGCATAGCTGAAATTCAACTGGGCTTAGAAAAACAAATCAGAGATAATCCCGAGCTTGATCAACAAGAACTAATGAAAACTGTTTGGGCTAAGGCCCCTGAATATCGGCTTTCAGAAAATCAGCTGGACTTATTCAAACAAACCCTGGACAAATATACAGAAAAACATCAAGCAGTTCGTGAAGCTCGAAAAAAATATCCTAATGACAAAAAACTTTTTAAGGCCTGCTTTGGAAAAGAACCCAAGGGAGTAATAGAGGTCATGGAAGGACCAATGACTCTTTATTTTCGCTGCCATAATTTAAAGGATTTTACCTGGATTTACCAAGAAAAATGCTTAGACGACGAAAAAGAACAAAAAATAGCAAAATCAGATATTAAAAAAGCCAAGAAGATCAGAGGATGCTCGGCCCCATATTGTTTAATTCCTTCCCTTGAAAATACAATTACTGCTGAAAGCGCAGGAGGAAAACCGTTTGTTTCTCCTAAGGCGCGTGGAACTTTTAAACATGAAGAACAACATGCTATTAAGGGCCTGTATAAAGAACAGCAGTTGCGAAATCTCATGAGCGGATTAGTAATTGAGATGCCAGTTGTCAAAAAAGAGATTATTGAAGAATTTAAAAATCTTAAATCTCCAAAAACCCTGGTTAACTATTTAAAATATAGAAGAGAATATTATGAAAACTCTGCTAAAAATGAAATCCTGGCTTTTTACAAAGAAGGTTTTTCCTTTAAAAAAATAAAGGAGTACTTAAAAGAAAAGAAGGAGTGTTATGATTACTATAATAAACATAAAAGGGATTTAAAAAAAACATTAAAAGAAAAACTAACGCCTGAAATCTTCAATAAAAACAAAAGGGCTATTGAAAAAATTTCTGAACAAGTTTTTGTAAAAGAATATAAACAAGAAATAAACAAAGCTATCAATGCTATGGAAGAATTAGAAAAAATGGGCAAATCCAGAAATGAAATTATTTATCTTTTAATAACCGAGCCATTAAGCCGATGGAAAAAGTTGGCTGAAAGAATAAAAGAAGCTAAAAAATAACAATTATGCCTCAAGTAGTTGACCTTCGACCCAAAAAGCCAATACCAAAAAAAGGCGAAATTAAACCCATTGAAAAAACAAGGCGGATTAAGGTCAAAACAAAGAAGCCTCGACCCAAGAATAATACTCCAGCCAAAATCGAATGGACAGCTCTAGAATTTACTAAATACAAAAAAGATAAACAATGGTTTATCTTGCCTGCCCTTATTGCCTTAGTTATTATAATAGTTGCCATCCTGCTCAAAAATTTCCTCTTAGTTGTACTGGCCGTTCTGGCTATTTTTGTTGTTTATATTTACGCCCTAAAAGAACCCAGAAAAATTAAATTCAGTATTAGCGGAAAGGGAATTCAAGTTGATAAGCGCCTGTATAAGCTTGAAGACTTAAGGTCCTTTTGGATATTTTATGACCCGCCGGAAATTAAAGAAATAAGTCTTAGAAGCAAAAAAATGTTTATGCCCTACATAAAAATTCCTTTGGGTAACCAGAATCCAGTCGAGGCCCGTAAAATTCTTTTAAGATTTTTGCCAGAAAAAAAACATCGAGAATCAAAAATAGACGAGTGGACAAGAAAAAGCAGATTTTAATACATGTCCCCGTAGCTCAGCGAATATCCGACAAAAGCTACACATTTTGACAGGGAGTACAGATTATCTTTTGCGCCCATAGCTCAGTGGATAGAGCGTCTCCTTGCGGAGGAGAAGGTCGGAGGTTCAAGTCCTCCTGGGCGCGCATGGCATTAACCCTAGAAACCCCAATCGCTCATTTGCCCCGGATTGGCAAAAGATATTTCAAGAAATTTCACAAACTCGGAATCAATACAGTCCGAGATTTAATTTATTATTTTCCTCACCGCCATGATGACTTTTCTAATATTGTCCCAATTAGCAAGCTGGAACTAAACAAAATTGCAACTGTTCAAGGAGAAATTTTAGGCATAAAGTCTACGCAAACATTCCGACGACGAATGATCATAGTTGAGGCAATTATCCAGGATAAAACCGGATCCATAAAAGCAATATGGTTTAATCAGCGCTTTATAGCTCAAACTCTAAAAAAAGGCCAACGGGTCAGCCTGTCTGGAAAATTAAAATTTGGCCCTAAGGGACACTACATTTCCAACCCAAGTTATGAAATAATGTATTCAAATAAATCTCTTACTCACACTGCTGGACTAATCCCTGTTTATCCGGAAACAGCTGGCATTACTTCCCGATTAATAAGATACGCTCTAAAAATGTCATTGCCCGCCGTAAGCCAAATACTTGATTTTTTACCTTCAGAAATTACCAAAGCTCAAAATCTTCTTCCCCTTAAAACTGCTCTTAAAGAAATCCATTTTCCTAAAACTAAAACTTCAACAGAAAAAGCCCGCCATCGCTTAGCTTTTGACGAGCTTTTTTTAATTCAACTCTCTGTTATCAGGCAAAAACAATTATTCCAAAAACAAAAAGCCAAAACAATATTCTTTGATAAAAAACTAATTCAAGCGTTTGTAAAAAGCCTGCCCTTTAAACTCACTAACAGTCAAAAAATTACTACATGGGATATTCTTCAGGATATTGCCAAGCCAATTCCAATGAACCGACTTTTAAACGGTGATGTTGGCTCTGGAAAAACCGTGGTTGCTGCTATTGCTGCCTTGGAAGTAGCCAAAACCGGCTCTCAAGCAGCTTTTATGGCGCCGACTGAAATACTGGCTCAACAGCATTTTAAAGAAATTAGTAAATTATTAAAGGGATTTAAATTAAAAATTGGCTTATTAACCGGAAGTAAAAAAAATTTTTCTAAAGATACAGATATTGTAATCGGCACTCATGCCTTAATCCAGAAGGGGGTTAAATTTCGTGATTTAGCCTTAGTGATAGTTGATGAACAGCACAGGTTCGGGGTTGAACAACGCGCTCATTTACAAAAAGCAGCCGTCCCTCATTTTCTAACCCTAACTGCTACTCCAATTCCCCGCACTCTTGCCCTGACTATTTACGGAGATCTGGATATTTCACTTCTTAAAGAATTGCCAAGAGGCCGTCAAAAAATCATCACTGAAATAGTTATTCCAGTAAATCGCAAAAAAACTTATGAATTTATTCGCCAGCAAATTAAACAGGGAAGACAGGCCTTTGTTATTTGCCCCTTGATTGAAGAGTCTGAAAAATTAGAAGTAAAATCAGTAACTCAAGAATATGAAAAACTGACCAAAGAAATTTTTCCTGATTTAAAGATCGCAATGCTCCACGGGAAAATGCCTGCTAAGGAAAAACAGAAAATAATGGAAGATTTTAAAGATAAAAAAACTGATATCTTGGTTTCAACGTCAGTAGTAGAAGTGGGAATTGATGTGCCAAATGCTACAGTGATGATGATTGAAGGCGCAGACCGTTTTGGCTTAGCCCAGCTTCATCAATTTCGAGGAAGAGTTGGCAGGGGAGAATATCAGTCTTATTGTTTTCTTCTTACTGACAGTCCTGCCGCAACCACTCGGGCTCGCTTAAAAGCTCTTTTAAAATGCGAAAACGGATTTGAATTGGCAGAAAAAGATTTAAAAATTAGAGGACCTGGTGAACTTTATGGGGTCCGCCAATCCGGTTTGCCGGATTTAGCTATGGCAAATTTGGGCAACCTGGCTTTAGTCGAACAAACCCGCAAACAAGCCAATAATTTATTAGACAAAGACCCAGAACTCAAAAACCACCCTGTGCTTTTAGAAAAAATAAAGCAATTCCACAAAACAGTTCACTTTGAATAAAAGAATAGTACATACTATAGAATATATATCCGTATATACAAAAGATATACAAAAGAGGCCTCTGTAAAGGCCCCTACAATACCGACAGGAGGTTCACGATCGTGAGGTATATGTCGGTCTAAAAATTTTAGTATTAAAAAAACAGCACATAAAAGAAGCTGTTTTTTAGATTTCGTCATTTGTTATTTATCCATTTTGTTTATAGTTTTCATATTCTCTATTCCTCCCACTCCCTATAAAAGAGTTTTTTGTTTTTTAGCCATTTCACTAAAGCATCTTTTAGGGTCCTGGGTAGGACTTTTTGTTTTGCAAATGATTTTAAATCTTTTAGAACAAATTCAATGTGGTCTTCCCTGCTCTTGAAATCTTCTTCTTCTATTCGACCACTAAAAACTAAACTAATTTCATGATGCTTTTGATTATTTTTTTCATAAGTATGTTCTACAATCCCAATAAAAGAAAGGTTTTTTATTGGGATGCCTAATTCTTCTTTAATTTCTCGCACAAGAGCTTCTTTCGCCCCTTCCCCAAATTCCACGTGTCCGCCAGGAAAAAAGCAATAATCTCTGCCTACCTGCTTGCAAAGTAAAACCTTGTTATCTACCAAAATAAAGGCTCGGGATATAATCTCGATACTCTGATTCTCTTTTTTATCAAAATTTTTAATTCTCATAAAAATATAAATTATTTTTTATATAACGCTAGTGTCTCCCTTGCCATCTTTTCCCAGGAGTATTTTTTAATCAGTTCAAAGCCTTTTTCTATAAGTTTTTTTCTTACCCCGTCATCCGACAGGGTCTTTTTGATTTTTTCAGCCATATCATTAATGTCTAGGGGATCAAAATAAATTACCGCATCTCCTAAAATTTCTGGCAGGCAAGTAGAGTTAGATGAAACAACTGGCAAGCCACGCGCCATGGCTTCTAAGGACGGCAAACCAAAGCCCTCGCATAAAGACGGAAAAACATATAGAATGGCATTCTGATATAAAGTATCTAAATCTTCTTCTTTGACAAAGCCGGGAAAAATTATCCCTTGGTTGATCGCTTCGTTTGGTTGATCGCTTCGTTTGGTTGATCGCTTCGTTTGGTTGAGATGTTTTTTTAATCTTCGATAAAAATAATCGTCGCCGCCGGCTAGAACCAGTTGTAAATTTGGGAAATCTTTTTTAATTTTTTTAAACGCTCCAATCAATCTCTCTAAATTTTTATGAGGATAAGCATTGCCAACATAGAGCAAGTATTTTCTGTTCGGGATTCGGGGTTCGAAGTTTGAAGTTTTCAGAACTGGCGCTCCTTCGTATATCACTTCTATCTTCTCGGGGCTTATTTTGCAATACTTCAAAATATCTCTCTTGGTATAATTTGAAATCGCAATTACTTTCTCGGCTTTTTTGACTGCTCGGCCAAAAACCAATTTATACATTATTTTCTTCAA
>CAYRSI010000059.1:0-1819 GCA_964426965.1 uncultured Candidatus Saccharibacteria bacterium
CCGGAAATTTATGGCATATCAATAGGCGGCGTTGCTAAGACAAACCTACTACAATTAATTCCCTGGAGCGATGGAGCAGTGTCTATAAATATGCCACTTGATTGGGATACCTATGTTGGGGGAGAGTGTGCCACAAAATCAATTTTAGCAAGAGATCCTTTTACTGAATTAAAGCAGGTTTTTTATTTTTCAGAAGCAGGCCCGGTTTATACAAACCAAGAGCTAAAAACACGGGATTATAATTATATGCAGATGGGAGGTTATAACATTCCTTGGTTTGAAAGTCCAATAGTAAATCCCTTAACAGCTGAAAATTATTTGACGAACTTTAGCGTTTTGGCGCTTACCTCTTTCTTTCAGCAAGCGTTTCCCCAGGTTCCTGTGATGACTAACATTAAAATAATAAGCGCAAAGGAAATTGCTGATAAACCGGCTTATATAACCGACGCAAAATTAATAAGGGCTGAATTTCAACAGAATGGTAAATCAGGGGAGGGCTCTTTTTATATAGTAACTGCTGATATGGGGATAGGTTTGGGGTATGGGATGATGTTTATTGGAATCACGGCTCCAAAGGGCTTGCTTGATTTAATAATACCTTCATTAGAAAAAAGCCTGGAATCTTATGCAATAAGCCAAGGATATGTAGATGCTTGCATACAGGCGCAAAATCAGGCAGCAGCCGGTGCGTTAAAGGCAGGAAGAATATTAAGTGAAAGCTCTGATATTATAATGGATGCATGGGAGAATAAGCTTGAAACAGAACAAAGGATGTCGGAAAAATATAATGATGCTATTTTAGGGTCTAGCAGGTTGTATAATCCGGATACAGATGAAGTGTATGAAATCACCCCTGAATTTTATGATCATTATGAGACGCATAGCAATGAATTTGAAATGAATTATTTAGAAGAATTGCCTGACGATAAATGGAGCTACGCTCCCTTAAACGGAGCAAAACATATCAAGTAAGATAGTTTATAAAAAATTAAAAAAAACATATGAAAAAAATCATAATCATAATAATTATAATCATCGCAGTGTGGGCATTTATAAGATTTGTGATTGGCGGGCCTGAAGATGATTGGATGTGCGTTGATGGCGAATGGGTAAAACACGGCGTCCCCTCTGCACCAAAACCAGAAGGAGAATGTAATTGGGTAGACAATTTTAATCCGTTTAAATAATTAATTAACTTTAAAAATATGGAAAACAAAAAAGAGTTTACCCCGCACCTTCTGCGGGGAAACAAGAAAGTAAGCTCTAAATATACCGGAAAAGGTGCGGGGTTTACAACCGAAGATGCCAGGAGAATAGGAGATGCCATAGGTATTGATTGGGACAAATATGATTTAGAGCAGTTCAGAATTGGATTGAGGGTTGAATTAGAGCACGGCACTGTTGATCCTCAAACCAATGTTACTGATGATGATGAGGTAATGACCGGTAAAATCGCCCTTGCCCACTTAAAAGAAATCTCAGATTACTACACCAGATTAGAGGAGATGGAGGAAGAAGCAGAAAAATAAAAAATAAGTATGGCTGGTTTATCTAATTTAGATTTTTTATTGATTTTCTTATATTTTATAATCCTACTTTTAGTAGGTTATTTTACGTCGCGGAAACAAAAAGACGAAGACTATTTAATTGGCGAAAGAAAACTTGGTGCTTTAAGTACCATGGCAACACTTAATGCTAGCAAAACAGGCTCTATTATAATGATTATTGTTGCTTTAACATATATCTGGGGAATTGCAGCTCTTTGGTATTTTATAGGAATGACTGTTGGTATCTTGATTTTTCTTCCTTTTGCCTTGAG
>CAYRSI010000059.1:1919-5287 GCA_964426965.1 uncultured Candidatus Saccharibacteria bacterium
GGTATTTTATAGG
Organism: uncultured Candidatus Saccharibacteria bacterium; assembly: GCA_964426965.1. Classification (GTDB taxonomy): domain Bacteria; phylum Patescibacteriota; class Minisyncoccia; order RBG-13-40-8-A; family JAUWHN01; genus CAYRSI01. Next base: position 1,933 of record CAYRSI010000059.1, read on the forward strand.
AATGACTGTTGGTATCTTGATTTTTCTTCCTTTTGCCTTGAGGTTAAAAGATAACTCTAAGCAGAGATTTTATACATTAGCAGATTATTTTAAGTATAATTATGGCAAAAGGCCGGCAATTTTCGCTTCCCTTATCACCATCTTTCTCATGTTTGGTTATCTTGTTATAAACTTGATGGCAGGAACGAAGATTTTTGGCTTTTTTACTGGTTGGCCCTTTTGGTTGTGTGCAATTATTATGGTTTCTGTTGTTATGGTTTATCTCTTGATGGGTGGGTTTAAGGCAGTGATAAGAACAGATATTGTTCAATACATTGCTATTGTTTTTATCTTGGGTGCATTAGCTTTTACTTTATTTAATGGTTCCTTGATTCCTGCTTCGGAATGGAATTTTTTTAAGGCTGATACCACAACAATAGCAGGATTTTTTGTTGTAGGAATTTTAATGTCATTTGCTATGCCCGATGTTTGGAGGAGAGTTTATGCGGCAAAAGATAAAAAGGCGTTAAAAAAAGGAATGTTGGCCTCTGTAGTTGTTTATGCTTTTGTGGGTTTTCTTTTGTGCCTGGTGGCGTTGACAGTAAAGACTAATTTTCCAGGCATAGATCCTGATTTGGCCTTAATTTATGGATTTGTTCATTTGCTCCCCAAGGGATTATTGGGTTTGTCAGTAGTGTTTTTATTTGCAGCTATAATGAGTTCTATTGATACTTATTTTTTCACAGGTTCATCAGCAATAGTTCAAGATTTTTTTAATTTTGATAAAAAGAAAATAGTAAAAAGTATAAAGAAAACCATTTTTATTTTAGCTATACTTGGAACATTGATATCCATTTTAATTCAAAACCTGATAATAAGTACTTATATTTTTGTCGCCCTTGTTCTTGTTTTAGGTACTCTAGTTATATCAACTTGGATTAGAAAGAGAATAAAGCCTCTAACTTTAATGTTCGGCTTCGCAGTCGGGAGTATATCAATAGTATTTCTTTTAGTTTATTACATGGTTTTTGCTGGCGGGATTATCCCTGAAATAGCAGCAATGGGGATATTATTAACGGTTTTGGGGTTGTTAGTTGGGGGCGGCGTCTCTTATCTTAAAGATAGAAAAAGGCAGCCCATCCTTTGACAAGATTTTTGTTTTTCTCCAACCCTAGCGGAAAACTAGGGATTTTTTTTGCAAAAATAGGGTGAAAATGATACGATTAAGGCGATGGAAAGATTTGAACCAAGGCTAGAATTAAAAAAAGAGAACATTCAAGAAGTTGAGGAGGTGAAATTTGAAGACCTTGAAAAAGGGGATAAATTGGTTGTGGACACAAGCATGAAACCGGAAAGTAGCCCGCGGCAATACGAAATAATAGTAGAAAAAATAGTTAAAACACGAGAAGGAGAAATTAAACACCTTCTTGTTGAATTAAAAGACCCAACTGAAGAAGAAATTTTAGAGGCTAAGATGTTGGGCGGCTTGAATACGGTTCCCGAAGAGTGGCATTATCAGTTTTTAGACCAAGGAAAGAAAGGCGCGAAGCCAATCCCAAAAGAAATACAGGATAAAGTTGGCCTAACGCCAAGGACCATTAAGAACAAAGACGATAATTGTCTTCATTTTAATGATGTGAATTATAAAGATCGTTTTGAAGAAACCAAATCCGGCAAAAGAAAAAAATTTGATTGCCGTTCCATGACCACTAATCCAATTAGAAAGATTTTATTGATTAAGAATAGCAAAATAAAATAATTATTAACCACAAATATATGAGAAAAACATTTTTATTAATAGCTTTATTGTCTTTATTGTTTTCTTTGGGAACAGGAGTTTTTGCTCAGGAAGCAGAGCTTCCGAAGGCGGGTACTACTCCCGATAGCCCATTTTATTTTTTGGAGCGGATTTTAGAAAGCATTGAAACTTTCTTTACTTTCGGTAATCTTAAAAAAGCCGAAAGATATGCTAACTTAGCCGCTGAAAGACTGGCCGAAGCTCAATTTATCGCAGGAAAAGAGAAACCAGAATTAATAGAAAAAACTTTGGCAAGATATGAAAAACAATTAGAAAAAAGTATGGCTCGGGCAGAAAAGGCGCAAAGCAAAGACAAGAACACTGAAAAAGTTATGGAAGTTGCGACCAGGGTTGGCCAGGCAACCTCTAAGCACTTGGAGGTTTTAGCTGAAGTTTATGAGAAGGTTCCCGAAGAAGCCAGATCAGCTGTTGAAAACGCAATGAAAGCTTCAATAAAGGGACACACGAAAGCAGTTGAAATTCTAAAAGCGAAAAATGCTTTGGGCGATGTTCCAGAAGAAGTTTCTCTGCCAGCTCAAGTTCCGCAAGAAGCAAGAGAGAGAATTCAAACAAGGGTTCAACAGGAACTACAAATAGAGGAATTTCTTGAAGAGTCTGAATCGATGGAATCAATTAGAAACCGCTGCATAGAACAAGGAGGACCTTCAGAAATGTGTGAAAAAATTCCTCTCAAAGGTTTTAAATCGTTTAAAGCGCTTGAAGATTTCTGTCTAGAATTGGGAGCCCCGTCAGAGACATGTGCGGCAACTGAAGATATGTGCAAAGAATATGGAGTAACAACAGCAGATGAATGCTTTCGTCTTATGACAACCGCTACAACGGAGTCTTATCAAGGCGCTGAACTAAAGACTGTCCCCGCGCCCTCTTTGCCAGAAGAAGGCGCAGGAGTTCCTTCTTCTTATCATATAGAAAACCCGTCTTATTACGGAGAAACAGGCTGGTGCTGGGGCTCCAGCGCAATGATGCTTATGATGGACCAGGGGTTTAATGAGAAAGAAATTCAGGAAGCCAGGACCCTTATTAAAACCCAGGGCCTCGGAGGTCCTCCTGATATGTTTCTTGCATTTATAGAATATGATTTAATTGATAAAATCCGCATTGCTTACTCAAAAGATTACATCAAGGAATCTGCTGATTTCTATAACAGCCAGTTTTTAGTAAATCCAGAAGAACAAGCAATAATCCTTAATAGTAAAGATGAGGCTTTGCAAAAACTAAAAGAGTTGATTTCTTCAGATGTTTTAGTGATGATGATTGGCCATCATGGAAATCATTATATGGTTGTTACGGGGTATGATGAAAATTACATTTATATAAACGATCCAGGCGCTGATGATGTATATTTAACTAAATACAGAGAAGAATATCAAGAAAGAATCAGGATGACAATTGGCCGCTTTTTTGAGCAATGGACAGTATCTGGCTTTGAGGGAGAAGGAATTAATTTTCCCGGTGATTACGGAATGATATGGTTGAAGAGATAAATTATGACATTAAATCTACCAGAATCATCATTTATAAATCCTCCCCATGAGGTCGAGGGAACCCCAAAAGAAG
>CAYRSI010000060.1:0-5223 GCA_964426965.1 uncultured Candidatus Saccharibacteria bacterium
GGCAGATTTTTATAAGAATTGGCATAACCAAACACGGAATCTTATGATATAACTCATCTGCCCAAAGCGATGTATAAATATAATCTTTTAATACTTTTATTATCTTTTTGTCTTTTTGGCTGAGTCTGTACTGTTTAATAAATTCCTCTGTCTTTTTCTTATTTAGAGATAATTGACTGATTTGTGAAGTTGTTTCTTCTAATATCTTCTTTTTGCCCTTTTTCGCTAATTGCTTTAATTCTCTATAAATCTCTTTTTCTGTATATGGCTTGCCAAAATAAGAAAACATCTTTAAATAGCCATAATTTTTGCAATACTTTTTTACTCTATTTTTTACCCTTTCGTCTAATCCATTATCTTTAACATATATGGCCATCGCTCCTATTTCTTTCTTAGCCTTATGCATATCTGTCGGCTTGTCTAAGCCAGCAATATAGGATAAATAGTCGTTTAAAATTTCTACGCTTCTAACCTTTTTGAAGACTATCTTGTTTATTTTTTCTGAATAAGTTTTATTGAGCATTACGTAATCATAGACAAATGAATAGGCTTTGGCGCATAGGCTTACATATTTAGAAAAAAGGTTGATTAAATCAGTATTGGAAAAATGGCTAAAATCAGTTTTGGAAATTTTTTTAGCAAGATTCAGCAATTCATTTTTATGCCAACGAAAATTCTTAGACCAAATAAGTAATTGCTGTGGAGAAGCAGTGCTCATCATTTTTTCGTAATTTTTAATATCGTCTTGACCCATCCATCTTCCGTCTAAAAATTGCCCATATCTTCTTATCTCGGTTTTTCCGTCATGAAATTTTTTGAAATTTCTGAAACCTTTTGCAAAACAGTCTAGTAATAAAACTGGTACGATTTGGATTGTCTCCTTAAATTTTGTCCAGTTGTTCATTTTTTTATCATTTCGCCTTGTTAATAATTTTCACAATACCTTTTTTAGCGTCTACCTCAACTTCGTCTCCATCCTTCAAAACCTTAGTCGCAACCTTGGTACCAATGATGCAGGGAATTACTTTCTCTTTCTTTCTCGCTTTTGTTTATAATCTTTAATAGCCTTTAAACTACTATGCCATCTTCTTCCTTCTTTAGCAGCTGCCAATTTACCTTGTCGAGCAAGTAAACTTAGATATTCCTGGCTATAAACTGTTTTCTCGGCAAGTTTTGATAACGGCTCCAATTTCTCTTTAGCCCCAATTTTGATAGCTCGCAAATATAAATCTAAAGACCGTTCAACCGAGATTGCCATTAGAAGAACAAGTGGTTTATAATCCCCCTCATCAGCCCTACGCAAGGCATTGTAATATCTTTTTCTGTCATTTCTAAGAACAACAACCGCTGGATAATCCTTTTGCATAAGAATCAAATTCATCAAAAGCCTAGCCGTGCGACCATTGCCATCATAAAAAGGGTGAATTGCTACAAATTTATAATGAGCCATAGAACTTAATTCTATTATACTTAACTTTTCGGGATTCTTATTTATCCACCCGTATAATTCTTTAATTAATTTAGGAGCTTTTAAATAATTGGGTGGTATTTTCTTAGCCCCCAAAATTCTTACTTGCCCTTGTCGATATTTGCCAGCATATTCTTTTTCAATGTTTTTAGAAATTACTTGATGAATTTTCAGTATATCACCCTCTTTGATACCTTTTTTTCTAACTAATTTTTCAAGAAATAAAATAGCATCGCGATGGTTGGTCGCTTCGAAATGTTCTCGAAGAGATTTGCCAGCTACTGTAATTCCTTGTTCCAAAATCAATCTTGTCTCTCGAAGCGTTAAAGTGTTCCCTTCAATGGCATTAGAATTATAAGTCCACTCAATAATAATTTGTTCTCGTAGCTTTTCTAAAGCTGATTTTGGCAAAGGACGGCTTTTGTCTAAAAGTCGTTTTTTTTCTTCGATTCTTTTTAATATTTTTGGATTGAGGTATTTAGACATACTTCTAAACATAGTTTTAAATAAATTAATATCGGATACCTAATTTTAGTATATATCCGATATTAAGTCTTGTCAAGTATAAAAATAAAAATTGCGCAATAATCGCGCAAAAAATCACGCAATCCTTATTTCTTTTTCAAAATCCTCACCACCCCCTTATCTGCATCCACCTCCACCAAATCCCCGTCCTTCAAAACCTTCGTCGCAATCTTAGTGCCGATGATGCAAGGTTTCTTCATTTCGCGGGCAACTATAGCTGCGTGAGAGGTTATTCCTCCCTGATCAGTAATAAATGCGGCTGCCCTCATCATTGCGGGCAATAAATCCGGCATAGTAGAAATCGAGGCCAGGATATCACCTTTGTTCATTTTTTTCATATCCTTAATGGAATTAATAATCCTTACTCTTCCTTTCACATGCCCTGGAAAAGCTGTTTGCCCATTTATTATTCTGGTCTTTTTTATCTCTTCACTTATTAAAATTCTCTTAAGAAATGCGTTTATTTTGTCCCGTGGAATAAATCTTGATTTTTCATTTTCAGTAACTAAAAGCATTACATTCCGCCTAGAAATAATTTTTCGATGATTCACTTGCTGACCTGATAAAATTTTTAAAATTTCTCCTTTAGTGGCATAACGAAATTCAGTTATAGGCAAGGAAAGTCTTTTTGATAATTCTTCAAAAATTTTATCAGAAATATAATAAAATCTATGCCTGACCTCCATTCTATGGGCTTTCAAAAACATAAATAATCTCGCGGCTTTGAATAAATATTTTTCGTCTCGACTTAATTCAAGCTGTTTCTCTAATCGGTTTTGCCTTTCTCTTATTTTCTTCAAACTATTTTTGTGTTCAAGATATTGCTGGCGAGCAGGTTTTTCCTTTTTTAAAATCTCTTGGATTCTTTCTATAAAATCTTCTTTTTTCCATAATGGGCCCTGATAACCATAATTCAACCAAAAATATTTTTCCACATGCCCCTTAAATTCTTTGCTTTCTCTTATTTCCTTTATAGTCTTAAATTTTGAACAAATACTCAGTAATTCTAATTTCTCTTTCCAGTAGAGTGTTTGTTTCGATAAACTTGATAAAATGCTTAAATAACCCTGGGTCTTTTCTTTCTTTATCTTTTTGTCTTTTAAAATCTGGGTTAGTTTTTTTGTTAAATACAAATGCTCGTGATCGCTGATAACTGGGATAAAACCTAAGGCGTTTAGATATAAATAATCTTTCCATATCTCTTTAAACCATCTTATAAATTGTTGATTTTTGATTTGGCTTAAATCTTCATTGTCTATTTGGTTACATAAAGAAAAAATCTTTTGTCCTGTTTCTAAGTTCGCTTTCAAAAATTCATTTAGATGTATTTTACTCTTTTCTAATTTTTTTAAAATATTTTTTCCTAATCTAAGCCAATTTTCCATATTGATTCCATAAAGGCCACAATCTTTTTCTATTTTCATAACACCAATTTTAAGATGCTCTCCGCAATATTTTTTAACAATCGGAGAAAAAAATCCTTCTTCAACTAAGCGCCAAGAATAAAAATTTATATTTGTCTCTTCTATAAAAAATTTTACAGAATGTGATTTCATGGTTATTTCTCCCAATCTCTAATCCTAATCTCTTTTGCTCTTTTAGAGATTTTTTAGCAATCTTAATAAAATTTACGTAAATATGTACGCACATATTTACGTAAATTTGTACGTAAATTTTATTGTTGCGGAGAGGGTGGGATTCTCCGGAACATGTTCGATCATCATAATGACCGAACTGCCCGAACCCGGTCACGAATACAATGAGATGACCGGGGAACCTGTTTGTTACGGCGAGGGTGAGATTCGAACTCACGATACCCTTTCGGGCATACCGTTTTTCGAGAACGGCCTGTTAAACCACTCCAGCACCTCGCCATTCACTCCAATCCCAATTTCTTTTTTAATTGTCTTCTGCCTTGTTTTGTCTTATAAAATAATTCAGCTTTTCTTGCTGGCGTTTTATTTCTATGAGCCTCATAATAAATTAATTTCCAGGGACGATATGATTTTGTGGATTTAACCCTTCTGCCACGCCTCCAAAATGTTTAATCCTTCGAATTAAACATTTATTCTTTTTAATTTCGCGCCTAAACTTAATAATTTTTCTTCAAAATTTTCATAGCCGCGGTCAAGATGTTCTATGCCGCAGATTTTTGATTCTCCTTTGGCTATTAAAGAGGCAATAACATGAGCACAGCCAGCCCTGATATTCTCAATTTCTATTTCTGCGCCTTTTAACGGAGTCGGTCCTTTTATAACTGCACTGTGGGGATGGCTTTTTTCTTGAAAACGGCAGGAAATTTCGCCCAAACATTTTGGAAAAACCGTAATATCAGCTCCCATTTTCTTTAATTCTTCAGTATAACCAAATCTGTCTTCATAAACTGTTTCGTGGACAACCGAAGTTCCATTAGCTTGAGTCAAAAGAACAACTAAGGGCTGCTGCCAATCAGTCATAAAACCAGGATGAGTGTCAGTTTCTAATTCAATTGGCTTTAAATCACTTTTTCTAAAAAATCTGATACCATTTTTTTCAACTTTAAATTCACCGCCAACCTTCCTTATTGCATTTAAAAAGGTAATTAAATTTTCTTGAGGTGCTTCTTCAATAAAAATATCCCCATTAGTAGCTATTGCCATAACAGCAAAAGAAACTGCTTCGTTTCTATCAGGGAGAATATAATGAGTTGTTCCATAAAGTTTTTCAACCCCCTCAATATAGATTTTTCGATTAGTTCCCAGCTCTATAATTGCTCCCATCTTTTGAAGCATTTTTATTAAATCTAAAATCTCTGGTTCAACTGCTGCGTTGGAAATAATTGTTTTTCCTTTAGCTAAAACTCCGGCTAAAATAATATTTTCAGTAGCTCCAACACTGGGATAAGAAAGCTCAATATTAGTTCCTTTTAATTTATCAGCTCTGGCTTTATAGCTGGATTTTGTTTCTTGTATATCAGCTCCCATTTGCTGCAAAGCATTAACGTGAAAATTCACCGGTCTGGGGCCAATTTTATCTCCACCAACAATCGGCACCTCTCCTTTTCCAAATCTATGAATCAAAGGCGAAAGAGCTAAAATAGGAATTCGGTTTTTACGGCTTAATTCTTTAACCCGATGATTTGTAATCTTTGGGGTTTGAATTTTTAAAGTATTACCCTCTCTTTTAATCTTGCCTCCTACGATTTGACACAATTCAGCTGTAATTTGAACATCGCCTAAATCAGGACAATT
>CAYRSI010000061.1:0-5002 GCA_964426965.1 uncultured Candidatus Saccharibacteria bacterium
GAATCCATAAAATCATTATATTTTTTTTGCAAAGAACTCATGATGTCCTCCTTTCTTTTGAGGATAGCATGTTGAAAATCCTTGTCAAATGATTTTTTTTATTTTAAACTTAAATAATCAGCATGAATTCAAATTCTTCAAAAAAATCAGGTCAAGCTTCTGGGCAAAAGAGCAATGTTCGGCTTTTAGTGCTGGTAATTTTTGTTTTGGCGATTTTGGCTGGCAGCTTGGATTATCCTTTGATTTGGGATAAGGCAGTTGATTATTTAAACTCCAATATTGGTCTTGGTTTACCTCATTTTTATAAATTGCCTTTTCGTTTAGGGCTTGATTTACAAGGGGGAACCCATTTAATTTATGAAGCTAATCTTTCGGATATAGAAGAAAAAGAGCGCCAGGATTCAATGAATGGGATAAGAGATGTTATTGAGCGGAGAGTGAATATATTCGGCGTAACCGAGCCATTGGTTCAAATCAATAAAGTCAAAGATTCTTATCGGCTTATTGTTGAACTGCCGGGCGTAAAAGATATTCATCAGGCAATTAATATGATTGGTGAAACTCCTTATTTGGAATTTAAAGAAGAGCGAAGTCAAGAAGAAGCTGAAGATATTTTAAAGCGCCAAGAGGAAGGCGATGAAGAAGCTCAGAAATTAGATCCTTATTTTAAAAATACTTCTCTTGATGGGCGCTATCTTAAAAAATCTCTATTAGAGTTTGATCAAACAACTTACGAGCCGCATATTGGTTTAGAGTTTAATGATGAAGGAGCAAAGATTTTTGGCGACATTACCAGTAAAAACGTAGGTAAAAGAGTAGCTATTTATCTCGATGGTTTTCCTATAAGTATTCCAGTAGTTCAAGAGCCAATTACTGGTGGTCGAGCTCAGATAACCGGCGATTTCACAATTGATGAGGCAAAGAAATTAGTTCAGCGTTTGAATGCAGGAGCCTTGCCAGTGAAGATTGCCTTGATTAGTCAGCAGAGTATCGGTGCCAGCTTAGGAGAAGATTCTTTAACCAGAAGCTTAAGAGCAGTTTTGATTGGCTTGATAGCCGTAGCTTTGTTTATGATAATTTATTATCGCTTGCCAGGGGTTTTAGCAGTTATGGCTTTGGCTGTGTATGCTATTTTGGTTTTAGCAATATTTAAGTTAATTCCAGTTACCCTGACTTTAGCAGGCATAGCTGGTTTTATTTTGTCGTTAGGAATGGCAGTTGATGCCAATGTTTTAATATTTGAACGAATGAAAGAGGAATTAAAGTCAGGGAGAAGCCGAGGAGGAAGTATTAGCGAAGGATTTAAAAGAGCCTGGCCTTCTATTCGTGATGGCAATGTTTCTACTCTTATTACTGCAGCAATTTTATTCTGGTTTGGTACTAGCATGATTAAAGGCTTTGCCTTAACTTTATTTATTGGCGTTTTAGTCAGCATGTTTACAGCAATAATTATAACTAAGACATTTTTAAGATTAGTTTATGCTCATCGTTAAACATCGCAAAATCTTTTTCATTATTTCCGGCTTATTAGTACTAATAAGTATTGTTTGTTTGGCTTTGTGGCAGTTTAATTTTGGTATTGATTTTAAAGGCGGAAGTTTAACAGAGATAGAGTGGGTTAATCAGCGGCCGAGCAATCAAGAAGTTCAGGATGTTCTTTCTTTGTCGAACTTGTCTGTTGATGGGGCGGACCTGGGAAAAATTAATATACAATCTACTGGAGAAAAGGGGATGATTTTGAGATTCAAAGAAGTTGACGAAGATACTCATCTAGAAATACTTAATATCTTAAAAGGCAAATTTGGTGACTTAGAAGAAAAGCGATTTGAGTCAATGGGTCCGGCTATTGGAACAGAGTTAAAAGAGAAAGCTCTTTGGAGTATTTTTTTAGCCCTGGCGGCCATTCTTATCTTTGTTGCCTGGGCATTTAGAAAAGTTTCTTTTCCAATTAAATCTTATCGTTATGGAATAATCGCGGTCGTAGCTCTTTTCCATGATGTTTTGATAACCATGGGAGTGTTTTCTTTTTTGGGGCGTTTTTATGGGGTTGAAGTTGGGGTTCCTTTTGTTGCTGCCATGTTAACGGTTTTGGGATATTCAGTAAATGACAGTATTGTTGTTTTTGATAGAATTCGGGAGAATCTCTTGTCTTTTAAGGCTAAAGATGAAGAGTTTTCAAGTACTGTTGGTCAAAGTCTAAAACAGACAATTACTCGTTCCCTAAGCACTTCTTTTACCACCCTCTTGGTTTTATTTGCCATTTTTTTATTTGGTGGAGTAACTATTAAATATTTTGCTTTAGCTTTAATTATTGGAATGGCTTTGGGGACTTACTCTTCAATTTTTATTGCCAGTCCGCTTTTAGTTAGTTGGGAAAAGCGGAGAAAAAGGTAAAAACCATGTATTTAAAAAAATTAGAACTTAGTGGATTTAAGTCATTTGCCACACCTACTGTTCTGGAGTTTTCTTCAGGCATTACAGCTGTTGTTGGTCCGAACGGTAGCGGCAAGAGCAATGTAGCAGATGCTATCCGTTGGATTTTAGGGGAGCAGAGCATGAAGAATATTCGTTCTCAGACCAGCAAAGACCTTATTTTCTCCGGGTCCAAAACCAGGAGCAGATTAGGAAAGGCCAATGTTTCTCTTTGCTTTGACAATCAAAGTGGCTGTCTTCCTTTAGATTATTCAGAGGTGATAGTCAGCCGAACTATTTTTAGAGACGGTTCCAGTGAACACTCTATTAATAAGGCATCAACTAGGTTAATAGATATAGCAGAAATTTTAGCCAAAGCCAATATTGGCCACAGGGGGTTTTCAGTGATAAACCAAGGCATGGAAAGTGAGATTTTAAAATATAATCCCAGAGAACTTCACGAACTTTTAGAGGATGCCTCTGGAGTGAGATATTTGCAAATAAAGAAACGAAGATCAGAGAGGCGGCTTAGAATTACTCAAACTAATTTAGAAAAAGCTTCCAGCATATTAACTGAATTGATTCCTCATCTAAAATACTTAAGACGAGAGGCAACCAAAGCAGAAAGAAGAGAAAAATTAAAGCAGAAATTAAAAAAGTTCCAAGAGCAATTTTTCTCTTTGCGAATAATTGATTTAGAAAAGCAGAATAGAGATTTGAGCAAAGAGAGAGAGGATTTAGATATCGTAATTTCCAAATTAAAAAACGCGACTTCTCAACTCAGCGAAAAGCTTCAAAAAGAAGAAGTTGCTATTAAGGAAGGCAGGGAAAAATTTATTAATGCTCAAAAAGAATTAGAAAAGATTTTAGATGAACGGGTTAAATTAAGCGAGCAATTGGCGAATTTAAGAGGCCGCATTCAAATAGAAAGAGAAAGACGGCCAAGTGAGAAAAGACAGCAAATAAGCATTGACTTGAAGCAGGCTGAAAAAGAGCTCAACTATATTTACTCAACCCTTAAAAAAATTCTTGAATTTAAAAATTTGACTGAAATTAGGAATGAGATTAATAAAGTTTTAAGTCGAGTTGAAAAAATTGTTGGGAGTCAGGATTTGCCTGTCCGCCATTGGCCTGAGCCGCAGGCGATAGCAGGCGTGTCAGATAAACTAATAAACAAGCAAAAAGCTCTGGAAGAATTATCAATCAAAATTAATCAAAAATATGAAAGTCAAAAAACGGATCTAAGAACCAGTCAGAACCAGCTGGATCAAGAGAAGTTTTTTGAATTAGAAAAAAATCTAAGGAGAAAAAAAGATGATTTAAGCGACTTGAATAGCAGGGCCAAGGAAGCGCAATGGTTATTTGAGCAGCTGGAGAAAAATTATGAAGAATTAAAACAAAGCATAATAAAAGAAGGTATGAGTTATGACGATATCAAGGCCAGGAGAAACATAGAACAAATCAACGAGCCCTTTGAACAATTGGAGGAGAAAATCAGTCGTCTCAAGTATAAAATAGAAGAGATTGGCGGCGTTGATGAGATTACCTTGCAAGAGTATAAAGAGACAAAGGAACGTTATGACAATCTTTCTAAAAAACTTGAGGATTCAAAAAAAGCAAAACAAGATTTAGAAAATTTAATTAAACAATTGACCAAGGAGATTGGGGGACAGTTTGAGAAAAATTTTCAAGTAATTAATGATAATTTTAATAAATATTTGCGACTGTTGTTCGGTGGGGGCAGAGGACATCTGAAACAAATTACAAGCACCAAACCACAAATAACAGACATTGAAGAGGAACCCGCCGAAAGCCTGGAAGGCATTCAGGCGGGCCCGCCCGCTTCGACTCAGCGAGGCGAGCCACAATTCGAAGATTTGGGCGGGGAAGATCAGGAAGCGACTAGTAAGGGAATCGAAATAAAGGCAACTCTTCCTGGGAAAAAGATTAAAAATTTAAGAATGTTTTCAGGAGGAGAAAAAGCCCTTACCTCAATTGCTTTACTCTTTGCCATAATTGGCTCAAATCCTCCACCGTTTTTAGTTTTAGATGAAGTAGATGCTACTTTAGACGAAAGTAATTCTCAACGGTTTTCTAAACTCTTAAAAGAATTTAGTAAAAATACCCAATTTATTATTATCACTCACAATCGAGAGACCATGAATCAAGCAGACGCATTATATGGAGTAACAATGGGCGAAGATGGAACATCAAATCTTCTTTCGTTAAAGTTGGAGAAATGATTGACCATACTAAACAGGGTTGACTTTTTTGACAAGTTAGGTATTATTTAAGTAATATGTTAAAAATTAGATTACAGCGCGTTGGGAAAAAGAATGCCCCGAGTTATCGGGTAGTTTTAGCCGAGCATACGGCTCCCCCGCATGGGAAGTTTCTTGAAATATTAGGATTTTATAATTCGCAAAAAAAGCAAAAAAGTTTTAAGAAAGAGCGAATAGAACACTGGCTTTCAAAGGGTGCTCAACCTTCTCCAACAGTATTTAATTTATTGGTTGACGAGAAAATCCTTACAGAGCCAAAGCTTAAGGCATGGAGACCAAAGAGGAAGAAGGAAAAGCCGAAGGAACCC
>CAYRSI010000062.1:0-4947 GCA_964426965.1 uncultured Candidatus Saccharibacteria bacterium
AAATTCTTTGCCCTGAAAAAATGGTTCAATGCTCAGATATTGCTCGTCTGTTATCCCTGTGGCCTCAAATCCTTTTCCCCTTACATTCACTTCTTTTACCTTTGGATCTACTTCAGTAATCCATTTAAATTCAACATCGCAAATCTCTGAAAAATCTATTCCGGCTTCTTTCTTAAAATCTTCTAAGAGATTAGTAATTTCGTCTTTCTCCTCTGGCTCTTTTTCTAAAGACTGAAGAATCAACTGGTAAGCTACCCAAACTATAACTACTAAAATAACAATTGTGATAAATTTTTTAAACATAAAATTTATAATTCCACTTCTTGTTTCCAAGGAAGTTCTGCTAGTATAATTAAATGCCTATGTGAATTTGGTGTGGGATTTGACTAAGTAAACATATGGCCAAAACGAGCATAAGAACGCCTGAGGCAATACACCAACTATTTGGCCAGTTGAAAAACCAATCCCAAACCTTTGTAACAAAAGATTTGGGCAAAACCAAGCACAGCAATCCTTTTACTGCTGCAAATACAGCTAAAATTTTTACCAAAAGGGGAGTTGCAACCACTGAGGCTGAAAGCCAGAACAACACAGCTGCCCCTAAAACAATTATCGCCCAAAGCCATGGGGGTAAGGCATGAAGCATAACAGAAAATATTTTCTTTCCCTTTTTAGGAAAGAAAATAAACAGCACTGCGCATAAAATCCAAAATATAGAAATGATGTAGAGAAAATATTGCATACTCCCTATCACTTCCGTTTAAAATCCTTGAAAAACTCGGCTAAAACTGCAGCAGCTGGAACAGCTAAAAGAATTCCTAAAATCCCTAAAAGTTTGCCGCCAACAAGCAAGGCAATAATAACTACTACCGGATTAAGACCAACTACCTTTTTCATTACCAGGGGAACTAAAAGATAATTTTCTAACTGCTGAACAACAAAGTATAAAATAAGAACCCAAAGAGCTAAAATTGGCGCCTGAAAAAGAGCTAAAATTACTGCGGGAACGCCCGCGAGAACCGGACCAATATAAGGAACTAGTTCGAAAATTCCAGCTATAATTGCCAAAAGAAGAGCAAAGCGAATATTAAGCAAGGAAAGACCAATATAAACCAAAACACCAACAACTATTGCTAAAAATAACTGCCCTTGAAGCCAATGTCCCATTTTCTTTTGAGCTCTTGCCCAAAGATCTAAAACATAGGGCTCATGCTCTTTTGGGGTGACTCCCTTTAAAAGATGCTGAATACCGTTCTTTTGAACTGCCAAATAAAATGAAATTACTATTACTATTATAACTGAAAATAGTCCGCCGAAAATACTTAAAGTCGTAGAAAAGATATTGCTTGCCCATTCCCGAAGCTTATCTCCCATGCCACCTAAAAGCCGCTGGATTTCAGTTATAGCTTTTTGATATTTTAAGGAGCCGTCCTGAAGCCGCTGAAACTTCTGATAAAGCTCATCAGCGTACCTGGGAAATTCCGCAGAAAAATCCTTCATTTCTCTGGCTAGAGAAGGAATAAAAACAACCAAAAGCCCAATCAGTACACCAATAAAAACCAAATAAATTAAAAGGACGCTTACAAGCCGAGGAATTTTTAATTTATCAAGACGCCTTGCCGGCAAATCAACTGCCGAAGCAATTATTAGGGCAAAGAAAATGAGAACCAAAATATCCCGAATAGCATAAAGAAAGATCAAGACTAAAGCAATAAATACTATTCGGAAAATAGTGCTGGTTGAAATCTCAATGGTTGTTTTGGGCATAGTACTAAATATTTAATAATTTTTCAAATTTTTTCTTATCTTTAAACGGTCCGATTAAAGCTAAATTTAGTTTTTCGGGTTTAAAAATATCCTGGGCTGTTTTTTGAATATCTTCCACGGTTACACTATTAATTTTAGCAAACTTTTGTTCGGGGGTCAAAATCTTATCTGTCAAAATCTCTTGTCCGCCAATAAAAGAAGCAACAGCGTCTGAAGATTCTAACTCTAAAATTGTACTGCCACGAATATAATCCTTGGCTTTTTTCAATTCCATGGCGCTGATTTTTTCCTGGGCTATTTTTTTATATTCCTCTAAAATTATTCTTATGGCTTTTTCTACCCTTTTATTATCGACCCCAGCCATGGTTGCTAAATAGCCACTGTCAGTATAGGGCTGTATTAAACTCCTTATATAATAAGCTAATCCTTCTCTTTCTCTAACAGAAATCCACAATCGAGAACTCATATTCCCGCCTAAAATAACGCTTAAAACCCCTAGGGCATATTTTCGTTCATCAAAAATATCGTATGATCTAACCCCTAAATAAAAGTGGGTTTGGTCGGTTTTTTTATAATGAACCAGGATCCGTGGTTTGTCTTGCTTCTCGATAACTTTTTTCTTAGGTTTTAATCTGCCAGTCTTTATATTCTTGAACCAATTTTCAATTTTTCCGCCAAAGGCGGACCAGCTCGCCTCGCTGTCGCTTTGGCGAAGCGGGCCTCGGGCTGGCAATTTAATATTCCCAGCTATAACCACAACCGTATTCTTGGCTAAATAATGGCCTTGAAGATAATCTAAAAATTGTTTTCTTTTCATTTTTGCTACTACTTCTTTTTCCCCGAGAATTTTCCAACCAGCCGGCTGATTTCCGTAGAGCAATTCTTCCCAGAGGTCCCCGACGTACTTAATCGGGGTGTCTAAATACATATTTATCTCCTCAATAATCACCCCTTTCTCCTTCTCAATTTCTTGGGGATCTAATTTAGAATTCAAAAAAATATCCGAAACCCAATCCAGGGCCAAGTCTGAGTGCTTACCATCCACCTTGGCATAATAACCGGTGCATTCTTTGCCGGTAAAGGCATTGTATTCCCCGCCAATCCTATCCAAGGTTTCGGCAATAGCTAAAGTATTCGATCTTTTCTTGGTTCCCTTAAAAAACATATGCTCTAAAAAGTGCGAAATGCCGTTGTTTTTCTTGTCTTCATATTTAGAACCAGCTCCTGCTAATACTAAAACAGTCACTGCCTTAGTGCCATTCATAGGAACAGTGACCAGTCGAAGACCGTTTTTAAAAACAAATTTTTTATACATATTATTTTTTCCTGAATCTTCCGATTTTTAGATAATAACCAATATTAGCGTTTTTATTGATTTTTGGCTCAATCTTTCCCTTGCTTGAAGTTATAATTGTTGTCACCCCTGGCCCATGACCGGCTAAAACACAATCAGAATGAACGACTACGCCAACAGTTACTGCTCCGGGCTTATAGACCCGACCATAGGAATTATCTGTATCTTCAATTGCTACTATGTCTCCAAATCTCAATTTATCTAAGCCCAATTTCTTTACCACTTTCTCATCAGCCATAGTAATATCATAATCGCCACTAACAACTGGCCCATATCCCAAGCCTGAACCCATTAAATATGGCGGGATCTTGGCAACCACTGGAAATTCTAAGTTCCCCTTTGAGTCAAATTTTGGGTTTATTTTTGATAAAAGCTTAGGATCAATATTGAAGAATGTAATCTCTGGATGATCAATCATGGCTAATCCCATGCCATAAGCAACAACCTGCACCTTATCTCCATAAACTAATTTCTTAACCACCTCATCAGAAAAATCAATTAATACATGTTCTGCGCCTCCGTGAGTACCAATAACTGCCCCCTTTTTACCCTTAGCCTTTCCACTAACTATTTCGGCCTCATTGCCAATACAGGAAAGAATGTTATAGCCACTGTTTTCGTCGCTGTATCTACCATCCTTCTTCCCTTCTTTGTTTATGGTACTTATGCCTGGCTCAATGTGATCTCCTATCCAGCCTCTAACTAAATCACCAATTTTAATATTATAAGTAATGCCGCCGATGCTTGGCAGGTTCAACGCCTTGCCTTCGTGACTAACTTGATAACCTCCGCGCATAACAGGACTGGCTACCTCGCCAATTACAGCAACCTTAACCAATTGTTTTATATTTAATTTTAACATAAGCATTTTTATTTTAATTTGTTATTTAAATAATTTACCAATTCTTTAATTTTGATTCTCTCCTGCTTCATTGTGTCGCGGCTTCTGACTGTTACTGCCTCATCTTTTAAGCTGTCAAAATCCGCAGTTACAGCGAAAAACGTTCCAATCTCATCTTGACGGCGATATCTCCGGCCGATTGAACCAACTTCATCATACTGGCTCATAAAATGAGGTTTAACCAAATCATAAACCTCTCTGGCTTTTTTAACTAATTTAGAATCATTTTTTACCAGAGGCAAAACCGCCACTTTAATTGACGCTAATCTTTTATCTAATCGCAAAACAATTTCTTTTTCTTTAACTGCTTCGGTGGTTTTAGTCCGACCTCCTTTTACCTCTTCATAAGCATTAATCAAAAACACTAAAAGACTTCTGTCTGCTCCGGCTGAAGTTTCAATAATATGAGGAATAGCGCCGAAATCCTTGCCGCTGTGCTTGCTGTGATTAGACAAATCCCAATCGCCCCTATCATGAATGCCTTCTACTTCATCCCAATCCCAGGGAAATTTATACTCAATATCAACTGCTTTTTTAGCATAATGGGCCAATTCGTCTTTTTCGTGCTCTCTGAATCTTAAATTTTTCTTATCTATGCCCAGATCTAAATACCACTGCATTCTCTCCTTTTTCCAATAATCAAACCACTTCTTATTTTCTCCTGGTTTAATGAAAAATTGCATCTCCATTTGTTCAAATTCTCGCATCTTAAAGATAAAATATCTCGGTGTAATCTCGTTGCGAAAGGCCTTACCAATTTGAGCAATGCCAAAGGGAATTTTCAAACGCATTGAATCTTTAATAAACTCGTAATTCATATAAATGCCCTGACAGGTTTCTCCTCTCAAATAGGTCGCTGCTGCTTCGTCCTCAACCGGACCCACAAAAGTTTTCATCATTAAATTAAATTTTCTTTCTTTGGTTA
>CAYRSI010000063.1:0-4847 GCA_964426965.1 uncultured Candidatus Saccharibacteria bacterium
TAATGTTTAAACTTGCCTCCAAAGGATTTTCATCTAATTCCTGAAGGCTTTGAATTAAATAAGGATTATCTTGATGCTTTTCTCTGAATCTTCTAAGAGCTTCTTCTTGAGAAACATATTCTACTCGTTCCACCTCAGCAAGTTTTTCAAGTTGAGATTTAACGATTAAAATATCCTCTTCACCGGCTTCTAATTTGAAATAAACACTGACATCAATTTTTTCCTGAAGATTAGTTAATACTGCATTAGCAATAACGTTAATCATTAATAAAGTGCTAATTACTAATAAAGTAAGGACCATAATGCTAATGGTTGCTGTTGAAAGCCAGCCATTTCGCCAAAAACTCTTAAGTCCTGATTTAATTATGCGTTTAAATGTAATCCACATTTTAGTTCGCTACGCTCACGGTTGAAATGGACGATCGTTCACTTCGTTCACTTGTATGATCGGTCCGACGTGTGTCGGACCTTGGTCGAAATGTAACACTTCAACCACTTCAACCAAACGAACGAAGTGAGTGATCAACCAAGCGAAGCGATCAAGCATTGCTACGCTAAGTATCTTCCCCTTTCCTCATCTTTAATTAATCTTCCTTTATCTAAAGTAACAACCCGTTTGCCAATTGTATTAATTATTTCCCTATCATGGGTAGCCAAAATCACGGTTGTCCCCATCTCACTTATTTTACACAAAAGTCTAATAATATCCCATGTATGAAGAGGGTCTAAATTACCAGTTGGTTCATCAGCTATTAATATAACGGGACGGTGAGCAAGAGCCCGACCAATAGCTACTCGTTGTTTTTCTCCTCCAGAAAGCTGAAAGGGAAAATGATGAGCTCGCTCACTTAAGCTTATTAGGTTTAAGATTTTGGGAATATCTTTTTCTATCTCCTCGTCTGTTCTGTTGGCTGCTTCCATGGCAAAAGCAATATTCTCGTAAGCTGTCTTATTGGAAAGTAGTTTAAAATCTTGAAATACTGCGCCAATTTTTCTTCTATAAATTGGTAAATCTTTAGACTTAATCAGTTCCAAATTCTGACCATCAACAACTATCTTCCCTTGGGTAGGATTTTCCTCTTTAAGCAGCAATCTTAAAAGAGTGGTCTTTCCTGCTCCGGATTGACCAACAATAGAAATAAATTCTCGAGGATGAATCCTGAAGCTTATATCTTCTAAAGCCACTGCGGACTCTGAATTAGTCGGATAAATTTTTGATATATTTTTAAAATTAATCATTGTGCTAGCTTTTTAGCTTGTAGCTTGTAGCTTTTTAGGCCGTAGAATTCCTAAGAAGCTAAGAAGCTAATTCCTAAGAAGCTAAACGTATTTCTGCTTGAATAAATTCGTCCAACTCCCCATCTAATACTGCTTCAACATTTGATGTCTCCACTCTTGTCCGATGATCTTTTGCCATTTTATAAGGATGAAGAACGTAAGAACGAATTTGACTTCCCCATTCAGCTGCTGATTGTTTTCCTTTAAGTTTTTTCTTCTCTTTTTCTCGGCTTTCTATGTGCTGCTGAAACAATTTTATCTGCAAAAGCTTCATTGCTTTCTTTTTATTGGTACCTTGAAGCCGCTCGGATTGACAAGCAGCTGTAATACCAGTAGGAAGATGGGTAATCCGGACAGCTGATTCGGTTTTATTAACATATTGACCGCCGGGACCCGAAGCTTTATAAGTATCAATTTTTAAATCTTCTGGTTGAATTTTTTCCGCCAGCTGGCGGACCTCTTCTATTTCATCAAATTGAGGTAAAACTTCTACTAAAGCAAAAGAAGTGTGGCGCAATTTATCAGCATTAAAGGGAGAAAGCCGCACCAGTCTATGAACCCCGGCCTCACCCTTTAAATAGCCGTAAGTATAAGGACCAATAATTTCTAAAGTTACGTTTTTAATACCTGCTTCTTGACCAGCAGTAATATGAATAACCCGGGCTTTAAATTTGCGTCTTTCAGCATACCGAAGGTACATCCGCAAAAGCATTTCTGCCCAATCCTGAGCATCAATACCTCCTGCTCCAGAATAAATGGACATTATAACGTTCTTCCTGTCATATTTTTCAGAAAGAAAAACCTTTATTTCTTCTTTTTCAAATTTCTTTTGAAGCTGCTGTAATTGCTCTAAGTCCTGCAACTCTTCTACGATTTCTAAATCCTTTTCCAGTTCTTGCCAAAAATCTACTTCTTCTTTTAAATTAGCCAGTTCTTCACTAATTCCTGCTGCTTTTTTGGGATTATTCCAAAACTCGGGCTCCTGGGTCAAAACTTCCAATTGAATAATTTTTTCCTTCTTTTTTTTTAAATCAAAGACAGTCCTTCGCTTGAAGGATTTTCTCTTCTAATTCCTTAATCTGCTGATTTAAATTCTCCATATCTATTACTCTTCCTTCTTTTTTTCTAATTCTTTCAGAGCAGCTTTGTATAATCTTATCTTTTCTTCGTCTCCTTTCTCTTCAGCCTCTTTAAGTAATCCTTCATACATCTCCTCCACTGACTTCCTCATCTCCTTTTTTTGTTCCGGGGTCATTTCGGGCTCTTCCTTTTTTCTGGATATCTCTGTCAATCTTTTATAAAGTTCTTCCTTGGTTTCTTGCTTCTTACCTTTTCCTTCTGGCTCTGGAATTTTTCCTTCACTTTTGAAAAATTTAAGCATATTTTTGTTCTTTAATTTATTAATTATTAAATCGTTAGCTTATTTAATTAAAACATAGATTGTTAAAATTTTCAAGCCGGCAGTCCGATTCGAACGGACGACCTAAGCTTGGAGTTTATCCACCTTTGGCGGAAAAGCCCTGCCACGCCTGCCAAGCACTTGAAGCCGAGGGTGGGAATCGAACCCACGCTCTACGGTTTACGAAACCGTTGCTTTACCACTAAGCTACCTCGGCGAAAGCGGGTAACGGGAGTCGAACCCGTATCTCGACCTTGGGAAGGTCGCATAATAGCCGCTATACTATACCCGCAGAAGAGTAGCCCCGAGGAGAATCGAACTCCTGTTTTAAGGTTGAAAACCTCATGTCCTAACCACTAGACGACGGGGCCGGACACTAATAAAATACCAGAATTACTGAAAATTGGCAATAAAATTTAATTAATTTTTCTCTACCACCCCATAAATAGCAATTTTCTTTTTCTTCCTTCTTGCCCACCAGATATCTCCATAAGACCAATGCCAGTATTCCTTTGAAAGGTTAGACAAACCAGCTTTTCGTAATGCATTAAACATAATCTGCCTGTTTTTCTGAATATAAGACGGGAGTTTTGGCTGGAATGATTTAGCATTTTCCTGATACGTCAGTTTAGAACTTTTCATGGGAACTTTTCTACCATTTCTCCATAATCTTAAATCTACTGCCCCGCCAGTCATATGTCCGGACACATATTTGCCCTTAAATGGAGCAACATATTTTTCAGCTTCCTTAACAGTAAACCTCTTTGCAAACCCCTGAAAAATCTTTTCTTGCACATATTGCGGCCTCCAAGCATCATTAATAACAAAAGTCATACCTTCTGGTAAATGACTTTTTGCACGACAAACCATTTCTGCTACTGCCTTTCTTAAATAAGCTGTTTTTTTCGTCCTGCGAGGATCTAAGTCAATAACTAAATCAGGGCATAATTTTTTAATATCAACCAACGGCTCCCCGCATTCTTTAATTTTAATCATAATTAAAAACTATCTGGAAAAGCTTTTTTAATCTCTTCTTTTATTCCCTCTATGTGGTCATAGTCTTTTAGTTCGTGCGGAAGAATCCATTTAAAATCTTCAAAATCCTCACCCAATCTTACATCATCGCTGCTTGCAGTAACTAAAAAAGTGAATCCAATAACATTGTGTTTGTCAGGTCTTACGAATGTGTAATCTCTTAAAAACTCCTTTTCGTCTCCAATATCCAGACCGACTTCTTCTTTTATTTCTCTTTTTAAAACATCTATAATGGATTCTCCTTTTTCAGCTTTTCCGCCAGGGATTGTCCATTTTCCAGGATAAGCAATTTCCTTAGAATTCCTCTTTACAATTAAAAATTTATCGTTGTATTTAATTACAGCAGTTATTGCAACTATATGTTTTTTATTTTCCATACTATTTTATGGGCTCGCACCAAATTAAGGTATCTTTACACCAATTCATATTTGCCTTAAAACCCTCCGGGCAATTTCCATCTTCATCAGCTAATAGATAATTGTTCTTAACCATATCTGTCAGTCCACCCATACAACATTCATAGCTTGGCTTTTCCTTGCATTCCCTAGCTATTACTTGGTAATAATCTGGCCATTCTGAAATTTCAGACTCTTCTTGAAAAATGGGCCCACACCAGACATAACTACCCACACATTTCAATTGACTAACCTGCAATCCTTCAGCACAACCTGTCTCTGGTTTAAGTTTAGAATTGTGAGCAGCCATAGTTTTAACAGAAGATATGCAACAAGAAAAGCCTTCTTTTTCTTTGCATCCCTTAGCTAAATCCTGGTAATAATCGGGCAATTTTGAAATCTCGCGCTCGCGTTGTAGAAAAAGATATCCTATAAAACCCGCAGCAACAATTATTAAAATTAATACGATTAAAATTATTTTTTTCTTCATATTTTTAAGTTAAATTAAGTTTGTTATATGCTTTTCGGCCTTTATATTGAATTAGTAACAATTCTTTGATATTATTATACCATGCTAATCTTGGGAATAGAAACAAGCTGTGACGATACTGGAATTGCGATTGTTGAGGTCTCTGGAAAAAAGAGACCGATTTTTAAAATTCTATCCAATATCGTTTCCTCGCAGATTAAAGTCCACGCAAAATATGGTGGAGTTGTGCCTAATTTGGCTGCTCGGGAAC
>CAYRSI010000064.1:0-4777 GCA_964426965.1 uncultured Candidatus Saccharibacteria bacterium
AATTTTAGGAATAATAGCCATATATAAATCAAGTATAATACTATTTAAAATAAAAAACTACCCTTGCCGAAACAGGGGTAGTGTTCATAGTACTTCTATATTATATCATTTTTAAAACCATGTCAATGCCTGAGTTATCCACAACGAAAAATTATCAAAAAACAACAAACACCCCATATTTTTGGGGCATTAATTCTCTCTAAAAGATTTTGGAAGGACAAGTCGGGCTACTTTTGACTGTCTTATTCTTCAGCTTTTTTTAAATCTATAGATATATCTTTTTAAC
This sequence comes from uncultured Candidatus Saccharibacteria bacterium, assembly GCA_964426965.1. Taxonomy (GTDB): domain Bacteria; phylum Patescibacteriota; class Minisyncoccia; order RBG-13-40-8-A; family JAUWHN01; genus CAYRSI01. Next base: position 287 of record CAYRSI010000064.1, read on the forward strand.
AAGTTCAGCTAAAGAATAAGATTGATCTAATATAATTTGAGTCGCATGTTTTCTAATAGACTCTTTGCCTGATTCTTGTTTTATCCAATTTGTCCATTTACTCGAAAAGCCATCTAGTCTACTAAGCATCAACCCACCAGCGTGCTTTTTTATTCTATCTTCAAGCTTCTTTTTGTCCGCGGCTATTTTAACCTTATTCATAAAAATCTTCATCATCTCTATTATAGATTTTGCTGCAATTTTTCTAATATTTTTATGATAATCAGCTCTAAGAAGATATGAACCTAGTAAAATTCCAATATCAAAAGCTGGATCGCCAAGATGGGCTTCTTCTAAGTCCACAGTGCCAACTTTCGAGCCTTCTACAAGAATATTTCTAGGATGATAATCTCCGTGAACCAATACTTTGTTAACTCTCATACTTTCTTGCACAAGTTTTGTTTGAGTTTCTTTAACTAATCTTTTCGATTTAGAATCAAGCCTAGAATAAACATCTAGGCATTGAAATCTAAGTTTAACTAATTTTATCCTTTCATCGCCAGAGGCGGATCTTAGCGGTTTAATTTTGCCATAAGTATTATTAACTAATTCAGCAACAATTTCAGCTAGATTTTTAGAAGCTTTCAGGTTTATTTCCCTATGAATTATGTCCTCGAATAATTTGGCTTTTGGACTTAAGACCTCAGAAAGAATTAAGGCTTTGTTTTTAACATCATGATAATAAATATGGGGCGCTATTCCGTAACCCACCGCCTTCTCAAAAATACGAAGCGCCTTTGCCTCATAGGTTTGTCTTTCATCATTAAAAATATAATTAAACTCCTTTGATACTTTAAATATTTTTAAATATTTTGCAGTCCCTGGAATTGCTTGCTTTAAATAAAAAGGCTCGTCATCAACAACCAAACGATAAACGCAAGAGACAAGCCCGCCATGTACTTCTTTAAATTCTTGTAATTTCCCTTTTGTAATAAAATCAAGATGAGGGAAAATGAATTTTTGAAGATATGATAGTATAGTTCGTTTATTTAATGGCTCCATGATTGAATATTTCTTGCTACTAAAATACGCCCTTTTTATATTCTGGTTCCTTTTTTAAATGTGGCGTTTTTGCAATCGAGTCAATAACCCATTTCTTGCCTTTTTTGGTCTCTTGTAGTCGAGTTTCACTTATAGATGTATGAGCTATTTTACCTGTTAATTCCATAATTCGAGTAAAATCATTTTTACCAACCTTTAATTTTTTTCTACCAAGTTGTTTTTGTTCAATTAGCCAAAGGGTTAACCCCATAGAAAGACGATGACTAAAAACAATATTTACCGGGGTATCAGATTTCTCTAGAAGTTTAAGTCCCATTTCAATCTTCGGCAATGAATCATTAAGTCTATCAATGATTTTCTTGGGCTCTTTTTTAAACCATAGCTCAACCGGATGTACGCCTTTCTTTCCCGCCTCATCAACCAATTTAAGAGCTTCTTCTTTCTTGCCAGTCCAAGGAATTTCACTAAAATAATCTACCTCTATGGGTTCGTTATTTTTAGGAATTGGAATCTCAGGATTATCTGTATGGGCTAATTTAAGATTTTCTGTAACAATTTCAGCCTCGCTCTTCGCTCTTTTAATAGGGCTGGTATAGATAGTAAATTCTTTATTTAAATCTCCCTTTTCAAAGATTTGTGGCAAATCCTTTTTTAAATAATCAGCAAGAAGCCTTGCCATTTTTAAGCCCTCAGCATCTACAGGAACGTGAATCTCAATATCCTGTTTCTCTGCCTCTGCCTTTTCTAAAAGCATATCCAACCATTTAACAGATGGATGTCTTATAAATAAAACGATTTTCTCTGGTTTTGGCTCTTTTTCTTTTTGTTCTGCAAAAGTTTCCTTTTTCATTATTTTCATCTTATCACTTTTTAGCGTCTTAGTAAAGACTGAAAAACTGCCTAAAGGGCAGTTTTTATAGGCGTCTCGGTCAGTTAGAATCGGAGGTTGAACCTCCGATAATCCAAGGATGGAGAGCCTGCTTTTTAGTGAAAATTGTGGTTGGGGTTAATACTTGTCGGAGTCCCGATCTCCGATAGTTTATATTTATAAATCGTTTATGAGGCTAAATTTCCCCACATAAGCTACGTACGTAAGCTATGTGGGGATTGTAGATTTATTTAAAATACGTATTCGAATCGTATTTCTATCAAACACCCCAAAACCCAAGGATTAATGTTGGAAGTCCGACTTCCAACATTAATCCTTGTTTTATAAAAAAATATAGGAGAAGCCACTTGGTAATGACTCCTCCTATCTCTTGAAAGCTTTTTGTCTTAATTTGATGAGGAGGAAGATGAGGATTTGGAAGATTTGTTCATAATCAAACCAATGAGAAAAAGAACAATCCCCAAAATCAGTTTGCCCACATTCCATTCAGGGGTTCCGCCAGTCATAGTCAATGAATGATGAACCAGATAAACTCCAAATATAAGCAATCCTCTGGCGACCACGAAAACAATCAACAGAATAACGTTCAAGACACTTCCGCCGAGAAAACCGAGAATTCCACCGATTACTCCACCACTTTTAGCACCAGCGACAGTTATGCCTAATGCTATCAGCACGGTGAGTATTAGATAGATAACGGCGAGAATGATTGTAGTGATGATAAACCACCAAAACAGAAAATTGGTAGCACTTAGGAAAACGACCTCTGCGGCTTGATGGGAGATAAAATACTTCCATCCCGCAATAATTAAAGCAATAAACACTCCTAACATTGGAGACCTCCATAAAAATTTGGATTGTTTAATTGTCAAAAAACTGACAGTCAATAAAATAATAGACCGTTCTATACAGAACAGTTTATTATAACATAAGTAGTATGTGCTTGTCAACCAAAAAACACCTCAATAGATTCGATGGACTCACTACAAGAACCCGAGGTATTTGTTTTTGCTTTTTTCTATTTTCCTCATAATTTATTGGAATAAGAAATTGCCAGAGGACTATCCCCTGACAATTTTTTATTTATTCCAAGCCGTCTAAAAGAGTATATTTAAACTCTTCGCAAATTTTTAAATGTTCTTCGGCGTATGCTTTATATCCTTTAGCTAATTTTCTTTCTAATCCTTTCTTTTTAAATTTTTCTAACAATCTTTTAGCTAATTTAAGCATTTTTCCTCCTTTTTCTTTTTTTAAGGTCTTTTTTCAATTCCTCAAAATTTACACACTTTCCTTCTCCTATCTCTTTTAGTCCCTCTTCTATCTTTTTCTCTGTTTTTTTATCTATTTTTACTTTTCTCACCATTCTCTTCTCCTAATTTTCAAAAATCAAAGCCGAAAATTCAGCTTCTTACAAGAATAACACGATATAAAAAACAAGTCAAGTTTTTTTGATGCCCCATAAAATGGGGCATTAGTGATATAAAATGGCAAGGGTTCGGCCTTGCCATTTTGGTTTCATTAATCTTTTATTGTTCCGTCTTCTCGTTTCTTTTTTATTGCCTGATAGAGCCACTCAAAACGATCGGTTTTTCTGATTTGCTTAGCTAATTTTTTAGCCGACTCTGTTTTAAGCCCCCTCTCTGTATGGTCTTGCCATCTTTTATGGCTTTTCTGGTCTTTACAAAAATATTCCCGCTGTAAAATCATCTGATCAAGTAAATCAGCATCCTTGGCAACAATGGCTTCCTTGCTTTGGCGTTTTTCAAATTCATCCAAGATTTCTAAAATCTCATCAGCAATAGGTAAACCATCCATCTGATCTTGCCTTGCCTCGTCTTCATGCAAATCAAGATATTGCTTGTTAAGATAATTAGCATCACTTATTCGTGTCTCCGGAACATCATGAAATAAACATATCTTTAAAACTTTATCTTTGTCACATCTCTCTAATTCGGCTAAAATCATTCCAATTATAGCAACCCGGAAACTATGATCGGCAATATTATCACTAACCTCCGCAATCATCTGCCGGTGAGATCGGGTCAATCGTCTCAACGTAGCAATCTCAAATAAAAAATTCGTTATTTTTTTTGTATTCATTTTCTCTCCTTTTATTTCTTATAAAGTTTCATGCTGTCTTTTCTAAGATAACCTCTACTAATACCAACTTCAATTATTAAATCCCAACAAGGTTTACACATCCACCAGTGGCCATCTAAGTATAAACTTATTATCGGGTTTTACATATAAAATCTTACGGTTTTTCGGAAGATATGGATACAATTTATTTCTCCTTTATTGGATCTGGTAATTTCCAATTATTATCTTTCATAATTCTCAAAGCATCTTTTCTAAAGGGACAAACCAAGCATATTTTAATGCCTTTCCTAATATTACTTCTACATATTCTTCTTACGTGTTCTGTAAAATCTTCTTCACTCACCTTAATCATTTTTGCCATTTTAACTCTCCATTGTTAAGGTTCTATTTTAAGATTTTATCTTAGCACAGTTTAAAAATTTTGCAAAGCTGAGCTTAGCTCTGCAAATAAACAACCGCCC
>CAYRSI010000065.1:0-4713 GCA_964426965.1 uncultured Candidatus Saccharibacteria bacterium
AAAAAAGTTTTTTGGTATGATTATAAAATAAATAAAACATTGAGCTGGTTTTTGGTTTGCCTTGTTCCTTTAATAGGTTTTTTATTGGGTTTAAGGCAGTTTATTCCCATTATTGGTTTTTTGGGAGTAATTTTAGGAGCAATAAACGGGACAACCATTGTTTTGATTTATAAAAAAGCCAAGAAATTTGGCAACAAAGAACCAGAATACAGTTTAAAAATCCCAAGCGTCATAACTTATACTTTAATTGGAATATTTATTTTAGGATTAATTTATCAGATTATTTATTTTGTGAAATGAAAAAATTAGAGAAATTTTTGTTTTACCTTTTTATATTTTCCATTCCCTTTCAGATCAGGAAGGTTTTATTTTCTTTTCCTGCCTCGTCGGCAGGCGGGTCCTTGGATGAGTTTATGGAGTGGAATTCGGTATTTTTATATTTTACCGACTTACTGCTGATTGCAATTTTTATTTTGTGGCTTGCAAGATTAATATGTGTGAGGCCGAGCCTCACACATATTAGGAAAGTAGACTTTTTGCTAATTGGGTTCTTTTTGATGGCCGGCTTATCTTTAATAACCAGTCAGAATATTGGCTTGAGCGTTTATCAAATAATAAAATTAGCTGAATTTGTATTATTGTTTTTGTATATTAAGCATAATTTGTCCTACACCAGATCGCCTTCAGGCGATTTAGGGATCGGATTGCAGATAAAAAATATTTTAAAAGTGTTTATTGCCAGCGGAGTTTTTCAGGCGTTGTTAGCTATTTGCCAGTTTTTTTCTCAAAGCAGTTTAGGATTAAAGCATTTTGAAGCAGGAATTTTTAATGCTAATATTCCTGGCGTAGCTACTTTTTTTGTTCAGGGAACAAAATTTATTCGGGCTTATGGCACTGCTCCTCATCCTAATGTTTTAGCAATTTTTCTTTTAGTTTCAATTTTCTGCTTATATTATCTGTATCTAACACGAACGCCCCCGAAGAAAGCTTGCCCCACTTCTACGGGGCAGGCGCGAATGGGTATGCGAATAATACAAATGATTTCGTTGTTTATTCTTATGCTTGGACTGCTCTTAACGTTCTCTCGGGCTATTATTTTGGTTTTTATTGCAGTTAGCTTGTTATTTTTCTTAATTGCTTTTTTAAAATTTCAAAGACCGTCAAAGTTTAGGGTCATTGGCTTGTTCTTGCTATTTGTTGTTTATTGTTCCTTGTTCACTGTTCTGCTCTGTCCTGAAATTTCCGCCCGGTTTTTAACCATATCTGCAAAAGAGCAGGCAGTGACTTTGCGGGTATATTATAATGATATTGCTGTTTCAGCAATTAAAGAAAAGCCGATCTTGGGTTTAGGATTAGGAAATTTTGTTTGGTATTTGTCTAATAATTATCAATTTAAGGAATTCTGGCTGTATCAACCGGTTCATAATTTGTATCTTTTAGTTGCTGTTGAAATCGGCATTATTGGACTGATATTTTTTCTGATTTTTATTGCTAAGATTTTATTAAAAGGATTTAAGGGAATACAAGAGGGTTTGGGGAAGTATAAAGGGAAGCAGATTATTTGTTTCTTGTTTCTTGTTTCTTGTTTCTTGTTTCTTGGCTTGATTGATCACTATTTCTGGACCATTCAGCAAGGTAGGTTGGTATTTTGGGTAGTCCTAGCTATAATAAGCGGACTAATTTTATCAGGCCCCCGCAGTTCAACGAACCCCGCACCAGAGCAAAGCTCGGCATGGGGAAAGTAAACCCGCAGCATTGCGGGGCGATTTCTCTCGAGGGCATCAAATAAATCCCTACCAAATTTGATAGGGATTTTAGATTTAAATTTTAAATAAATTGTTACTACAAAGGATGAACTATGCGGAGTAAACTATAATCTATTATTGATAAGTCCCTTCTGAAAGAATAAAGATTGTTTTTATTGACAATATGCGCAAATAGTAATCGTGTTTTCTCATTAAGGCTAGCTGCAAGATTAAGTGCTTGTCTTTCTTTAAGGACGCCATCACCAATAAGTCTCTTTATGCCTAAGCTTAAGTCAAAACAAACATGCTCAAGGCACATAATCGACCTCTTCTTTTTTAAAAGGCAGCCCCTTAAACTTAAAAAAATACAACCAGGCTTTTTAAGAGAAGTTAAAAATTTTATATCAGGATATGGCAGTTCGAACTTTAGGTTTTCAGCTGCAAGATAAACAAGATCCCTCCAAAACATATAAGGACAATCTGTTTTGTTTTGACAACAACCCTGATTAAGCTGCTGATGACATTTATTGCAAATTTGATGAAGAACAGGGTGAGAAAATATTTCATAAAGCTGTTTTCTCGCTTGTCTTATTTCCTCAATCAAGCTTTTAATTTTTTTATCTAGTGGTAGGGCTGTTTTAACCAGTTTTTTTGCTTGAGCTTCAGCTCTTTCAAATTCCTTATAAATTTCTAAATAGTAAGCCTTTAATCCGTTATCCATCAATTTTATCTCCTTTTCTTGTCAAGGTTCTGAACCAAAGATTTTATTGTAGCACCATTATCTATTTTAGTCAATATTTTTATTATTTTCATTTTGAGTTATCATAGATTTATATGGAATACATTTGCGACTTTCACATTCATTCTAAATATTCCAGAGCAACGTCTAAAGATATGGACGTTGGGAATTTGGATAAATGGGCAAAAATAAAAGGAATTCAAGTTGTCGGAACCGGAGACTTTACCCATCCCCAGTGGTTAAAGGAATTAAAAGGAAGTTTAGAACCCGCTGAGCCAGGTTTGTTTAAAATGAAAAAGTCATCCGCCCCCGTCAAGGCTTCGGCGGACAAGGATACGCGCTTTATTTTAACGGTTGAAATTTCCAGTATTTATTCAAAAAATAATCAGGTAAGGAAAATTCACAATATTATTTTTGCTCCTGATTTTAAAACAGTAGAAGAAATAAACGCTCATCTTGGCTGGGTTGGAAATTTAAAATCAGATGGCCGGCCGATTTTAGGACTGGATGCCAAAGAATTAGCAAAAATAGTTTTGGATGCTTCTTCGAATTGCTTAATTGTGCCCGCGCATGCCTGGACACCTTGGTTCAGCATATTCGGCTCTAAATCCGGGTTTGATTCAATTGAAGAATGCTTTGAAGAATACACAAAATATATCTATGCTATTGAAACCGGGCTTTCGAGCGACCCGGCAATGAACTGGCGCTTGTCAGCTCTTGACAATATAACTTTAATTTCAAATTCAGATGCCCATAGTCCAAGAAAATTAGGCCGGGAAGTTAATGTGTTTGAAGGGGAAAAAATAGATTATAACTTAATTGTGGAAGCCATTAGAGCTGGCCCAGTCATTCGACCGGGTGATGGTTTGCGATTAACGCAAACCATCGAATTTTTTCCCGAAGAAGGAAAATATCATTTTGATGGTCATCGAAAATGCGATATTTGTTTAAGCCCGGAAGAATCAAAAAAATATAATAATCTTTGTCCTGTTTGCAACAAGCCCTTAACTATTGGAGTTATGAATAGAGTAGATCAATTAGCTGATAGGCCGATTGGCGCAAAGCCAGCCAAAACAATTCCCTATAAAAGCTTAATTCCCCTTGAAGAAGTTATTGCCGACGTCCTAAAGGTTGGGGTTGGCACAAAACAAGTTGCTAAATACTACAAAGAACTTACTGAAAGAATGGGTTCGGAATTTAAAGTTCTTCTTGAAGCCAAGCGCGAAGATATTATGGCAGCAAGTTTGTCGGAGATTGCCGATGGAGTTATTCGGGTTCGGGAGGGTAAAGTCAAGGTTAGTCCGGGTTATGACGGCGAATTTGGCAAGATTAATATTTTTGGCAAGGAAGAGAAAAGAGGGGGCTTAGCCGGACAAAAGACGCTGCTTTGAAATTAACCTAATTAACTTCATTAGAATAATTAGAAATTTGTAGGTTTATGTCTGCACTTATAGATACAATCACTCCTTTTTTTTACGAGCACAGATATATCTTTGCTTTTTTAGGGGCTTTATTTGAAGGAACTAACATTATGTTATTAGCCGGCTTTTTATATAAGCTCGGCATTTTTAAATTTTGGAATGTATTAGCTGTTTTATTTATAGGGTATATTATAAACGGTTATTTTTGGTATGCTCTTGGTTATTGGGGAGGTAGGCGAATATTAGAAAAGTGGGGGCCTCGTTTTTTCTTGACCAAAAAGCGTCTAAAGAAATTAGAAAATTATTTTAAAAAGCATACGACAAAAACTTTAATGATCAGCAGGATTACCTATGGAATAAGCAGCTATATTTTTATAATAGCAGGCATTTTTAGAACCAAGGCAAGAAAATTCTTCTGGTGCAATTTAGCGGGTGCGTTTATTTGGGTATTTATGATGTTTGGTATAGGTTATAGTTTTGGAGCAAGCTATGAGTTGCTAAGCAAAGTGGTTAAGGTGGTGGCAGTTTGGTTGGTAGTAGTACTTTTTATTATCACTATTGTAATAGCAATAGCGCTTGTTTATTGGCTGCGAAGGAAAGCTAAGGCAAAGTTTCTTGAAAAGATATTTAATCAAAGGGGCTGGAAAAGACTTAAATGGCTTGGTAAGAAAATTTATAAATTCCTCGACGATAACGTATGAAGAAAAGAATCCTGAATGCCGGAGATATTATTGGTATTCAGAAATTATACGGCAAATAAAGTTTATAAGATTATAAATAAGGAAAAATCCTCGTTTAGAGGATTTTT
>CAYRSI010000066.1:0-4494 GCA_964426965.1 uncultured Candidatus Saccharibacteria bacterium
AAACCATTTCTTCATTTCCCTTGCCCCAACTCTTTTTCTTGCCATGGTAATCTTTCTTTTTCTCCGGGCAATAGGAATTTCTTTTATAAGAGATTTAATTGCCTTTAGAGTATACGTTTCAAAGAACAAAACATAACCCCAGGCAGCTATCTCGTTTATTATAATACTACAAAAATGACGAAAAAACAAGCCTGGCAGTTCATTCTTAATCTGCATCAAACGTTTATTTTTAAAAGAATAAAATTTGGCAAATTTAGATATCTTGCGCCTTCCCTTAACAATAGCTATGGGTGTTTTAACTGCTTTTTCTCCGGCTCCCCGCAAATGATAGCCAACTGCTTCTGGTTCATAAACTGCTCTCCAGCCATAAAGACGCATTCGCCAAGCCAAGTCAACATCTTCTTTAAACATAAAAAAATCCTCATCAAAATATTCAAAATGGTTAAGATCGGGCGCGTCTCCCTTAAACATGGGCAATTTTACGTCTTTAAGAGCAGAATAACGATACAACGGAGCTGCGCCATCAGTCCCGAAAATTTCGCCTCTCTTGTATTGACCTTTATCTTTTTCTCCTTGCCCCCTGTTTACAACCCGCCGATTTTTAAATATCACTAATCCAGTAGTATCCAGGATACTATTATCGGAGATTGAATCTCCGATTATCGGAGATTCAATCTCCGATAAATCCTGTGCTTTAAATAGTTTTCCTTGCACTGCCCCAATCTTATTGTCTACCTCCATTGCCCCAACTGTATTTTTTATAAAATTTTTATCTAAAACAACATCCTGATTCAAACAAAGCACATATTCCCCCTTACATTCTCTAATTCCAACATTATGCCCGGCTGAAAAACCCAAATTCTCTTTATTTTCAATTATTCGTATAGGAAAGTTTCGGATTTCGCCCTTCGTGCTTCGAATTTTTTCCAATGTATTATCTTTGGACGCATTATCTATAATCAAAACTTCGACATTCCTGTATGTCTGTTTTGCAACTGACCTAAGACACGGCTCAATCAAATCTTGGCCATTATAAGTCAAAATATTCACTGATACCAAGGATTTTCTATTCATTTTTAATGGAATACAGTAGACCTAAGGCTACCATAAATAATAGTAAAACTTTATCATTTAATAATACAACGTCGAAAAGATTATAAATTAAAATCCAAGCGAAGAAGAAAGCAAATATGCGGCTAAAATGGTTAAAATGTATTGATTTTTTCAAAATCAGAAAAAATATCAGTAATAAAACAATTAGCCCTAATAACCCCATTTCCGAAGCTACGTCTAAGTAGAGATTATGAGCTGAAGCACCCTTCTTAGACGCAGAGATATCTTCGCCTAAAACTACTGGATAATTCCCCATTCCAACGCCAAGTAATGGACGTTTTAAAATAGATTGAAAAGAAGCCTCCCAAATCCCCATCCGGCTTTTCACTGATAATTCTTCAATATCAATAACTGTTCTTGCTCGCTTAAAAGCCAATGAGGCATCTCTGCCATCACCCTGAAAAGATAAAGATGAAACTAATGAAGAAGTGGGAAAGGCGAGTACAAAAATTAATAACATCCAAACAAACGGACTTCCAACATATTTTCTTATATTCCTAAAAAGTAACAACGTAATTACAGCCAGAAATGGCAAGGCTGCGCTAACCCAAACCCCGCGAGAACCAGAAAATACAAGAGATAAAAACGAAAAAATAATTATAAGCCATAAAATACAAACTATCGATTTCTTTTTATATATTTTGGAAATTAATAAATAGCTAAAAAATACCAAGCCAATAATCGTAAACAAAGCGAAAGAATGAGAATCAGGAAAAATTGAAAACATCCTCAAGGTTGGCGGACTATCAAGATAATAAGAAAACCAAGTATTACTCACGGCTAACAGCTTGGACAAATTAATCCCATAAAAAACTGAAATAACATTTTTAGCCCACCACTGCCAAAAATTATATAAAGGAACCAAAAACACTGAAATAAGTTGAGAATATCCGATAATCAGAGATATCACCCCGGCCGCTGCTCCGGCTTTGACTATTCTTAAAAAGCAATTTTTATAATTCTGAGCCTGGTAAATGACATTACGAATAATAATATAAAGTAAAAATATATTAATCAAAAACAATATTTTTTTAATACCGACAACTACGTCCGTAGCAACAAAAAGCGATAAAACGCCAATTACTAAAAACAAAACAACCAAATACTCCATTAGACAATGCTTGAACTTTTCTTTTATTCTAAGTCTGCCTAATTTATCTTTTATTACTTTTATGGATAGCCCTTGCTTAAAAAATAAACACAAAAATAATACTGCCAGCAAAATCCGCCAATTAGCCATTGAGTCAAAATTACCAATTGGTAGAGCAATAAACAAAGGAATAGAAATAATAAACAAAATTAAACTATCCTCTATCTTGCTGAAAATAAAATAAAAAATCAGCAAGCCAGTCATAACCAAAACCGCCTCGCGCTCTACGATCCCAACACTCGCCAAAAACACAGTCAAAATCTCAACTGCCAAGACAATATAAAATGGGTATTGATTTTTTTTCATAGACATGACAAACTATTATGATAATCCCAGAAATGGAAAATTTAAAAGGAGGTCTTTGAAAATGGAAGTTCTAGGATGGATTATTTATACGACATCTGCAATTTTCGCTTTTCTCTTCATGGCTTACGGCAAAGCCGTTTCAAACGAGATTATATTTGTGGCTCTCATGGGAATATTGTTGGTTGTCGACGGAAAGCTAGGAAAAATAAAGAAAGAATTAAAAAGAAAATAAAAGAAGATAATTTCTTCAAAAGGGACTCGTTTTGTCAAGAAACGATATCCCTTTTATTTTTGATTCAGAAGTATTTTCAGCGTTTCCTCTGCTGTCTTTTGCCAAGAAAATTTTTGGGCTTGGGCCAAGCCTTTTTTAATTAACTTTTCCCGTAAATTTTTATCCATTAATCCTTTATAAATTATCTCACTAATCTCATTAATATTTTCAGGATTTTTCACAAACAAAGCGCTACTCCCTACTGCTTCTGGCAATGATCCCATTTTAGTAGTAATTACCAGGGTCCCACAAGCTAAGGCCTCCAGGGGCGGCAAGCCAAAACCTTCGTAACTTGATAACCAAATAAACAAATCAGCAGCATTGTAGAGTGGGACTAAATCATCTTCATCAACATGGTCTTTGTGAATAATTCCGTTTTGACTAATCCGTTGGTTAGTGTGGTTCTTACCAACAATTAAAAGCTGATATCCTTTGATAATCTCGGGGCAAGTTTTTTCTAAAAACTTGAATGCCTTAATCGTGTTATGAACAAACCTTCTCTTAATTACTGCCCCAATATAAAGAACAAACTTCTCTTTAATCCCATACTTTTTCTTTATGTGTGAGGCTAAGCCTCCCACATTTTTAAACCCCGCACCTTCACCTGAATGGTGCAGGGTAAATTTTTTATCAGCAGCTAAAGGAGTAACAAAAATCTTTTCTGGATTTATTTTATAATATTTTATTATTTCATTTTTAGAAAAATTAGATGGAGTGAAAATAATATCAGCTTTTTTGGCAGAAATCTTAGAAACTTTTTTAAGCAATATTCTATCAAAAATACTTGGCCAATTATATAAATCTGGCCGGGCTTCATAAATAATATCATGCAGCGTCAAAACAATTTTACCTTTATAAAAAACTGGAGCAATATAAGCAGGGCAGAATAAAATATCAAGCTTATCTTTTGTAGCTGCCCGGCATAAATGATAATGCATAAACAAAGCATTACTCTTGCTTTTCAAAAGCTTACTTTGAAAATTGCCACCCTTAGGAATATCTTTCGGAATTTGATTTTTAAAATACAAAATAAACTCTGGACTTTGCCGCCTTTGGCGAGCCTCGCCTTTGGCGGGGACTTTGCCTGCCTGCCCGCTTCGCAGCGAGGCGAGCCGGCAAGGCAGGGACTTTGGACTTAATTTGCTCCACTGTTCAAGTAAATTAAATAGATAACGACCAACTCCAGTTCGCTGACCTTCTAAATTGTGACAATCTATTCCGATTAACATAATCTGTAATTCAGTATTACTTTTTGCGGTTGCCGAAACCTCGGAGTCCCGACGGCCATCGGGACGAGAATGAGCGAAAAGTAATACTGAAATTATTCTGTTAATTTACCGAATTTTCCTTTATAAAAATCTTTTATGCCGAGCATTATGGCTTTTGCCCATTTCTTCTTAGGGGGCATCACCAACAATTTAATTATCTGTTTCCCGAAAATCCAAAAACTTTGGAAATAAGCTAAAATTTTAATAAAAAATGGGGCATTCTTTTTAGCCATTAAAAGTCCGTTGCGAGCATGATAATAAATATAAGAAAAAGAACCCTCTATAGTACTGGAAGAGGGCTTGTGCCAAATCTTGCTATTAGGCACTAGAACGCATTTATAACCAGCCCGACGAGCTTTTAAACACCAGTCAACGTCTTCAAAATA
>CAYRSI010000067.1:0-4302 GCA_964426965.1 uncultured Candidatus Saccharibacteria bacterium
ACCCAAAGACTGATAATTATGCAAATAGAAAAGCATAATAATAATGTTTTTCCTAGTTTTAAGATTTTAATGGTTCTTGACGTTTGGGAGCATGCTTATTATCTTGATTACAAAAACGAGCGAGGTAAATTTGTTGATGCTTTTTGGAATATTGTAAATTGGAAGGAAGTGAGTAAGCGTTTTGAAGAGTTGCTAAAATAAATATGGAAATTATTATTGTTTTAATAGCCGGATTTTTTGGTGGTTTTTTTGGGGCTCAGGTTGGCGGCGGCGCTATGGTTACGCTTCCAGCACTTCTTTTTTTGGGCATTAGCCCAGGCCTTGCTATTGGTACCAACATTATTTCCGGTTGGTTTATAAATATTGCTGCTACTGTAAAGTATTGGAGGAGTAAAAAAATAGATTTTCAGCTTGTGATTCCATTGTCGTTGATTGCGCTTATGGGTTCGTTTGTTGGTTCAAATCTTGTGATCTCTATAAACGAATATATTCTTAACAAGATTGTTCCTTTTTTCTTTATTATTCTTATTTTCGTTCTTATTTTTCGAAAGCCCAAGGCGACTCCAAAAGTCAAAAAGGTTAATAAAAAAGCTATTGTAATAGCGTACCCATTGGCATTTATATTGGGCGTTTACGGTGGTTTCTTTCTGGTCGGCGTAACTACATTTTTTATTCTGCTTCTTGCATTTGTTTTTAAAAAAGATATACTTCAGGCAGTTGCCAATGCGGTTTTTATTACCGCGATTTTTCTTATTGGGGCTTTTATTGTTTTTGCATTGAAAAAGAATATCGATTATTCTTTAGCCATTCCACTTGCAATAGCATCTGTAATTGGTTCTTATATTGGAGCGCATATTGCTTTAAAGTTTGGCAATAAGTGGCTTAAGTTTTTAATTACAATAGTGGCTATTGCATCTATAATCAAGCTACTGTTTGGATTGTGAAAGATTATGTCATAAAGAACAGTTTTTAGCTAATTATTAAAAAATTTTAATTCAGGATACAATAAAGATATATGAAAAGATTAATTGTATTTATCACAATTTTATTAGCCTTTACTTTTTTTGCGGGAACTGTTTTTGCCAATGGCGGAGACGATGATCATCATGGAATGATGGGCGATTGGATGCATTTTGACGGTTGGGGTTGGATGGGCTGGATTTTTATGGTTTTATTTTGGGCTGCAGTTATTGTTGGTGTTATTGTTTTGATCAAGTGGCTACTAAATCAAGGCAAGGCCAAGGATAAAAAATCTGGAATTGGTCGAGTTAGAGGAGATATTGGATTTCTTTATGTTACTCAACAGAAAGTCATTGCCCGTCCATTGAAGAAATAGTATAAAAAAATTGAATATTCTTTTCACCAAAAAGCAGTCCATTCGATTTCGCTCAGGGCTGTTTTTTGAATCTGCCAGAGTTAAATCTGTTTATGTGGGGTTTCTGAAACCCCACATAAATGAACATGCTATGTTTTATCCGTATTTTTTCCGATCGGAAAAAATACGGATAAAATGCTTGACCCTTAACCCCAATTCTGCTAAGTTAAAAAGAATACCATATGGTATTCTTTTTAGATAATTATCCACAGTTATTTGCTTGACAGCGATATTTTGGTATAATAAAGATAGAGATAAATATTTATGCAGTATGATACCGAAAAATTTATAAATGCAGTTTTACTTTTTGGTAATAACGTAAGCCCAAATTCATATGGCATTACAAAGTTGAATAAACTTTTGTATTATAGTGATTTTATGCACTATAAATTCTATGGCCGACCGATTTTGGGCGATTCTTATATTAGCTTGAAGCAGGGTCCTGTTCCAAATACTTCTTATACTCTATTTAATGATAATTTTAAGAACAAAATAGATGATTCTTTAAAAGAAGCAATAAAAGTCGAGAGTGGCGAATATCGTGGCAAGCGAATTGAAAGGATCGTTCCCTTGAAAGAGCCTGACCCCTCTGTATTTAGTAAGTCAGAGATAGGAATTATGAAAAAAATTGCCAAGAAGTATTACAAGTCCACTGCAACATCGATGATAAAGGAGCTTCATAGGCCAGGAACTCCTTGGAGTAAGACGGAAGGGAATCAAGAGATCGACTATAAGCTTGTTTTAGATAAAAGTGAGCACTCAATCTCTCGTGATTATGCAGAATACTGGGAAAAAGAAAATCAACAGTTAAAAGAGCTGTTTGCTGTTTAATTATGCCGCGTCCGTTTTTAGATTTGTGGGCAAATAATATAAGAGCCAATCTCCGTAAAGGAGATGTTTTATTTTGGCGAGCATTTGATTTTGAAGATGGAAAGTCGCCGCTAAGCAAGTACCTGCTTTTTTTGAGCGATTGTTTAGCTGGAGAGATTTTTATTTTTGTTCTCCCAACTTCTCAAAAACATAAATATTTTGGCCTCCATGCGAGACGAGACACGGTTGATATTATAAGGATTAGAAAAGGAGAAGTAGAATTTTTTAAAAAAGAAACTATAATTGATTTAAAAAAATGCGAGCCAGTGTCTGTAGAGAAAATGGCGAAAGTATATGGTGAAAAAATATTAAAAAAAGTTGGGACATTGCCAATAAATGTAATGCAAAGAATTGATCAGGCGGTAGAAGGCGCAAAAACTTTGAGCCCAAAAGTAAAAGAAATTATTTTAAATTCTGAATTTGTTGATCCTGAAAAAGAAAAGTAAAAAATAACCCCAACCACAATTTTCACTAAAAAGCAGCTCATTTTTGAGCTGTTTTTGTTTTATGTGGGGTTTTCGAAACCCCACATACTCGCGATTTTAGAAAACGACCCCGCTACGCGGGGTTTTTGCTTGATATTTATTCCGAAGTTTGTTATACTTTAATTTCAGGATAAAAAGTTCTTTAATAAGGAGGCAAAGTGGAAACCTTAAAAGAAAGAATTGGACAAATGATGACATTGGGGTTTAGAGGAACAGAAGTATCAGAAGATTCCTTTATTATAAAGATAATTAGAGATATAAAATTAGGGGGAATAATTTTATATCGGCGAAACATTTCAAGTCCCGGCCAAATCAAAAAACTTAATTCCGATCTTCAGCGCCATTCTTCAATTCCCTTATTCATAGTAGGAGATATAGAAGGAGGAAAAGTAAACCGCTTAAAGCCAAGATATGGATTTTCTGATTTTCTTTCCCCAAAAGAATTAGGAAAAATTAAAGATTATGAATTAACCAGAGAAGAAGCCCTAAGAATGTCTCGACAGCTCAAAGATTTGGGATTCAACATGAATTTTGCTCCGGTAGTTGATGTTGATATAGATCCTAAAAATCCTATTATTGGCGCTCTTGAACGTTCTTTTTCCCCAAATTATCAAGAAGTTGTATTACATGCCCAGGCTTTTATCGAGGCCCATCATCAGAACAATATTATCACTGTAGCAAAACATTTTCCCGGACACGGCAGTTCTAGAAAAGACAGCCATATCGGAATGGCAGATGTAACAGACACTTACAAACAAGAAGAGCTTATTCCTTATAAATCACTTCAAGAAAAAGGATTGCTTGATGCAGTAATGACAGCACATATTTTAAACAGGAACATAGACAAACATCATCCAGCAACGCTTTCATCTAAATTTTTACAGGATATCTTGCGTAATCAGCTTGGTTTTCAGGGAGTTGTTATTACAGACGACATGAGGATGGGAGCGATTACGGGATATTACAATTTCGGAGATTCGCTTATAAAGGCGATTAATGCAGGGTGCGATATTATTTTAGTTTCTAACAACAGATTATTAAGATTTAACAAAAAATTGCCCCATAAAATCCAGAATATCATTTATCAAGCAGTAAAACATGGAAAAATCTCCAGGCAAAGAATCATTGAATCCTCTAATCGTATTTACGAATTGAAGAAGCGTTTTAAAATTATTTAAAGCCCCCTGATCTTTCAATGACCAGGGTGCTTTTCATTTTCGCAGCAAACACTATGTTGGATATCGAGTATCCAATACTATGTGGGACGTTGCACGTCCCACATACCCACGATTTTATGTGTGAGGCTAAGCCTCACACATCTTTATTTTTCGGGGCAAGCCAACCACATTTTCACTAAAAACCAGCCCGTTCGACTTCGTCCTTCGATAAACTCAGGGCAAGCTCGGGGCTGTTTTTGGTTTCTTGAAAAATTTTTGGTCCTCCTTCGCTCTTGCGAGCTTCTTCCTTCGCCCCGACAGTATCGTCGGGGCTTCGGATGGACAGGGCCGGAAGGACAAGGTAGAATAGGGATATAATATGGTTACAATTATTGAAACAAAAGGTTTGACCAAA
>CAYRSI010000068.1:0-4081 GCA_964426965.1 uncultured Candidatus Saccharibacteria bacterium
CTTTAAACATTTTTTTAAGTATATCATATTTTTATTTTTAGTAAAAATTTAACAATAACAAAATCCGTATCTCGTATCTCGTGAATCGTATCTCGCAAAGAGAATAAAACCCAAGAATCAGAATAAATTCGTATTGAGTTAAGAAAGAGAGAGAAAAGATAGAAAAAAAGCAACATTCTTCTTTTTATCTAACTACCCCACTAAAGTTTACACTAATAATGACAAACAAAGATAAAAATAATGTGGAAAGATAAAAATTTTAATAGTATAATAAAAAACAGTATAAGCAATATCGCATCCCGCATCTTGTAATTGAAAACTGAACAACCGGTTAACTGGCAAACTAAATAAAAAGAGAGGTATTTTTAAAATGGTAGAAATGCAAGAAGAAGAAATTGATCTTCGCGAATACATTAATGTACTATTAAAAAGAAAAGGTGTAATTATCTTAATCTTTTTAATAGCGGTGATTACCGCCGCTCTGGTAAGCTTTTTTTACTTAAAACCTGTCTATGAAGCAAGTACTATCTTAATGATTTCCAAACCAAAATATCAAGTTGAATTAGAACCTAAGATTCAAACCCAAATTGCCCCTGAAATTTCTTTAGCAACATACGAAAGTTTAATCAAAGATAGAGAAATTGAAGAAAAAGTAATAAAGAAATTAAATCTGGACCAACTACCTTATGAATTGACTCCTGACAGTCTACAGGGAATGATTACTATTGAATCACTAAAAAATACAAATCTTATAAAAATGAATTTACAAGCCGGTGAACCAAAATTAGCCAAAGATATAGCTAATGTTTGGGCAGCTCTATTTGTAGAAAAGAATAAAGATCTTAATTTACAGGAGAGCAAAGAAGCGCAAAGATTTATCGAAGAACAACTAAAAATTTCCGACCAAAATCTTTCTAAAATTGAAGAAGAAATCCGAGAATTTAACGAAACCAACAATATTGATGCTATGGACAAAGAAATTACCGTAAAACTCGACAAAATTATGGCGAATGAATCAAGACTGGCTGATGTAAAGATTACCATTAAAAAAGAAGAAGCAAATATAAGGAGGACATTTCAACAACTATTACAAAAGAGAGTAGAATGTTATCAATCTAAAAAAGCTGATCTTGAATTATCTATTTTTAAAGAAAAAACAAATCTTATTCAAATACAAAAACAATTAAACGAACAAGACAAAATTATTACTTTATCTAAATCAATTATTGAGGATCAATTTTATAAGCAATTAGTTGAGAAAATCAGTGAATCTGATTCTATAGCTTTAAATGAGTTAAAATTATATAACGAAGAATTAAATCCTTTATTTGAGGGATTACAAAATAAATTAGATAATTCTACTTTATCTCTTAAAAACAAAGAAGCTGAGAGCCAAAAATTATCCGAGATTATCACTTTTTTAGATAGCAAGTTAGAAAATGTAAATTTATCTCAAAATGAACAAGTACAAAATATAGAAACAGGAAGTTTAATTAACATAATTGATAAGACCTTATTTGAAATAAGCAAAGTAGATGTTTCCAGCTTAGAGGATGCTGTTTCTCGAAGCCTTAAGCAGAATTTGATAAATAGAATAATTTCAATTGAGAGTTTAAGTGCAGAAATGTTGCAATTAAAAGAAAATGTTAATGAGGCATGGAAAAGGGTAAATTTGTTAAAACAAGAATTAGCGCAGGAGAAATTAACTCAATCGCGTCTAGAGAGAGAATACGATACTGCCAAGGGAGTTTATGATGTTCTTTCTCAAAAAAATGAGGAAGTCAAGATTGCTGTAGCTACAGAATCAGGATTAGTCAAGATTGCCAGCCTGGCTTATGAACCTAAATATCCCATTAAACCAAATAAAAAATTAAATATCTTGATTGCCGGGGTGCTCGGCCTCTTCGTGGGCATCTTTGTAGCCTTCTTCCTCGAATTCTGGCAAAAAGGAAAATAAAAAATGAATTATCTCGAAAAATACCATTTCTGGTTAGAAAATGAATACTTTAGTAGCGAAGCCAAAGAAGAACTGCGTGCCCTTGCCGGTAACGAAGAGGAAATCAAAGACCGTTTTTATAAAGACCTCGAATTCGGCACCGGAGGCCTGCGCGGTAAAATCGCCATGGGCACCAATCGAATGAATATATACACAGTTTCCAAAGCCACCCAGGGTCTGGCTGATTATCTTATCGACAAAGCCCGTGAGCAAAAAGATTCTCAACAATATCTAAATCGCGGTGTGGTCATTGCCTATGACTGCCGCCACAAATCCCGAGAATTTGCGGAAACTACCGCCTTAGTCCTTAACGCCAACAATATTAAAGCCTATCTCTTTGAGGATGTCCGACCCACTCCTGAGCTTTCCTTTGCCGTGCGCCACCTTAACGCCGTAGCCGGTATGGTAATTACCGCCAGCCACAACCCGCCTGAATACAATGGCTATAAAGTTTACGGATCCGATGGCGGGCAGATAATTCCGGAGATTGCCGATAGAGTAATCGCTCACATCAACCAGATAAAAGACTATTCTCTGATTAAAAGACTTGACCGCCCCTCCGCTGTCCAAAAAGGTATGTTTAATATAATTGGCCCGGAAGTGGATGAGGTTTATCTGCGCAAAGTAAAAGAGCTTGCCATTAGAGATAAAGACCAGATAGAGATAGACAAAAACATTAAGATAGTCTATACCCCACTTCACGGAGCGGGGAATATTCCTATAAGGAAAATATTAAAGGAACGAGGATTTACCAATGTATTTGTGGTGGAAGAACAAATCCAGCCCGACCCGGATTTTTCTACTGTGGAATCACCCAATCCCGAATATCCTGCTGCCTTTGAGCTGGCTATTAAATTAGGCAGCCAAGTAGGAGCTGAGATTTTAATCGCCACCGACCCGGACGCTGACCGCATCGGCATGGCCGTAAAAAATCCCTCAACCAAATACACCGTTCTAAACGGCAATCAAGTCGGCATCTTACTTCTTCATTACATCCTAAGCAGTAAAAAAGAGCTGAATAAGCTCCCTCCAAATGGCTTTATCGTAAAGACTGTAGTAACCAGTGATATGTCTAAAATAATTGCCGACAGCTTCGGGGTAGATACCTATGAGACTCTGACCGGCTTTAAATTTATCTGTAATATGGAAAAAAATGTACAGGAAAAAGAAGGCAAAGAATTCCTCTTCGGCTACGAAGAGAGTATCGGCTACCTAACCGGAGATTTTGTGCGTGACAAAGATGCCGTGATTTCCGCCATGCTGATTGCCGAGATGGCCGCCTATTACCTTAAAAATGGGTTTAATCTGCTCCAGGTGTTAGAAGATCTCTATAAAAAATACGGTTACTATGAGGAATATCAACACTCTATCTATCTGGAAGGAGCAGAAGGGGAGAAGAAGATAGCCGAGATTATGAAAGCCTTCCGAAAAAAGCTCCCCGAAGTGAAAGATATAGAGATGGTCCGAATCGAGGATTACGAGATTGGTAAAAGTTATGATTTAAAATTAAAAAAAACCAGCCCGCTTGCCCTGGCTCGTTCTAATGTTTTAAAGATTATATTTTCCGATGGCTCCTGGTATGTCCTGCGCCCCTCCGGGACCGAGCCCAAAATCAAGCTATATCTATCTTTTTACGCCAAAACTAGAAAAGAAGCCCAGCAAAAAGTCCATCTCGCAAAATCCACCATCTTACAAAAAATAAATTTCATAATCAAATCTGATTAAAAAATACATCTCCTCCCCCTTGAGGGGGGAGGATTAAGGTGGGGGTGAGGTAGGGGTTTGTCATTGCTTCCCACATTTCCTCCTTTCATCTTTTTCTTTTCTTCACTAAATACCAACGACTAAATACTATTCCTTCCTTGTCAGAAGGATAAAAATGGTGTAATATGGTTTTATAAAAAGAACAAGATGAGCAATCTATTCTCTGTATTTTCTACGACCGGAAGACCGGCAGACTGAATTAATCAGCTAACTAAAAAAGGGATTATCTTATTTGAAAGGAATTACAAAAAGAGAAGGAAGAGGCAGCAACTATGGATATTAAAAAACGTCCAAATCATAAGATATACCTTCAGGTGCTTC
>CAYRSI010000069.1:0-3932 GCA_964426965.1 uncultured Candidatus Saccharibacteria bacterium
GGTGAGAATTTTGTTGATTGCACCATTGGTCAAGCTGGTCATGCATTTGCTATTTTGGAGAGAATTCAACCAAAAGGAAAAGTATTAGGCATAGATGCAGATTCAGAGGCAATAAAGAGAATAAAACCGCAGGAAGGACTTATTCTTGTCCATGGGAACTTTAAGGATTTAAAAGAAATTGTCCAAAAGAAAAATTTCAAACCAATAAATGGGATTTTATTTGATCTTGGTTTATCAAGTTGGCAAATAGAAGAAAGCGGAAGGGGGTTTAGTTTTAAAAAAGATGAGCCGCTAGATATGAATCTAAATGGAGCTGACTCGACAGCTAAAGAGATTATAAATAATTCGAGCCAAGAAGAGCTGATAAAAATATTTCAACAGTATGGCGAGGAAAAATATAGTCGAAGAATTGCACAAGCAATTAAAAAAATACCAGGACTAATCCAAACAACGAGCCAACTAAGAGAAATAATTAAAAGAGTCGTGCCTTATAGTAAGGGCAGGAGAGGAAACATTAATAGAGTTTTGGCTCGAATATTTCAGGCTCTGCGCATTGTAGTTAATAATGAATTAGAGAATTTAAAGCAAGGTCTTGAACAGGCAGCAGAGATTTTAGAGCCAGGAGGTCGGTTGGTAGTAATATCTTTTCATTCATTGGAGGATAGAATAGTGAAGAACTTTTTTAGAGAAAATAAATCTTTGAAAATTTTATTCAAAAAGCCAATAATGGCTATTGAAGAAGAAATTAAAAAAAATCCTCGCAGCCGAAGCGCAAAGCTGCGAGCAGCTATCAAATTATAAAATTGATTTCGCAATAGGAGTAATTAAAAAATTATTTTGGGACACCCAAGCCCTTGAATCCTGCTGAGCAGGGTGAAACTTGGGTCCTTAGGTGGGGAAGCACCCCACCCAAAGATCTAAGGCATACGAATTTATTTAACAAGCCTGCCAATTGGCAATGTCTTATTCTATTGCACTTACCAAAAAGAACATGGTTCGCTCAAGAATTCAAGAGCGAGTTCTTACTTTTTTCTTAATTTTTGCTATAATTTTATTCGGCACACTATACATAATTCAAGCAATTAGCGTGGCTACAGAAGGGCATAGAGTTCAGAAGCATAAGAGCGAAATAGAAAAGCTACAATCCAAAAATAAAAATATTGAACTGGAATTATCAGGAGCTCAGTCTCTTAGTTTTTTGGAAGAAAAAATAGAAGGCTTAAATATGGTAAGGGCAGAAATAATAGAATATTTATCACCAATTTCAGAAGTAGCCGCAAAATAACATGCGTCTTTATTTAGTGGTTTTTTTTATAATTTTAATAGGCTTTGCTTTGGTTTTTCGGTTATTTTCTCTTCAGATTTTGCAGCATGATTTTTATAAAGGACTTGCCGAAAATCAGCACCAGATATATCAAATCCTCTTTCCTAAAAGAGGAGAAATTTTTATAAAGGATAGGTTTTATGGCACAGATTCGTTATCTCAGCTTTCCCCTTTGGCTGTAAACAGGGAATGGCCAATGGCTTATGCCGTACCCAAAAAAATTGAAGACAAAGAAGAAACAGCTAAACTTCTTGCTCCTCTTTTAGAGATGGACGAAGACGTTCTAAGACAAAAAATAAGCAAGAGAAATGACCCCTATGAACCCTTAAAGCATAAATTATCTTCGGAGATTGTTGAAAAAATAAAGGAATTAAATATTGAAGGCATAGAATTTACTACTGAGAGTTGGCGTTATTTTCCTGCTGGTAGTTTAGCCTGTCATGTTATTGGTTTTGTGGGTTTTTCTGATGATAGGAAGGTTGGTCAGTATGGTTTAGAGGGATATTATAATAAAGAGCTTGAGGGAGAGTCTGGGTTTTTAGAAGGTGAAAAAGATACAAATGGTCAGTTAATTGCCGTTGCCAAACGTTATTTGCGGCCAGCAGAAGATGGGACTGATTTGATTTTAACAATTGATTCTAATATTCAGTTTTTTGTTGAAAAAAAACTTCTTGAGATTGTCGAGCGCCTGGATGCTGAAGGAGGAACTATCATTGTAGAGGATCCCCGAACAGGAGCTATTAAAGCATTGGCTAATTGGCCAACTTTTGACCCAAATAAGTATTCAGAAGTAGAGAATATTAATATTTTTCTAAATCCAGCCATTCATGATTTATTTGAACCAGGGTCAATATTTAAACCAATAACCATGGCCGTTGCTTTAAATAAGAAATTACTTACTCCTAATACAACTTATGAAGACAAGGGATTTATTAAAATAGGGGGTTATACAATTCGTAATTCTCATGATAAACCCGAAGGTATTCAGACAATGACCCAGGTTTTAGAAAAATCTTTAAATACCGGAGCAGTTTTTGTTCAACAGCTTGTAGGAAAAAAAGTATTTAAAGATTATTTAGAAAAATTTAGACTTTCAAAAAAGACAGGGATTGATTTAGAGGGTGAGGTTAGCGGGAATATTTCTAATTTGAACAACAAGAGAGACATAGAATATGCTAATATTTCTTTTGGTCAGGGAATCGCCATTACCCCAATAGAGCTTGTTGCTGCGCTTAGCGCGATTGCTAATGAGGGAAAAATAATGAAACCCCATCTTGTTGAGAAATTTGTTTATAACAACGGAGTAGAAGAAACAACGAAACCAAAAGTAGCTGGTCAAGTGATTTCTTCGGAAACAGCTGAAACCTTGACAAAGATGATGGTTAGCGTAGTAGAAAATGGCTTTGGGGAAAAGGCCAGAGTTCCTGGTTACTTTATTGCTGCTAAGACCGGCACTGCTCAGGTTCCTGATTTTGAGACCGGGAGTTATTCTGATAAAACTATCCATTCTTTTGGAGGGTTTTTTCCTGCCTTTGAGCCTGAGTTTCTAATTTTGATAAAATTAGATAATCCTCAGGGGATTCGATTTGCTGCTGATTCAGTTGCTCCGGTGTTTAGAGAAATAGCTAAGCATATATTAGATTATTACGAAATCCCACCCAGTCGATAATTTTTAAAAGTGTTAAGACGTATTCTACAATTTATTCTAAAGATATTGGCTAAGCTTGTATTATTAAAATACAGGCCTATTATCGTTGCTGTTACTGGAAGCGTTGGTAAAACCTCAACAAAAGAGGCGATTTATGCTGTTTTGAGGAATCATTTTGGTGAAGGCCAGGTTCGTAGAAATGAGCAGAATTATAATAATGAGATTGGGGTTCCTTTGACGATTTTTGGATTGGAAACAGGCGGCAGGTCAATAGCATGTTGGTTTGTTCGATTTGTTAGGATTTTTTTGATACTTATTTTTAAAGAAAAGTATCCCCGAATTCTAATAGTTGAAATGGGAGCTGATAGGCCCGGAGATATAAAATATTTGACTAGGTTTGTTAAAGCAAAAATCGGGGTAATTACAGCCATCGGGGAAATTCCGGCTCACGTTGAATTTTTTGAGAGTCCCCAGCAAGTGACTTTAGAAAAGAAAAGGTTGATAGATTCTTTGAAACCTGCCTCGTCGGCAGGTAGGCCTAATGGAACGGCTATTTTAAACTATGATGATGAAATTGTCAGACAAATGGGGCAAACTGTTGCGGCTGAAGTTTTAACTTATGGATTTGAGAAAGGAGCAGATATTCGGGCTACTAATTATGAAATAAAAACTGCTGATTTAGAACAGGAAGGAATTTTGGGTTTTATTAATTTTAAACTGGATTACAAGGGGAGTATAGTGCCTGTAAAATTAATCAATGTTTTGGGGAAGCATCAAGTATATCCGGCTTTGGCTGCTGCAGCAGTTGGAATAATTTTTAATCTTAATTTAGTCGAGATTTCAGAGGGCTTAAGAAGTTATAAATCTCTGCCAGGAAGAATGCGGTTATTAAAGGGAGTTAAAAATACCTTGATTATTGATGATACTTACAACGCCGCCCCTCTTGCAACCTTGGCTGCC
>CAYRSI010000070.1:0-3795 GCA_964426965.1 uncultured Candidatus Saccharibacteria bacterium
ATAAAAATATAAAAAGAAAGGAAAGTAAAAATGTCAAAAGAGAAATAAAAAAGATTGAGAAGTGATATAAATATTCTTAAAAAAAATCTTAAACATAAAAAATTTACTCTAAGAGATGTAATAAAATCGGTGTTTATGTTCGAATTTAGAAAATTACTCAGAGAAAGAATAAATAAAACAAGAAATATTAGTATTTCAGATGAAAAATTAAATGAACTGATAACAACAGGGAGGATTAATTATATAAAAAGAAGAAAAATTCCAAAAATAGAAGACTATACACCCCCCATGTGGCACTTGTGGGTATATGGAGGATGCAGAAAAAATCAATTTGTTAAAGAAAAAACAGTAAATAAAACTACGCTCGAAAATATATTAAGTTTTAGCAAGAAAGGACTAAAAGAAAAAATGCTTAGAATTCTAAAAGAAAGAGATCAAAATCCTGATGATTGGAATTTTTATGCATGGTTTAAAACTGTTAATTTATAAGGATTTTTTAGTCTTTGAAACAAAAACGCTTATGATTATACCTACCTGAATTTTATAAAACGCTAAAACCGTTGCAATATAAGGCTTTCGACGATTTTCCCAAAGAAGTTAAAACCGTTGCAAATAAAGGCTTTCAAAAAGGTACGACATTGGATATAAATAAAGCTTATAAATCAAAGAATAAGCATTGCTGAAATTATACAAAAATTAAATATGCTTTTAGGATCGAAAATAAAAAGAGATTTCTTCTTGAATGATAAAGAGGTTAATCACCGTATACTATTAATTTACTGTTATATATCGACTAAATTTATCATTTTTAAATAAAAATAATGATTCTTAAAGGGGATGGCATTACAATATATAATCCTCATGCCCAAGCACAGGCTGAAATAAAAAAGTTAGTTGAACAAAATCCGGAATTGGATTAAGGTCTCGATATTGATGAAAAAGGTCTTTCTCGAAGAAAGAAAGAGCAATTTAATGCTATTGCTTGGGAATATATAGCCAGTTAGAAATAACTGCTTAACCTGGCTGGTGGTCGGAAAGTTGGTCCGCTCTTTCGTTCTGATCACTGGCCGGGTATAAGAAAGAGCGGTGTTATGATTAAAAAGAAAAAGAACAGAAATTCAATAGACGGAAATTTCAGTTATATCGAGCATAATATTATAAATTCTGAGGCCTGGAAAGGTTTAAAAGCTCATACTAAATGGCTTTATTTTGAATATAAACTTAGGTGGCATGGCGACAATACCAGGAATATTGTTTTTCCATACAACGAAGCTAAAAGTATAATGGCCATAAAGACTTTTACTAATGACAGAAAACTATTAATTGAAAGAGGTTTTATTGATGTTATAAAGCGTGGGGGCCTGGAAAAGCAATGTATGATATATGGTCTATCTAACAGGTGGAAAAAATACGGAACTAAGGATTTTATCAAAGTAGATATAGAAAAGATATTGGCGGAAATCTATACGACTAAATTTAAAAAAGGCCATAAATTTATGGGTAACCGGTTTAAGAA
Source organism: uncultured Candidatus Saccharibacteria bacterium (assembly GCA_964426965.1). GTDB lineage: Bacteria > Patescibacteriota > Minisyncoccia > RBG-13-40-8-A > JAUWHN01 > CAYRSI01. The sequence goes on from CAYRSI010000070.1 coordinate 1,517, forward strand.
AAAAGAGTATTTATAGATACCAAATATTGTAGTTGATAACTACTGTTTTTAGTAGCTGTATAACTACTACTTTTAGTAGTGCAGGGGAAAGGTTTATAACTACTACTTTTAGTAGTGCTATCTATATATAGCCATCTATCGTATTTAAAAAGGCCTGAGGAATAGCAAAGAGATAGGAATTTTAGCATACGAAAATACGGACTCCGAAGTCTGGAATTTTCTCCGGATCTTTCTTAGTATCTATTAAAGGTATCTAAAAAGAAAGTATCCTCCGGAAATGAAAAGATCGTGAAAAAAAGAGAAAATATTTTTGGAGTCCGGAATTGCAATAAATACAATAACAAATAAGTAAAAAAGGAAAGGAAGTTAAAGTAAATGAATGAAACAAAGAAAACGCTCCAGGAAACCATCGGAAAGCAAGATATAAATTTGCAAGCTTATCCCCTGCTCTCTCAAACACTAACGAATATGCAATCTAAGTAAAATAATCTTTAAAATATTATTTTACTTTTGTCTAATTATGTGTTATTGTGTGTAAATGATGGAATTATTAGAAAAGTTAGAACTTTACCGATTAGAAAACAAAATATCCCAAATAAAATTAGCCCAAAGATTAGGCGTTTCCAATAATACGGTTAACCGTTGGTTTACCGGTAGAAACAAACCCAACAAAATTCAAACCTACCATATTAAGAAATTGCTTGAGACTAATAAGCTTAAAGAAAAACACTTCGAAATTACTTAAGTTATTAATATTTTAAAAGGTGAAATATATGAAAGCTGTTCTATATGCTAGGGTTTCCAGTAAAGAGCAGGAAGAAGGCTTTTCAATACCTGCCCAATTAAAATTAATCAAAGAATACGCCATAAAAAACAAAATAAAAATAATTGAAGAATTTATTGATGTAGAAACAGCCAAACAAGCCGGAAGAGCCAACTTTAATGGTATGATAGATTTCCTGAAGAATAATCAGGAAGTAAAGAATATCCTTTGCGAAAAGACTGACCGTCTGTATCGAAATTTCAAAGATTATCTAACCATTGAAGGTCTGAACTTAACAATTCACCTGGTCAAAGAAAACGAAGTCTTATCAAAAGAATCGAAATCACATCAGAAGTTTATTCACGGAATTAAGATCTTAATGGCCAAAAATTATATTGATAACCTATCCGAAGAGGCCAAAAAAGGATTGCTGCAGAAAGCCCATGAAGGTTACTATCCTTCCTATGCCCCTTTAGGTTATATCAATGTAGAAAAAGAACTAAATGGCAGAAAAATAAAAGCTATCGAAATCGATCCACCCAAATCCCAGATCATCAAGAAAATATTCAAGCTTTACAGTACTGGGGAATACTCCGTTGAGAAGATTAATCATTTTGCTAATGAAGAAGGATTAAGAAGCAGAAAGGGTTATAAATTATACAAAAGCACTATCTATAAGATACTGAAAGACCCTATCTACTACGGAGATTTTAAATGGGACGATAAGATTTATAAAGGCAAACACACGGCCATCATCAGTAAAGAACTTTTTGATCAGGTACAAAAATCCTTCTCGAAATCGACTAGGTCTGAAAAAATCCAAAAACATAATTTTGCTTTCTCCGGACTCTTAACCTGTGCCAAATGTGGTTGTACCATCACCGCAGAAATCAAAAAAAAGAAATATGTTTATTATCACTGTACCAATTATAAGGGTAAATGTGGAGATAAATTTATAAGAGAAGAAAATTTAGCCGAAAAACTAGGAGAGTTAGTTAAAAAGATCAGAATCGAACCAAAGATTATCGCTTGGCTGAAAGAAGCCTTATTGATGAGCCACCAAGATGAGAAAGAGTATCATGATAGTCAGATAAAATCCTTACAAGAACTTTACAATAAACTGCAACATCGTTTGGATAAAATATATATAGATAAATTAGATGAAGTAGTTACTACTGAATTTTATCAAGAAAAGACTAATGAATGGAAAAACGAACAAAATAATATACTAATAAATATTAATAAACATAAAGATGCTAATACTAATTACTTCGAACAAGGAATTAAAATTTTAGAACTTGCTCAAAAGGCTTATTTTTCTTATCTTAAGCAAGATAACTCCGGAAAAAGAAATCTATTAAATATCCTACTATCGAACTGCACTTTAAACGAAGGAAACCTTTATCCTACTTACAGAAAACCCTTCGACTTACTCGCCAAAAACCCTTCTCGTTCTACTTGCCCTATTGGACGCGTTCAGAACTTTTAAGGAGAATATGACAGCGGAAAATATTAG
>CAYRSI010000071.1:0-3768 GCA_964426965.1 uncultured Candidatus Saccharibacteria bacterium
TAAAAAAGCTACGACCGCATATAAAAATTGAAGATTCAGGGCTCATGTTTTCAATATTGTTAATGAATCTTAATACTTCATACGGAAAATAATAGTCTTCAAAGGTTACTTTGTATCTCCAATATTGTTTATATATGTCTCTAGAGTGATAATAATTAAATAAGACAAAAATTCCACAAATTACTAAAATACAAATTTGAAGATAACGGCTTTTCCTTTTAATAAATTCCCAGCCAAATAATAATATTACTGCTAATGTGAATGGATATAGTGTCAGAATGTATCTGGGATTATTGCGCCCTTGAATGCATAAAGAAAGACATGAAAGGACGATTATAAGAGCTAGAGCCATTTCCCATCGTTTTCTTTTTTTTATTGTAATAAAAAAATAGATAAGTAATGGAATTGCAAGCCAGTTCAGAATTCCATAATTTTCAAAGTCAAAAAATATAATCAAATATTGCTTAATCAAAAAATCCATTTCTAAAATTCTTTTTAAGAACGTTTAAAAGTTTATCCCCACCACGTAATATTTCTTTTGAAAATTATCCACCCGTATCCCCAAAAAATATCTAAAATATAGTGTAGCCAGCCGAATGCTATGACTAAAATAACAACAAAGGTAGTTTTTTTAAGTCTGTATATTAAATTTCCATTCATAAAAATGAAAAGAGCTAAACAACTAAAAATCACTAATACTGCTCCAATAGTATGAGCGAATGCAGCAAATCCGGAGAAAATCCCAAAAAGAAGAAAAGATAAGGAATACTTTTTTTCAATAGCATAAGCCAAAAAAATCCAGGAAACGATAAGCAAGAAAATTCTGTAAGAATCTATATGTTGTGTTATTAATGTTTCAAAAAAATAGAATCCGGATAAAAGAGCGAATGCTCCAAAGAGTGCCAGATATTTACTTTTTTTAGATAACCAAAAGATAAGAATGCTTAAAATTAATAAGGCGTAATAAGTACTGAGACTTTTAAAATATAGATCTTTGTTAACACTAAAAAAACTGTCCATAATTTTTTCCCATGTCAGAAGAAGTGAAAAAGATGGTGCATGGTTTATATTTATATAAAAACCAGTTTTTGGATAAATGCGAATCCATCTATATTCTAATGATTTCTCCGTAAAAAATATTTTGCCCAAATTCCCATATCTAAGAGAGTCGGTTCCATCAAGAGGAGTTTGTAGAGTATTTGTGAGATAGAGGAATAAAAATAAAGCGAGAAATAGAATGAGGACAGATGCAACTATAATGGATTCTGTTTTATGGTATGGATTTGAATTATTAAACTTTTGTCTTGTATCTTTTATTTTCTTTATTATGCCTGTGTATAAAACGGGAAAAGTTTTCCTTCCCGGTATCAGTATAATGAAATAAACAAATAGTACTCCAATAAGATAAAAGAGATTGGAATGATGAGGGAAAAAAAGCAGAAAATAATATAAAAGAAGCGATGTAAATACAGGACCAAGACCTAATGAATATAAAAGAAGTTCAAGGTTTGAATGGATTCTATCTTTATTGAACCGAATTAATACAGTACATATAATCACAGAAAATATAATGTTCGTTAGTATAAATTGAAGTGAAAATAAAATCATCCTAATTTTTCATCTTTCCTGCTTTCTTAATAAGAAAGTATTTAATTTTATTGATATTGAGTTTATTTTTAAGTTCTTATATATCTTCGAAATAGAATCAAAATCTTTCTCTTCTACACTGAAGTATTTAGTCAAAAACTTTATTCTATACCATCCTGCCTTTCCTAATTCTTTCCTTGCTTTATCTTTGTTCTTAAAATAATCATGATAAATTGATGCCTTTGTAAAATGCCAGCCAAAACATAAAAAATCTGTTGTTTTTTCAACAACATTTCTATTTCCGGAATCTAAAAGTGGGGGAGTGTAAAATGCCAGCTTATATATAATTGAGAAAATAATAATTAAGCTAATAAAAATGGATAAACGGACTTTATATTTTTTACTCATCACAGGTTTGATTTTTAGAATATATCTACAAGGTTATATAAATTAGAAAGTTTTTGTGAGCAGCATAAGAAAGTATGACAGTATCACTATATTCTTAATTTAGCTTTTATGTTAATGAGCTATTAACCTCTTCTAACCAATTATTACTTTTTTACTTCTTTGACTTTAAATAGTTTTTTCTCATATTTCCTTCCACAATTACTGCACTCGGTCGTTTCTTGGGATTCAGGTGAATCTGACAAATCAAGTCTAATTCCGCAATAACACATCCAACCTTGAACCTTTGCTGGGAGTCCATAAACAAGAGCATAATCAGGTATATCCTTGTTTACTAATGCTCCTGCTCCAATAAAAGAATATTGTCCTATGGTATTTCCGCATATTATGGTTGAATTAGCTCCTAAAGAGGCTCCTTTTTTCACAAGTGTCTTCTTATACTCATCTTTTCTTGGCCAGTGGCTTCTGGGATTTGTAACATTAGTGAAAACCATAGAGGGTCCACAAAAAACATCATCTTCTAAAATTACTCCTGTATATACTGAGACATTGTTTTGAATTTTAACATTGTTCCCGATAGTGACATCTGGGCCAATGACAACATTTTGTCCTATATTGCAGCCTTTTCCCAGCTTAGAATTTTTTAAAACATGAGAAAAATGCCATATTTTTGTACCTTCTCCAATCTCAACACCGTCGTCTATTAAGGAGCTTTCATGAACAAAATACTTGTTCTGTTTTCCTTCTGTAAACCTGTAAACTTCTCCATTTTTCTTCAGAGATTCCTGGCAAGCTTCCAATATTTTAAGTACCCTCAAGCCGCTGTTCCCATCTGTCTTTGGAGTTTTTCTTGATTTAATACATTCAATAAAATGTTTACATTCTGATTTTAAGGGTTCTTTTTGTTCGAAACTTATAGGTTCAGCTTCTTCCGGGCGGGGGACTGGAAGTCTTTCAATCCAGTCAATTTTATGACTGTACATAAGCAGCTTATTCTCGGGTTCGACATCATTAAATACGATCATTTTTTTATCACCAATGATTATCAATTTCTGTTCTTTATAGGGATGAAGCCAGGAGACAAATATGTGGGCTTTAGTTCCACTTGGAAAATTCATGGTTGTGACTGTTACATCGGTGATATGTGGATTAAGATAATTCCCTCCATGGGCTGATACTTCATCGGGCATTTCTCCCAATAGATCAAGAATTATGGATATATCATGAGGTGCAAAACTCCAGAGGATATTTTCCTCTGTTCTTATTTTTCCAAGATTTAATCGATTTGAGTAAATGTAGTTGATCTTTCCTAATTCTCCTTTGTTTATTATCTCATTTAATTTAATGACGGCAGAATGGTATTCAAGAATATGCCCTATCATCAGAATCTTTTCTTTTTCTTTGGCTAAGGAAACTAGTTCCTCTCCATCCTTGTAGTTCAAAGATATAGGTTTTTCTACAAATACATCCTTATTTGCTAGTATTGCTTCTTTAGCAAAGGCATAATGGGTTACTGCAGGAGTGGAGATAACTACTGCCTCGATCTCAGGTTTTTCAAGTAATGTTTTGTAGTTGTTACAGATATCTAGATCAGGATATTTTTCCTTGAAGGATTTCAGTATTTTTTCATCCTCATCGCAGATTGTATGTAGTGAGTTTAATTCATAGAAGTTCCGGACAAGGTTTTTTCCCCAGTATCCGCATCCTACAATTGCTATGTTTTTTTTCATTTTATTGCTCCTTAATTTAAGCTTTAATTATTTTAGAGGCTACCGC
>CAYRSI010000072.1:0-1565 GCA_964426965.1 uncultured Candidatus Saccharibacteria bacterium
AGGAACGAACTTCTTCTGGCTTAAGCGATTCTAAAGCTCGCCGTTGGGGCGTATGTATATTACCCATTTAAATCTCCTAAATGAAATTTATTTTATTCTATCCTATTAAAGAACAGAAGGATATAGTATATCAAATTATACCTTACAAGTCAAGTTTTAGAAATAAATTTACTGTCTTCTATATAAAACCGCCAAGGTTTATCTGCCCATTCCTGAGCATAATCAATGCCGATTCTTTTACTGGCTACGATTTGATTTAGTTTAACGGACTCGCCCTCGGTTAAGTAAATTTTTTTACTCGTAACTACATCTATCCCATAATGACTTTTATCAAACCCCATCCAGCGACATAATTTCCCCGGCCCATTGGCTATGTTTTGGATTTTGGATTTTGCCTGCCCGCCGAAGCCTCGGCGCAGGCGGGGATTTTGGATTTGTTTGTGATTTGGTGCTTGGGATTTGGTGCTTTTTTCCAGGATTGGTTCTAAGGCACGAATTAAAACACATTCCGGCCTTCCCTCTTTTGCAGTGCTGATATTCAGCTGCCAGTACATTCCATAAACTAAATAAATATAAATATGACCGCCAATTAAATATACGGCCTTATTTCTTTTGGTTATTTTTCCTTCAAAGGCATGAGAGGCTTTATCTTTTGGCCCAATGTAAGCCTCGGTTTCAACGATTTTCCCAACGAGCTTCTTTTTTCCATGCTTGTGGATCAAATATTTACCAAGCATTTGCTTGGCTACTTTTAAAGTTGGTTGAGTGTAAAAATTTCTTGGCAATCTTTTATTCATAGCTTTATGGCAATTATTAGAATATTGGTTTTCTTTTTGTTTCTTTTTAAATATTTTAATTCTTCAACTCTAAATCCTGCTTGTTGAAAGAGTTTTTTTAGTTCTTTTTTAGTAAAAGCATGATAATAACGTTGAACTTTTATTTTTTTTGGAGATAATAAAACATCTTTAAAATCTAATTTGCTCAAACCGAAAAGCTTGCGTAAAGTAAATTTTAAAAGTATTCTTAAATAATGAAATTGGTAAAGATTCCAGCAAGTTACTACAACTTTGCCGTTTTTCTTTAAAACTCGTTTTATTTCTTCCAAGACTTTTAGCCGAAGCTGTTTCGATGGAATATGATGAAAAAAAGCAATAGCCCATATCGAATCAAAAGAATCATCTGGAAAGAGCATGTCAAAAGCATCAGCCACTATAAAATAGTCACCATATCTCTCTTTGGCTTTTTTAATAAACTCGGCTGACGCATCAACTCCCGCGTATTTAACATTTTTATCTTGGAATAATTCAAAGAGTCGGCCATTACCGCAGCCCAAATCAAGAATCTTTTCTCCGTCTTTCGTATATTTCTTTAATTTATTTAATTCTGGCCAAATTCGACTCCGACTACCTGAGAAAGATTCAACGTTTCTATCAAAATAATCCTTTGTTTTTTTAATTAAATATTTTGCGTATTTTGGGTTCATATATATTCTTAGTTTAGTATTCCAGTATTGTTTTTCGCTCATTCTCGCCCGCCCAGCGGCGGACTCCGAGGTTTCGGCTGTT
>CAYRSI010000072.1:1665-3674 GCA_964426965.1 uncultured Candidatus Saccharibacteria bacterium
AAAAATCAAATAATCAAAAAATTAATTCAGAAAAGGATTAAAACTACTGAGGAATTTTTTGCTTTGCTGAGAAAATTTTCAAAAGAATTCAAAAAACCTTTTCCCAGCAAAATAGAACTACTAAAAGCATACCGTGATTTAGTCAAGAATGGCAAGATAAGAACCAATCCAGCTTTAGAAAATTTATTAAAAACTCGTAAAATCCGAAGCCTTTCTGGGATCGTATCTATTACAGTAATTACGAAACCGTACCCTTGTCCAGGTAAATGCCTTTATTGTCCTGATGAATTAGAAATGCCTAAAAGCTACCTTGCCAACGAACCGGCTTGCATGAGAGCAGTTTTAACTAAATTTGACCCATATAAACAAGTTGATGCCCGATTAAAATCACTTCAACTTACCGGCCATTCAACCGACAAAATTGAGTTAATTGTTTTGGGCGGTACCTGGTCAGCTTATCCAAAAAATTATCAAACCTGGTTTATAAAACGCTGTTTTGATGCCTGTAACGAACAGAATTCTAAGGATTTAAAAACCGCCAAGAAAATGAACGAAAAAGCAAAACACAGAATTATTGGTTTAACTTTAGAAACTCGACCGGATTACGTAACACTCAAAGAAATAAAAAGAATGCGCTGGTTGGGTTGTACGCGAATTGAATTAGGCGCGCAAAGTATTTATAATGACGTTTTGAAATATAATAAACGAAATCATGATGTGGCTGCTACTATTAAAGCCACTAAACTTCTTAAAAATGCTGGCCTGAAAGTTACTTATCATATGATGCTGAATTTGCCTAAATCCAATATTAAAAAAGATGAAAAAATGTTTGGAGAAGTATTTTCTAACAGTGATTTCCAGCCTGACCAATTAAAAATTTATCCTTGCGCAGTTTTAAAAACTTCACCCTTGTATAAACTTTGGAAACAAGGAAAATATAAACCTTATTCAGAAAAACAACTAATTAATTTACTTATTAAAATCAAGCAAAAAATTCCACCTTATGTGAGAATTATCAGAATTATCCGCGATATTCCTTCTCAAAGCATCATTGCTGGCAGTAAAACTTCGAATTTAAGACAGATTATTAGAGATAAAGCTGGTGATATTTGTGAATGTATCCGCTGTCGAGAACCTAGGGAATTGGAATCTAAAACCAAGAATTTAGAATTTAGAAGACGAGATTATGACGCCTCTGATGGCAAGGAGATTTTTCTTTCTTTTGAGAATGTTAAAAATAATAAACTTTTGGCTTTTCTACGACTAAGAATTTGTTCTAATTGGACTCTGCCAGCTTTAAAAGATTCAGCTTTAATTCGCGAGCTCCACACTTACGGCAAGGTTGTTCCAATTAAAGCCAAATCTAAAAAAGCAGCCCAACATAAGGGGTTGGGCAAAAAATTAATGACAGAGGCAGAAAAAATAGTTGTTAAAGAAACAGATTTTAAAAAAATTGCCGTGATTTCCGGCATCGGCGTCCGCGAATACTATCGAAAATTAGGATATAAATTGAAAGATGAATATATGATGAAAAAAGTATAATAGAATAAAAAAATAATTATTACGTAATAATTTTATAACAAAAAAGACCACTTTTTCACGATCAAAAAATGGTCTTTTTTGTTATTTAGAGAAGAATTTTAATGAATCAATGACTGCATCCAAAAAATATTCCATGTCTTTTTCAAGGTTTCCGCCCAAAACTACCTCATCAAACAAAGCCTTTAAAACCCCGCTATCAGTTGATAAAACTGCTCTTTCAAATTCAACGGTTGTATCTCCTGCGCCTTCCTTTCTTTTAAACTCTTCAAACTTTTCCAAAGCCACAGCATAAGAATGAATTCTTTCCATTTTCTCTCGTGGCCCAATTTCGGCAAATTCCTTTTTCAAGTTAGTAACTTTTGCTGTTAAATAAACAACTAAACCAAACTCAACGACCAGCAAAACAACTAGACAAATAACTATTATTTTTATACTAGAAAATATTTTTTTAATTTTCTTAAACATGC
>CAYRSI010000073.1:0-3575 GCA_964426965.1 uncultured Candidatus Saccharibacteria bacterium
GAAAGGAGGACATCATGAGTTCTTTGCAAAAAAAATATAATGATTTTATGGATTCCGGTGGTCATGCTGTTACTTTCTATGCAAAAAACGAACTCCTCGACGATAAACACGAGAAAGCGCGCCAAGAATTAAAGAAAAATTATCAGGCGTTAGAGAAAAAAAGAGAAAAAGATCCAAAAGAAAGATTAAAGATCATCCGCAAACGCCTGGAAAATTATCACGAGCATACAAACGACTCCTATGCTTATTATCAAACAGAGATAAACGAAGTACGTACCTTACTACAACACGCCTCAGCCGACATTGAATTTTTACTGAAGGAAATTGAACAATTGCAAAAAAAAAGAAAGAATCTCTGGATGGAATTACGCGCTGCGAATAACCGACTTAGAAAAAAGCGTCAATAAAAATCTAAAATGAATAATTTCAATCCCAAAAAGGCTTGTTCAACAAGCCTTTTGTTTTTGTGTTGACTTGACAAGATTGCATTAATTTGCTATACTATAAGGTCGAAAATTGTATCTTAACAAATCCCAAATTTTCTATTAAGAAAGGAGGAAAAAATGTTTTTAATAATACAGGGTGTAATAATGGGAACGAATTTTATAATATGGGGTGGAATAATTGGCGCGATATTTGGTGCAATATTAAGCGCAACAAGACCTGACAAAGACATACCAATATTCGTTAGTACAATAGGATCTGGTATTATCGGAGCTATTATTGGTCTATGTATATGGACGATTATTAGGACAATTTCTTTTCTAGGGTTCTTTGCTGCTGAGGGAGCTCGAGCACTTTCATAATTAAAACTGCAACCGAGAAATAAAAAAGCAGGGCAAGTCAACTTGTCCTGTCTTTTTATTTAACCACAATCATCACCTTTCTGCCGTTTAATACATCTCCATTATTAAAATCATGAATAGCGTTTTCTAAAACTTGATAATTATATCTAAAATCAGCTCCTCGTCCAATGCCAGGGTCATTAACAATAAATTCAGACTTCTCACCATCATAACCCTTAACAACTAAAATATGATACAAAGGGCCGGGTGGAGTAAAATAAGGATTCCGCAGAGTTCGACCAGCAGCAGGAACAATTATTGGATTCCCCCTGGCTAATTCTTTCTTTATATCTTCAACTGCAAAATCATAAACCAGTTCTATGTTTTCATAGTTAAAATAATTCTTGAAAAGTTGAACTATCTGCTCGGCATTTAAATCAAAAATTTTACCCCAGTTTTTAATCTGCCAATCAACCATATTCAGAATTTCTTTTTCACCTATCTCTCGACTTAAATCTTTTTCAGTTAAATAATAGTAAACCATTATTATAGCTGCTTCTTCACAGGCATGATTGTGGAGTTCGTCCCAAATTGAATACGGTGCCTGGCAAATAAAAGGGATTCCGAGATTTACAAATTCGGGAATAATTTCTGGTTTTTCTCTTTTAAATTTTAAATAACTTGAAAAACTCAGACTCTCAATTTCTTTTTCTGCAAAATCAATTTGACAAAAACTCCATATTAAAAAACCCGCTGCTAAAATTACAAGGGTTGCAAAATAAAAATAATCTCTAAAATATTTAGTCATTTTTTAAGAAGACAGCATTTTTTATATTTCTTGCCTACTCCATGGTACCTTTTATATTTATTCCAGTATTTCTCGACTTCAATTGCTATATCCTGCGGCGCTTTGATAAAACCCACCGGCTTTCCTTTTCGTAACGTATCCTCGCCATGAAAACCGTAAGTGACGGCAAGGCAATTAAGGCCTGCTTTTTTAGCTTCGTGCAAATCTCCTAAAGTATCGGTGACAAAAACACAATTGTCAGAATTAATTCCGTATTTTTCAAATATCATTCTTATTTTTTCTAATTTGATTTTGTGCACATCACTTCCCATAATTTCGGAAAAATATTTAGCCAGACCGCGCCTATTAAGCCATTCGCTAATAGGGCTGGAGATCGTAGATGAAATAATAATCAATCTGTATTTTTTAGAAAGCACTTTTAATATCTTGGGAATTCCTTTTATTACTGGCAATTGAAACAATTTTGGTATATAAATTTCAAAAAATTGTTTATTATCAACTTCTTGTTTTTTATCAATTTTCAAAAACTCCTCATAGACATTGCCTTCAAAACACTTGCGATAATCATCTTTAGTAAAATCCATCCGCGGTCGAAGCATTCTGCTCACCTCAAAAGCAGGCTGGAATGAATCGACAATCACGCCGTCAAAATCAAAAAGAATTGTTTTCACATTATTTTTCATATCAATTTTACTTCCCACAACATTTTTTATACTTCATTGGTTTGCCGGTTTCTGGATTAATTTTTCCGCATGGGCAGGGATCGTTTCTGCCCACCTTCGCCTTTCGGGCTTCGGTGGGCAAGCCGACCTCTTTCTCGGTTGGAGCTTTCTTAAATTCTGCTTTTAGCAATGTCTCGGCTGTTGCAAAACCAATGTCGTCCAAAAGTTTTTTGAATAACTGATGCCCTTCGTTTTTGTATTCCACCAAAGGATCTCGATGAGCGTAAGCTCGCAAGCCCACGCTCTCTCTAAGATGAGACATAGTATCAAGATGAGCCATCCAAAACATATCAATAGTATTTAACATTACAAATTTCTCAAATTTTCTTATTTCCTCTCCTACTTCTTTCTCTTTTTCTTGATACTTATCCAAATCCTCTTTACCTATTATTTCCACTGCTTTTTCTTGGATGTCCTTATCTGAGGCAGACAAAATCTCTTTTCTCATTTTATAAATTCCATGCCTGTGTTTATTCATTACATCATCGTACTCAAGAACATGCTTTCTAATATCAAAATTTACCCCTTCAATTTTAGCTTGAGCTTTTTCAATAGCATTAGATACAAGTTTATTCTCAATCGGTTGATCTTCAGGCACTCTTAAAGTCTCCATTAGTTTTTTTATTTTATCCGAACCAAAATGCCGCATTAAATCATCCTCTAAAGAAACAAAAAACTGACCGGAACCGGGATCGCCCTGCCTGCCCGACCGTCCTCTTAACTGGTTATCAATTCTCCGAGCTTCATGTCTTTCTGTGCCAAGAACGTGCAATCCGCCCAGTTTTTTGATTTTTTCTGCTTCTTTTTTGTCAGACGGATTACCGCCGAGAATTATATCAACCCCTCGACCAGCCATATTAGTGGCCACGGTTATTGCTCCCAATTTTCCGGCTTGAGCAATAATTGTTCCTTCTCTTTCATGTTGTTTGGCATTCAGAATTTCACAGCGAATACCCTCCTTTCTTAACATTGCTCCTAAAAGTTCGTTTTTTTCAATTGAAATTGTGCCAACTAATATTGGCTGCCCTTTTTCATGCCGTTCTTTAATTTCTTTAACAATTGCCTTAAATTTTCCTTGTTCGTTTTTATAAATTCTATCTGATAAATACTTGCGAATCATTGGCTTATTAGTAGGAATAATAATCACGTCTAACTTATAAACACTGTCAAACTCCTCAGCTGAGGTTATGGCAGTGCCAGTCATACCTGCTAATTTTTCATACATTCTAAAATAATTCTGAAACGTAATGGCTGCCAAAG
>CAYRSI010000074.1:0-3500 GCA_964426965.1 uncultured Candidatus Saccharibacteria bacterium
GCTTTGGCTGGCAATATTGGAATGAGGGTTGCTACCTTAGGTAATGCGCGGACAGCTGAAGCAGCAAAAAGGAGCTTAAAGCATGGTTTAAAAGTTGCCTTTAATAGCGGCAGCGTAATTGGCATGACAGTGGTTGGGCTCGGGCTTTTAGGGGTTAGTGTTCTTTATTTGGTTTTTGAAGATGCTCAAATAATTTATGGTTTTGGTTTTGGGGCTTCAGCAATTGCACTTTTCGCTCGGGTTGGTGGCGGTATTTACACCAAAGCAGCTGATATTGGAGCTGATTTGGTTGGTAAAGTAGAGGCTGGTATTCCCGAAGATGATCCTCGGAATCCAGCCACTATTGCTGATAATGTTGGTGATAATGTTGGTGATGTAGCTGGCATGGGAGCTGATTTATTTGAGAGTTATGTTGATGCTATTATTGCAGCTATGGCAATTGGAGCTATGGGTATTTTGGCTGGATTTCAGAATTTGATTTTTCTACCACTGCTTTTAGCTGGCACTGGAATTATTGCAGCGATTATCGGGAATTTTTTTGTAATACTCGGGGGGAGGAAATCTGCATCCCAGGGGCGTTCCTATATAGCAAGCAAAGTATTAAACCAAGGAATTTTCGGAGCAACAATTCTTGCGGCTATTTTTTCTGTTTTTATAATTAAACTTACTACCGGTCAGTTTACTTTGTTTTGGGCGTTTTTAATTGGTTTAGCTTCGGGTATTGGAATTGGTTTAGTAACTGAATTTTTTACCTCTTATAAATATAAACCCACGCGCAAAGTAGCTATTTCTGCTCAAACTGGTTCAGCTACCAATATTTTAAGAGGATTTTCTTTAGGAATGCAAAGTACCTTAGTGCCAGTTTTAATTATTTCGTTAGCGATTTTCTTAGCTTATTTATTCGGCGGCATTTATGGCATTGCCATTGCAGCTGTTGGCATGTTATCTACCCTGGGTATAACTTTAGCTACTGACACTTATGGCCCGGTTGCTGATAATGCAGCTGGTATTGCAGAAATGGCCGGAATGGGTCAGGAAACAAGAAAAAGAACTGAGGAACTTGATGCTGTTGGCAATACCACTGCTGCTATTGGAAAGGGATTTGCCATTGGAGCAGCTGCTTTAACTGCTTTGGTTTTATTGGTTAGTTATGGGTTGGTGGCTGGCTTGAAGACTATTAATATATTAGCTCCCAAGACAATCATTGGATTATTCATAGGAGGATTAATGCCATTTCTTTTTTCTTCTCTTGCTATTTCTTCGGTTGGCAAAGCAGCAATGAAAATGGTCCAAGAAGTCCGAAGGCAATTCAAGAAAATCCCTGGTCTTTTAGAGGGGAAAGCTAAACCAGATTATGCTCGCTGCGTAGCTATCAGCACTCGAGCTGCTCTTAGAGAAATGATTCTTCCTGGCATTTTGGTGATTATTGTGCCGGTTTTAGTTGGTTTTCTTTTGGGTCCAGAAGCCTTGGGAGGATTATTAGCTGCTTCGATTGTAACTGGGTTTTTATTGGCTGTGACTATGGCTAATTCTGGCGCTGCTTGGGACAATGCTAAAAAATATATAGAAGCAGATAATCTTGGTGGCAAGGGCTCAGAGTCGCATAAGGCAGCAGTAGTCGGCGATACAGTTGGCGATCCTTTTAAAGATACAGCCGGACCTTCTTTAAATATACTGCTGAAATTAATGGCAATTATTGCTTTGATTATTGCGCCGTTGTTGTAATTTATGGATGTAAAACTTAACAAAATTTCTTCAAATAAAGTAGAATTAGAAATTGAGATACCTGCTCCTCAAATGGAGAGCTATTTTAATTTAGCTGCTTCAGAATTAAGCAAGGATATGAAAGTTGATGGGTTTAGGCCGGGAAAAATACCGGCTGAAATTGTAGAACGAGAAAAGGGTTCGCAAAAGCTTTATGATGGGGCAGCTAATCTAGCCATTCAGAAAACTTTACCCAAGGCAATTTTAGACCTGCCTGCAGACGAGGCAGGAAACAAAATTGAAATAGTTGGCCAGCCAGATATTGTAATTCTTCAAATTGCTCGGGGAAATCCAATGAAATACAAGGCTACTTTTTGGGTAGTTCCAGAGGTTGAGCTGGGAAATTACAAGGGGTTAAAGGTTAAGAAAAAAGAATTAAAAGTTAAGCATGAAGAGGTTGATGAGTCTTTAAAGCATCTCCAAAGGTCGCGGGTAAAACTTGTTACAGTTAATCGGCCAGCCGCAAAGGGTGATAGAGTAGAAATAGATTTTACTACCAGAAGCAGCAGTGTAAAGATAGAAGGAGGCGAAAGCAAAAATCACCCTTTAATTATTGGCGAAGCTCGGTTTATTCCTGGTTTTGAAAAAGAGCTTGAGAGAATGAAGGAAGGGGAAGAAAAAGAATTTACCCTGAAGGCTCCAGAAGATTGGCCTCAAAAGAATTTGGCTGGTAGAATCCTTGATTTTCAAGTTAAAATGAATCTTGTTCAAGAAAGGGATATACCTAAACTTTCTGATGAATTTGCTAAAAGCTTGGGAGATTTTCAATCCTTAGACCAGCTTAAAAAAAACATTAAAGAAGGCATATTTCAAGAAAAAGAATTAAAAGAAAAGGAAAGAATAAGAATGGAATTAATAGAAAGAGTTGTTGAAAATTCAAAAATGGACATCCCCAAAGCTTTAATTGATATTGAATTAGATAGGATGGTCGAGGAGCTTAGGGCTAATGTGGAGAGCATGGGTTTAGATTTTGATAGATACCTTAAAGAAATTAGAAAACCAGTTGAGGAACTTAAAAAAGAATGGCGCGAGCAGGCAGAAAAAAGAGTAAAAATTAGTTTGGCTTTAAAAGCAATTGCTAAAAAAGAAAAAATAGAAGTTAGTGAAAAAGAAATTGAAGAAAAAATAAATGAAGATTTAAAGCATCATCCAGACTCAGAAGAACTTAAGAAAAACATTGACCTCCAAGCATTAAAAGAGTATACTAAGGGAGTGATTAAAAATAATAAAGCTTTCGAGTTTTTGGAGCGAGAAGCAAAAATTATATGAATTTAATTCCAACAGTGATTGAAAAATCGCAATATGGTGAACGGGCATACGATATTTATTCCCGTTTGCTCAAAGATAGAATTATTTTTCTTGGCGGGCCAATTGCTGACCCCGTAGCTAATGCAGTAATTGCCCAGCTTTTGTTTTTACAGCATCAAGACCCCAAGAAAGATATTATTATCTATATAAATAGCCCAGGCGGAACAGTAACCGGTACTATGGCTATGTACGATACTATGCAGTATGTTAAGTGTGACGTTTCGACAATTTGTATAGGAATTGCTGCTAGTGGCGCTGCCTTGATTTTAGCCGGAGGGGCTAAGGGCAAGAGGCTCATCCTTCCTAATTCCGAGGTTTTGATTCATCAGGTTATGGGTGAGGCAGGCGGACAGGCAACAGAAATTGAAATTTCTGCAAAGCATATTCTTAAAATTAAAAACAAACTGAATCAGATTTTAGCCAAGCAT
>CAYRSI010000075.1:0-3390 GCA_964426965.1 uncultured Candidatus Saccharibacteria bacterium
TAATCTAATCTTTTAGGAAAACTATTTCTTGTGGTTGTATTATCCCTAACAACAATTCATTTAACTCTTTTCTATTAATAAATCAAATCAAATAATTTATTAGCTAAATCAATATCCAATTCTCTAAGAATTTTGTATTCGTTTAAAGCTGAGTTTCTATCTTTAATTAGAAAATAAGCAACGCCTAAGCTGTAGTGAGCTTCGGCATAATCAGGATTAATATGGATTACCTGTATGTAAGCTTCTATTGCTTTGGTGTAGGTTTCAAGTTTATCATACCAAAATCCAATATTGAAATATACCCAAGCTTTTAATGATGATATATCTGTTTTAATTGCTATCTCCAAATAAGGCAATGCCTTTTTATATTCTCTCTTATCTATAAATATTTTGGCTTGGTTGTAAGCTTCATAAGCATAGTCGGAATCTTTTTTCCCTTTATTCCACTGCTCAAATAATTCTTCTGTGGTAAATACTTTTCCTTCTTTTATACTTTTTAAAAGTTCCAGGAAAAAACCACTCTTATAGACTTCTTTGGCATAATATTCCTATTCTTCTTCTGGTAAATTTTCTAATGAATCGATAAATTCTTTTTTATATGAGTCAAGATCCTCAAGAGAGGAAAGATAGAAGCTAAATATAGGGGGAAATTTATCTTTAATATAATCTTTTACATTGATTGTTTGAGAAGAGCTTACAGTTAAACAAGAAATACTTATAAAAATTGTAACTAGCAGCAAACAAGTTATGTTTTTTTTCATTACATTATCCTTTCCTATGGAAAATTTTTTCATATTTAGGATTTACAAGTAAACTTTTTTAAATTAAGAAAACTATGATTTTGTGTAGAAATAATCTGCTATTTATATACTGCATTACTTGTTAAAAATCCTTCTCTTTTGGACGAAAAGTTTTCGGTTGTTGGTTTCTATATAGAGTATTTAGTTAGTCCGGATCAGGCGTCAGGGGGTTGGTTGTTCTGATAATTTCCTCCTTGCTTCATTGCCAAGAGAATCTGTCTCTATTTATTCCAATAAAAACACTTATAAAATAAGGGTTTCCGCCCACATCCAAAATAAGCCATTTTAAGCGCCTATTTTGAAAAATATGAACAATCACCTTGACCAACCCCAAAAAATGCCGCTACGACAATATTTCTCTAAAACCCTTATTTTGCAAGGCTTTCAGCCTCTTAAAAATATAACTTTTAGCCTCTTTTTGCTTTATTTTCTCTACATTTTAGAGCCACTACCACCATCCTATATAACAAAAAAACGCAGAAACCCTTATATTTTCTACGTTTTAGAGCCTTACTATTTTTTCCTATAAAAACTGGTAATCCTCGAATTCTATATATATTTATCTTCCTATACTTATCTGAAAATCAGTTTTCCTGTTCTTCTCTTTTCCTCCTTTTTGGATAATTGTTCAATTAAAAAAGGTACCACAGAACAGTCCACCTCACAAATTAGGTCTACCTGTGGAAAACTTTAGAAAAAAGCCTTCCTGAAAGCCTTGTAAATAAAGGGTTTCGAGGGGCAGTAAAAACCAAAGGGTTAATATTTATTTATAAATGGTTGAGTATAGTAGACGAGTTTCGTAACTTTTGTATTAGTGAAAAAACCGAATTCTTTCAGCAGTTATGAGATTGATTTATCTTTTCTTAATGAAGTTTTGCATATTTTTTATTCTCATATCTCTCTTTTACTTGTACGATAAAGGTATCAGTTCTAATTTCTCTTGTGCTATCCTGAAAACCATCATACTCTATTGACACAAATGGAATGTTATTATTATCTTTTCTGAATTTAGGGATAAAACCAGCTACAGTCAGTCCTGGCATGCAGTTAAATGGAATGACACTGATAATGCCATCCAAACCCCTTTTTACATAATCTTCTGCCTTTCCCATACTTACTATAGCCTCTCCGCCAATATAATGTCTAATATATTTCTCGCCATTTGAAACTATTTCTTTTGCAGGTATATCATCAAAACCCTGCATATATGGCAAAGTTGCCTTAAACAACTTGTGCTCATAACCAATCATAAATCTATAGAATATTGATTTCAAGATCCATTCCTTTAAATTTTCCTTTTTTCTGTTTAAGCTGAATTTTTCTCTTGCAAAAACAGAAGCAAGATGATAAGAATAAACCAGATATTCTGTTGCCGGAGCTAACCAAACCTCTGCTCCCTTTTTCTCAAGCTTTCTTATAATTCTTTGGTTTGCTGGCTCATGAAGTCTTACATAGAACTCGCCAACTATACCTATCTTTGGTTTTTCTTCATTAGTTCTTTTGACTTGAGAAAATTTCTCTTGAGCTTTTTTTAAGATTTCCTCAATAGGAGATAATTTTCCATTAAATAAATTAGAAAAAAATGCTTTCCCAATAGTTAAATAGGTTTTCATTTTTCCAAGATTAGTTTTTGGATCTGCTAAATAATCAAGAAGCCTTTTCATATATTTCTCATAAATCTGATCTGAGGTTCCTTTATTAACCTCATAGGGTCTTGTGTGCATTCTCATTTTTTCAAGCTGGTCAACTGCAGTAATACCAGGCCAAGCCTTGATTAGTAAGGGTACGCCAAGATTGAATTCACTTCCTAGTTCACCACCTATTACTATATCAACATCTATTCCCTTTTTCTGGAATAAAAGAGATTCTAGGCTTGCATACTGCCCTAGCCTACATGGGCCACAATCAGTTGTTGCCTGAAAAAAGGCAAATTTATCTTGGTCAAACTCTGGTTTTTGCATAAAATTAAGCATAGCCTCTGTAGTATGTAGATAGGGTGTGCATACTAAGCCGCATGTACAGCTTCTCGCTTTTTCCATGGTTTCATCAGGGCTTACCTCTAAAACCCTTGATTGAATTCTATAGGCATTAAAAACAGCAGATAATGCATAATTATGTTTTGACATTGGAGGAAGAACAAGAATTTTTTTATCTTTAATCTTATCAAGACCTTTTAGTTTAACGCTAAAAACCTTGCTGGTCTGCTTTGCTCCTATCCCTAAGTAAGATTTAACAGTATTAAAGAATGCCTGTAATCTAGTATCAATTCCAGCATCCCCAGTATGCTCATCCATTTCAATTGTTAAAAAGGGCTTTTGTGCTCTGCATCTCATTTGCTGGTTTATCTGGGTATCAGGACCGCAGGCAAAATAGGTTATATCAATTCCAAACAGGTTTTTATTTTCATTTAATAATTTTATCGCAGCCAACTTCTTTTGGCCCTGTATCCAGTACATTTTTGGCATTTGTGTAGAAATATCTATTGATCCTATGGGAGCAAGCTCAAGAGGTATTGCCAGATAACCAGCATCTAAAATTTTATTGACAATATCATTATTAACATTTGCATCATAAGCTGTGTATGGTCTTG
>CAYRSI010000076.1:0-1924 GCA_964426965.1 uncultured Candidatus Saccharibacteria bacterium
GCATTAATTATTTCAGATTGTTCTATCTCAGATTTTTTAAATTTAATTTTTAAAACAAAATCTTTTCCGGGTGATTCGAATTTATATTCATAGTATTTAGGCCTTCCGCTTTTAGATTTAGATCTTTCGATTTTTGTTTTTGCTTCTCTAACCGTTAGTTTTCCTTCTTTTATTTGCCTGTAAAAACCTCTTATATTTTTTTCATCACTCTGCCGGATAAGTAGTAATAATAAGGATTTTGGTACAGTGTCCGATGTTCGGACACTCTCCTTTATATCCTGAGGAAGTTTGAGCAAAGAAAGCATTTCGTTCACGTAGCTTTTAGGAAGTCCTAATTCTCTTGAGGCCTCTCTTTGAGAATAGTTTGGATTGTCCATTCTTTTTTTATTGATCAAGGCTTGGATTGATTCTGCTTCTTCAAGTGGTGGAAGGTCCTGCCTTTGGATATTTTCGATTAACTGATGGATAAGCCGGGTATGCTTATCAATATTTTTAATAATACAGGGTAATTCTTGAAGCCCGGATAATTTAGCCGCTTTATACCTGCGCTCGCCGTTAATTATTTTAAAGCAATCTTCCTGTTCTATATACTCAACACTAATTGGCTGTAGGAGTCCATGTTTTTTAACGGATTCTGCTAATTCATTTAATCTTTTCTGGTTTAAACTTTTTCTTGGTTGTTCGGGATCTAATTTTATCCTGGATATTTCAATAATTCTGGCGCCGGAAAGACCCTTTGTTCCTTCTCTAATACCCTTTCTTTCTTTCTTGACAATTTCTTCTTGGATAGGAAGAGAATCAAAAGTATCTTTGGCGAATTTTCTTAAGATATTTTCCTTTTTTTTAGCCATGATTTATAATCTCCTGCGCTAATTTTCGATAGGTTTCTGCTTGTTCTGAAGAGGGTAAGTAATAAGTAATTGGTTTTTTTAGAGTAGTTGCTTCAGCGTATTTTACACTGTTCTTTAACTCTACTTTAAATACTTTATCTTTAAAACCTTCTAAAACAGTCTCGTGGTAAACCTCTTCAAGCTTTCTTCTTCCGACAAACTTATTTATAATATAGCCCATTATTTTGAGCTTGGGATTTGCCCTTTTTCTTATCTTAGTTATGGCACCTCTTAGGTAGGCGGTCCCTTTAACGGCCCATTCCTGACACTCTAAAGGTATAATAACTTCATCTGCAGCCACCAGGCCAATTCTGGTGGCCAGACCTAAACTTGGAGGACAGTCAATGATTATATAGGTATAGTTTTCTTTTAAGTCTTTTAAATTATCAGCTAAAAAATATTGGGCGTCTGGCTCTCCAGCCAGTTGGAGATCTATTTTGCTTAAATCTATATTGGAAGGGATAATGTCTATATTTTGAAAAGAGGTTTTTTGAATAACCCTGGCAACATCAATATCATTATCTAAAAAGAGGTCAGCAATGGTAAATTTAAGGGTGTAAATATTTTCTAAAAATGAAGAGGAAAGATTTCCCTGCTGGTCCAAATCTATAAGGAGAATCCTTTTGTTTTTTTCAGCTAAAGCTCCAGAGAGATTAAAAGTGATGTTGGTCTTTCCCACTCCTCCCTTTTGATTGGCAACAGCGATGACTTTGGGCTTTTTAAATTTATGGGTATTTTCCTTATTCATAATTATATTTTATCTTAACCCCGTTAAGTGAGTATCTACTAGCAGGGTTAACCTTTTTAGATTTTAGATAAAGTACAGGCTTAAGACTTATTTAGATTTTCCATTGCTTTTTGATAGGCAATCTTATGCTTAAAACCCTGCTTCAAAAATTTCCATATTATCTGGATTTTGCGAAAATCTTCATCGGTATATTCTCTCATCTCTAGATCGCCCCTGGTTATTTTTTTAGGGTTAATATAACCTTTTTGCTCCAGATAATATAATTTGTGTCTGGGAATATTTATTT
>CAYRSI010000076.1:2024-3389 GCA_964426965.1 uncultured Candidatus Saccharibacteria bacterium
TTAATATAACCTTTTTGCTCCAGATAATATAATTTGTGTCTGGGAATATTTATTTTTTTTAGAACATCTGAAGTTTGCATTTTTATTTCACCTACAAGAATATAAATTTATTTTTCTATAGTTTATCTTAAAAAAAATAAGATGTCAAACTAATATTTTATAAATGAAGCTATCCAAATTTATTGGCTGGTGAGTATTTAGGTTGGGATATAAGGGCTTGCGTGTATTTGAAGTCGCCGAATAGGTTATTTCTTATTTCTAATTCCATATTTATCTCTAAGGGTTTGTTCCCAGCCAAAGATTTTTAGAAGAAATTTTTCATGTTCTTTAAACTCTTCCATCAATTTATCATCCAATTTTACTCTCTTAAGTGTAACTGGATTGTAAATAACAATTTCATTTTCATCACTCATCTTCTCATCTAATTCCCAATGGGCTATTGCATTTCTCAACCGTTGAACAAATCTTAAAGAGTTCTTTACTTTTGGATATTGTTTTAATTTTTTAAAATATGGGATTTGCTCGTAAAGCGAAATCTTTTTATCAAAACTAAAATGGGACGTGTTTATAATGTACCAATAGAAAATTGAGGCTTGTCTATTAGTTTTAGGGAAAAAATATGTTCTTAGTCTCCAACCAAGAGCCCCTTCGATTACGGTTGCATCTGAAATTATATTTCCCCTAAACCAACTTAACTTTTCCCTGATGATTTTTTTATCCATAATTAGTACCTATACTCAATAATCTTATAATTTTCGGAATTGCGTATAGCCCGTGTTATATGACCCGAACGAAGTGAGGGTAAGGAGCGAAGCCTAGCGAAACCTTTTATCCGTTGTTAGCCGATGCTTGGGCAGTTTTCTTATCGGAAATTTGCCTTGCCCACTCTACTAATGCCAAATCGAGCAAGATTTTTAGAGTAGCCACAACTCTGGGAGTCAATTTATATTTTTGTCGTAGTTCATTACCAGGGTGCAATCTATTTCTAAAGATATGGATTATCTGGCATGTTGACTTTATTGAATCATAGGGAAAGACTGATCTCCCAATGGCCTCTTTAAGAAGCGGACCAAGCTCAACCTCAAGAATATCTTTTCTTTGAACAGTCCTTAGACTTAACTGATGGTACAGGATACTTAGAAGTATGTTTTCTAAAAATGCCCCGGCGAGAGAAACAGTGGCTATTTGCAATCGTTGTGTATAGACTATATCCAGTTCTCGCCTCGCCTCAAGAGTCTGTTCTAGCGCCTGTTGTGGGACTATATGACTAATAGACTCTTGAACCAGCTCTGGTTTAATTTCCCGCCCCATTATCGCTGCATCAAAAGAAGGTGAAACCAGTTCTTGAAAGAATTTCTGCTTTTC
>CAYRSI010000077.1:0-3318 GCA_964426965.1 uncultured Candidatus Saccharibacteria bacterium
GGGATAACTTAATTGCTTAATTTCTAATCTAGCAGCTTTTTTCATTTCAGGAATTTTTGATTTGACTGCGGGTGAATAAATTACTAAATCAGTATCTGAATCAAGATTTTCTTCTTTGTGACCAATATCAACTTTTATTCCCTGTCTTTTTAAGTCGTCAGTAATCTCTGACGAATATTTATCTGACCCAGCAACTTTTTTACCCTGACCCTTAAACAATTTAGCCAAAGCGCTAACTCCAATTCCACCAATCCCTACAAAATAAATTTTCTTGGTTCCATCAAAAAAAATCATATGTGTTTTTTATTTTTTATTTTTGATCTTAAGGCTAGATAAGCTAGCCCGATTACTCCATTATAAATTCTCTTTGCTCTCCGAGGTTGAAGAATCAATCGCCAAAGCCATTCAAGACCGATTTTTTGAAGGAATTTAGGGGCGCGTTTAATTCTGTCCGAAATAAAATCAAAGGCGCCACCAACACCAACTGCTACTTTAACACTGGGCATTTTTTTAAGATTTTTATAAATCCATTTTTCCTGCTCTGGACTTCCTACGCCAACCAACAAAATATCTGGCTTATGTTTATTTATTTTCTCAATAATCTTATCTAAATTCTGATAACCATGTTCTGCGCCGATAACGTTTTCTCCTATCTTTTTTTTAGCTTTCTCAACAACATCTTTTCTTCCTCCTAATAAAAATATTTTACCCCTTAATTTACAGATTAAATCCACTCCTGCAATATTTTCTTTAAATGATTTTCCTAAAAATCTTGAAATAAACCACAACCCCCTACTTTCGCATAATGACAAATCCGCTTTATTTAAAATGTCTTTAAACTCCTTGTCTTTCTGGGTCCGAACAATAAATTCAGAATACGGAAGAACTACATAGTGCTGCTTTTTTGAATCTAAAAATTGCCCAATTTTGCGAAGGGCCTCATTCATTGTCAAATTATCAATTTTAACGCCTAAAATTTCTATTTTCATGCCCCTAAACTCACGCTTTCCAAAACCGTATATTCTGCCCCGGTCCTTTGCAAATTACTCTGCATTACTTCAATTGTTTCTACTGGAAAACTAAACCCCGCACCCCGCCGGTGGTGCGGGGTAAAATTAAATACCTCATTTATCTCGGGTTGAGGACTCAATTCCCGCCATTGACCTTGCTTAATTCTACCTAAAGTAATGTGCGGATGACAAGCTCGCACCCTCGAAAACATATCTTCAAAATCATTTTTAAGTCTTGCCATTTCTTCGCTTTTCTTTCCCTCAACCCAAAACATTCTAGGAAATTTATTGGGTGGACCTAAAAGTATTCTTTTTAACCTAATATTAAAAGAGCCATGTCGTTTAGCTATTTCTTTTGCAATATTACATATTTCATACATCTCATTATCGCCAACATAACCAATAAAAACCAAGGTGATGTGTAAGTTTGCTTTCGGCGTCCAACGAACAGGCAAATCAGCCCACTTTCCTTGATAGCCAATGAGTTTATTTTTTATATTTTCCGGTAAATTAATAGCAATAAATAACCTCCGCTTCATATATCTTTTACTTTATCATTTCTTTTATTGATTGACAAACCTTGCAGTTTTGCTACAATAAACTCTACTGTCCTTTGATAGTTAAATAAACAAATTTGGGAGGTTAAAAATGGAACTTGTAATAATCGTTCTATTAAGTTTTTCAGTAATAATAATCGTAGGCTGGACTCTTTGGGGCATACTATTCGGCCTCGGAATTCTTCCTATTTGGCTGGCATGGGCGCTCTTTGGCTTTCTTGTGTTAGGGCATCTCCGCATTGGATGGTTTTGGTGGGAACTTGCGGTATTTCATGCCTCTGGTCCGCGAGGCTTCTTCATAGAACCAGGTGGAACATTGGTTGACGCAGTAATTTGGATAATATTCTGGCCGTTACTCGCTCCTTTAAGAATGATTGTTCATGCTATAAAGTGGAGACCATAAAGTGGAGATACAAAAACAAAAAAGTGCTGGGCAATAACACCAGCGCTTTTGTTTTTGGTTCTAAAATGATAGACTAATAGTGTATTATGTATATAATAAACGTTATTCCTCTGATTAGAATCCCCCATCCCAATCCTCAAATATTGAGTTATTTTTTTAGCAAAAAGTTAGATAAGGGAGCCTTGGCTCGAATATCTCTCCGTAAAAAACAAGTAAATGCTATTGTTTTTTCTTCGGAAAATTTAGAAAAAAAGAAAATCGATATTAAAAAAGGCATTTCTTTTAAGCTAAAACCGATTGAAAAAGTTGTTTCGAAAGAACCAGTTTTAACAAAAAATCAATTTAAACTGTTGTTCTGGATGAGTGAATATTATTTCGCTCCGTTGGGGATGGTGGCAAGAATATTTTTATCAAAGAAGCCCTTCGCCTTCGCCAACCTGCCTGCCAGCAAGGCAGGGGCTTCGACGGACATTCAAAAACTAATCCTTACGCCCGAAACTAAAGGATTAGTTTTTTCTGCTTTTAATAATTTAAAATCCATAATTATAGAAAATGCTGACAGTCCGAAATATAAATCCTGGGGCAGAAGGCCTTACTATAATGCCAAAGATATTGCAATCCAATTAGCCAAAATACATAAAGCAAAGCTTATTTTAAAAAAAGAATTTAATGAAAATTGTAAATTGAAAATTGAAAATTCCATAATAGACATGAGGGAAGAGATGCGAAATAATAATTTCTCTATAATTAGCAGGGCGCTGAAAGAAAAACTAAAAAAAGCCAAAAAGTCCATACTTTTTATTTCTCGCCGAGGAGCTGCTACTTTTATCTTGTGCCGTGATTGTGGTTATGTAATAAAATGCCCTCGCTGTGATGTCCCAATGATATTGCATCATGTAAGAGGTAAATTGCTCTGTCATCATTGCAATAACGAAGAAAAACCACCTGCTCTATGCCCAAACTGCAAGGGCTATCGAATAAAATACTTTGGCGCTGGTACTCAAAGAGTAGAAATAGAAGTTAAAAAATTATTTCCTAAAGTAAAAATATTTAGGCTAGATAGTGATACAGCCAAATCCCCGACCCAACAACAAGAAATTATAAACAAATTTAACAAACTGAAAAACGCTATTTTAATTGGTACTCAAATGTTGCTTGAAAAAGATATAAAGCAAGTAAATTTAGTGGGAATTGTTTCCATTGAAACCATTTTAAATCTACCTGATTATAGAAGTTCTGAACGAGTTTTTCAAATAATAAGTCAACTTAAATCAATGAGCGATAGGGGGTTTTTAGTTCAAACTTATAATCCGGAAAATGCTGCTATTAAAAATGCTATTGATAACAA
>CAYRSI010000078.1:0-1661 GCA_964426965.1 uncultured Candidatus Saccharibacteria bacterium
TATAATAAAAGTGAAGAAATATTTAAAATCTTAAACCTATAAAGCAGATATAATAGGGAATTTTTGGTATATATGGCGAGGTTTATAAAAAATAATTTAGCTAATTTTTTGGTGATTTTTATCATCTCAGTTTCGGTCTTTGCCGGGATATTTTATTATTTATCCGTAAATACAAAAGGAGCAGAAAGCCAAGAGATAAAGATACTACCCACTGATTATTCTGGGACCTGGCAGAATTCAGGAGCAGCCTTGGTTCAAGATATTGACCCAGAAGCAGGTTTTGAAGAGTTTAATAAGGAGAATTCAGCCTTTCTTTTCGAGATATACAGAGTACAGGAACCCACCCAAACCCCGACAGAGTCGGACATTCAGGCGGACCCGCCATCCGATCAAAGCGAAAGCATTGAGACGGACTCGTCACAATCTGAAGGTTTGGGCGAGCAATTCGAAGATTTGGGCGGGGAAGTTGCTAGTCCATCAGAAGAACCAGTTTTTGATGAAGAAATACCATCACCTTCAGAGCCCTTTTTAGAAGAGCCAGTAGAGGAAATCCCTGCCTCGCCCAGCGCACAGGTGCCGTATGTTTTAGGAATTCTTTTAGACTTGATTGCTTCGCCTTCAGAAGAATTAATCGCATCAGAAAGCGAAGAATTAATAGATGAAGAGCCAATAGTTAATGAGAAATCAATTGAAGAATTAGCAACAGAGAGTGAAGAGACTATAGTGGAAGAACCAATCGATGAGATAGCAACGGAAAGCGAGGACGTTATTTTAGAGGTCGAGCCTCCGATAACAGAAGAACCTCCGACAAGAGAAACGATATCAGGATTTATTGAAAAAACTTTGGAATTTTCTGATTTTAGTGTTCCCGAGGATTTTGCTGGTCAGGATATAGAAATCAAAAATGTCCAGCTTAGGTTGTCTTTGGCTGGCAAAGGAGAAGTGGGGGAGAAGTTAATTATTGATTATTATTATCAAGATTTTTGGCAAAACTTAGCCGAACTTGATTTAGAGAATGAAATTTCCAATGCTACTAATGATGGATATTGGCTTTACGCTTTGCCGATTTTTGAGAATTGGGAGGATTTAGAAAATTTGAGAATAAGATTTACTTTTTCTTCTAAATTCCAAATTCTAGATTCTAGATTCCCGGAAGTGTACCTTGATGCGATTTGGCTGGAGGTGGAATACGAGGGAAAACACGAAACTGACACAGAATTAAAACACGAAACCGACACGAAGTTAACCAGCGAAGATGTTGAGGTTAAACTTATTTCCAAGCGAAAGAATTTTAAATTAGATGATGAACCAGAGTTTAAATTCAAATACAGAAGAAAAAAGAACATACTTGAAACATTAACTGTTGGCATTATTGATCTTTTTCGAGACGAGTATAAAGATATTAATATAAAAGCTACAGTTTCAGGATTAGATATTAATCCAAATATTCGCTATCAGGGAGAGGGCGAATTTTTTGTTGATTTAAGTAATTTTGAAAAGCCTCGCCAATTCAGGCCTGGAACATATGTCCTAAAGATTGAGATTGAAGACGGGGGTCAAATTTTTGTTCAAAACCAGGATTTTGTCTGGGGAGTTTTGGCGATTAATACTAATAAATCAATTTATCTACCAAACGAACAAGCTTATTTGCAAATGGCAGT
>CAYRSI010000078.1:1761-3256 GCA_964426965.1 uncultured Candidatus Saccharibacteria bacterium
AATATGAAATAACTGATTCTTTTGAAGTGCGCGATTCTGTACCTTTTGAAATAGAAAGAATTGGACCAACAAGAATTTATCCACCAGCTATTTATAATGTAAAGTTAATAATCAAAGCAAATCAAGATTTTCAAGGAGAAATTAAAGAATACATTCCTGAAAGTTTTGAGATAAAACCCGATAATTTAAAAATTGAAAATTGCGAAATTGAAAATTCATTGAAAATTGAAAATTGTAAATTGAAAATTATTTCATGGCAAGTTGACTGGAAAGCAGGAGAGACTCATGAATTAGAATACCAATTTGACGCGCCAGACATTAGTCCTTATTTATATTTATTAGGACCCCTTCGACTCGTTGACACTCGCTTAGACCAAGCCATTTTTGAAGAAATCCGCCAGTGGCAGATTGCGAGTGATGCTACCCAGTCAGCAACTGGTTCCGCCGCAACAAATACTTCATGGGCCAATGGCTGGACTGCTGGTGATCTAAACACAGACGACAGCAGTGAAACGACTTTTGATACCGATACAAGCGATGACGTCGGTACTGTTTATGCGTTTAATTTTGATCAGATTGGCGACAGCGACACGATTAACGGAATCCTGGTTGAAATAGATGCCTGGGAAGAAAGTGCGCTTTGTAATTCTATTATTAGCGTTAGATTGTCTTATGATGGCGGTTCAGGTTGGGCGCCAGAAACTAAGTCTACCCCCGAATTAATTCTTTCTGAAAATAGAGAAAGCCTTGGTGGATTATCAGATGATTGGGGATACGGCTCATGGACAAAATCTGCATTAGATAATCTAGTAGTTGAGGTAACAGCGACAAATGTTAAGGACAAAAAAGACGTATACGTAGATTATATACAAGTAACGGTTGATTATTCGGCTCCCCAACAAGCTCCTGTTTTTGATAGTGGTTATGAACCATGGGAAAGTCCTGCGTCTACTGATACCACCCCAACTGATATGGATGCTGATGTGACTTTTAAAGCTACGGCTACTGATGCTAATGAAGATGGCTGGTATTTAGCTGTTTGTAAAGGAGAAGGAATTACGGCCGGCGCTGGAGGGATTGCTCCAACTTGTACTGGGGGCGCTTGGGTTGTTTCTACTTCTTCCTCTGCTTCAGGAGCAGAGATTACTGAAACTTATACTATTACTTCCGGTGAAACACTTGAGAGCTATGCTTGGTATGCTTATGCTTGTGATGATAATAGTGATAGTGCGTGTACGGCTGCGTATTCTAACAGTGGTAGAACAGGCACTGGTGGCACGCCATTCAGCGTTAACCACAGGCCAACTTTTACAGCTGTTTCTGATGAAGCAGGAAATCCAGGAGCCACTGATGTGACAATTACAGCCACTACTTACAACGATACTGATACTGGCGGAGCTCAAGATACAGTAAGTATGTATGTTTGTACGACTGCAGCATTTACTGGCGGAGCCAGTCCAGCATGTACTGTTGATGAATGGTGTAATGTAACAGG
>CAYRSI010000079.1:0-3219 GCA_964426965.1 uncultured Candidatus Saccharibacteria bacterium
TTGCATGCCTTATCCACGCCGCCAGCGTTCATCCTGAGCCAGGATCAAACTCTCAGTATAAGTTAGAAACAGATTGACGCAGACTTCAATCAATCTGCGCAATATCTGCTTCTATAGAATATCAGGACAACTATAAAAAATAGGAAATTTTTTGGTTTGCTCAAGCTCCGCACCATTATGGTGCGGGATAAACTGAACTGTTAAAGATCAGAATTTAAAATAAGGTTTAAATTTCTATAATTATCATAAAAATCTAAACCCTATTTTAAAGGACGAATTAATTTGTGAATTAGTTTCACATATAGTTAAAAATTATAAATACTTATCCTACATTTCTATTATACTCTTTTAAAAAATCCTGTCAACCCTTTCACCAAAATTGCTGCTATTTTATTGTGCGGCACTGTGCCCGAATAGGGCAGGGCTATTCGCCCTTGTGCCGCCAGTGGTAACATAAATAGCTGTAATATACCGCAAATATGCTTTAACAATGGCAATCTTGGTGAAGGGTCAACCCCCTTTAATCTACCCTTAAACGCTTTCTTAATTCCATATGAGCTTTTCCGCTCTTTAAATCTTTTTCTCTTTTCTTAGCTATTTCTTTGTCTTTATATACTTCGTAATAAGTCAAATCCAAAGGACGCCTATAACTAGTAGATCTTACATTGCCATCCTTGTGTTCTTTCAGTCTATTTTTCAAATTCGATGTAAAACCAATATAAATTCCATCATCTTTTCCACTTTTTAAAACATATACATAAAACATAAAATCTATGCGGGGTAAGTCTCTTTCATAAAACCCCTAGCTTTTCGTAATTACCCCAGCCCGAACCGCAAGGGTAGATTCAAATTAAAATTTATTTAAGTGCTCTAATAAATGGCGGTGTTGGCAAAACATCAGAAGATTCAAATCCCTCCGGATTTGGACAGGGACTTTTCAAGGCATTAACTAAGCTACCCATTTCCTGAGGAAAACAATTAATTAATTCTAATTTGAACTTTAATTCTTCGTAATTTAATTGAAAATAATAATTCGCCCGTTCTTTGTAAGCGACCGTTGCGATACCACTACCATAAATAGGATAATAACAAAACTGAATCAACGGATATGACTTTTCTTTTGCAATCTCTTGTGCCACTTCTGCGACTTCTTGGTGATTATCGTGATGACCATATTCGTTCCACTCTTGCATCCCATGAGTAAAAACATAATCGTATTCTTTATCCAAAAATTTCTCTATTTCTGCCCTCATATTCTTCTTATTGTTCTTAAAAAAAACTCCGTCATCTTGATAATCTAAAAAGTTCAATGCCTGAAATTTCTTAGCGCCAAGCGCCTCACATGTTTTATTAAATGACTGAATTTTTGAATCAATATTACTATTACACATTGAAAAAATATGCCACTCCCAATCGCGTAGATGACGGATTATTCCACCCATCCACAAAACTACATCGTCGCAATGAGCTACAATTACCAAGGCTTTTTTATTTTTCTTTTTCATAAATTTATTTTTTTCTTTTATCTCCTTTTCTCAAAATGCGCTTTGCCTGAATAGAATTAATAATAAAATATATTATGGGAAAAATGTATAATAAATGTAATTTGTTTAATTCTAAAAAGAAAAATATTACTAAAATAAAAAGCCAAATAACAGCCACCCTTGGAAGAGTGCATAGCGTCACTATTTCTGCAGTATCGTAAAACTGTCCTCTTTTAAAACTCTTTCTTTTCCAGGCCCATAGGATAAAAGCAATAATAGCAATAAAGGCAAAAAAGCAAAATACAATTGTTTCTAATGCTGTCATAAATTTATTTCTTATTCTCTTTTGTTGTCTCTTTGGGTTTCAATCCAATATACCACAAGAAACCATATAAAGAAGCAAGCGGCCACAGTAATCTGAAAGGAGGAACGATGCTAATTAAACCAAGTAAAAAAGAAGCAGGAAACATCCACAACAAATGAAATGGTGATAAAGATAAAATGGGTATAAGAATAAGTGAAACAACCATTAATAAGCCAAAGGTTTCGAAAATTTTCTCAGTAACACCTTCTGTCTTGGCCTTACTGCGCATTAAAATGCCCCAAGAAATGGTTAATAACACTCCAAAAGCATAAATAATACCAGCTATAATATGCATATTATAAATTTATATTAATTTATATAGTTAGCTTACTATTTATTTCTTCCCCGGCCAATCGGTGATTATTATTTTCCGGCCAGAGCGTTTGACGATTACTTTTTGGTGTTCTCGCCATTTCAATTCACGCATGATTCTAACAGGTAGAGTTAGATGATAGCTCCCCTTTTTGCCTGATTGTTGGATTTTTCTTAAATTCTCGTCTTTTTGCCGACCCATATCCTTAAAAAAGAATCATACAATTAATTATATGATTAATTATACAATTCTTTTTATCTAGTTACTATGCTTCTCTCTCCACTCTTTAATCTTTTTATGATTTCCGGAAAGTAATATTTTTGGAACTTTCCAGCCCTTAAACTCGTCCGGTCTCGTGTACTGGGGATATTCGTATTGACAATTAGTTAATTGTTGAGATTTGCGAAGTCCAAAACTTTCCTCTTTTAGAGATTCTAGGGCGATTACGCCAGGGATTAAACGGGTTACTGCATCAACGACAAGCATTGCTGGAATTTCTCCGCCAGTCAAAACATAGTTTCCTACTGAAATTTCTTCATCAGCAATATGTTGAGCGACTCGTTCATCAACCCCCTCATAACGTCCGCAGATTAGAATCAATCTATCTAATTCAACAAACCTTTTTGCCATTTTCTGATCAAACCTTTTCCCTTTCGGCGAAAATAGAATAACTTTGGACTTTTGACTTTTAACTTTTGACTTTTTCAAGGCGGCGACCGCCTTGAAAATCGGCTCCACCATCATCACCATGCCTGGACCCCCACTATATGGCTTATCATCAACGCTCTTATGTTTATCCTTCGTATAATCTCTTAAATTATGAATATTAATTTTAACGAGCCTCTTATCCTGAGCTCGTTTGATGATAGATTCTTCGAAATAACTTTTAAATATACCTGGAAATATGGTTATTATATTGAAAATCATAATATTCGCAATTTGTAGATTAGTATAACATTTGCAGATTTGTATTATATTGCCTTTAGGCGATAACAAAAACCGCACTGTATATATTAGCACGGTCTTTGCTATTAATCTACAAGGTTTTTACAACTTTA
>CAYRSI010000080.1:0-1833 GCA_964426965.1 uncultured Candidatus Saccharibacteria bacterium
CGCCACTGGGTTTTCTTATTCTTGGGATAAGTTTAGCTAAGTCCTTTGCGCACTCTAAGTAGAAATCTTCTGTATAGGCCTCTTTATTCTCTCTTGTGAGCTTTCCACCTTGCTCTTTAATAAAGGCTTTAAGTTTTTCTTTAAGAGCATTTTTGTCTACCAAGCCACCATCTAAAACACTAAAACGAAATCCTTCTAGAGCAGCTTCTTTAAGCGCTAATTTAAGAAATCCACTTCTGAAACCCATGGAACCATAGTCAATTCTCGATATCATACCAATTAGCGTATCTTTTTTCTTCCAAGCCTTTTTTGGAATTCTAAAAGTATCAAGAGGAACAATTTTCTCATCTTCTTTGAATATAAACTGTTTAGCCCTGATTTCTTCTTCTTTTGAAACTTTTCGTCTTTTGTCAATGAAATATCTTGTCCACTCAGGATGACGCAATACTACTCTACGAACGCTATTTCGCCAATCTCTGTCTTTCAAAATTTTTGACTGTTCAACATCTTTCTGTAAATCTTCCCAGGATTTTGCCTCCTTGCAAAGTTTCTTCAATTCTCTCTCTTCAGGTTTAGTCCATTTCTTCCAAGTTTTCTTTATGCTCATCCTTTCCTCCCTTCCGCCAGCTGACTCGCCTCGCGGCGAAGCGGGCGGATTTTTAGGATTTTTAATATTCTTTTTTAAAAGAACTCTTTCTTTTTATATTAACTTATTTGAAAGTGGATTGTCAACACTTAATAACCTTTTAATTTTTTCAACTTTCCATGTATTCTAATTTTTTCTAATGATTTGGCTTCGATTTGACGAATCCTTTCCCGGGTAACCCCAAATTCTCTACCTACTTCCTCTAAGGTATGAGTAATTTCATCGCTTAAACCAAAGCGCATATCTAAAATTTTCTGCTCCCGAGGCGCAAGGTCAACTAAAATCTCATTTAATCTATCTCTGAGTAATCGTCTACCAGCATCTTGAGATGGTGAAATCCCTTTTTCATCTTCAATAAATTCTCCTAAAGTACTGTCTTCCTCGGCGTCACCAATCGGTGCTTCTAAAGAAATAGTTTCCTGAGAGATTTTCATAATATGACGAACTTTGGTTAAGTTAATTCCCATCTCTGAAGCAATTTCTTCGGGCATTGGCTCACGGCCCAAATCCTGTAATAATTGGCGCTTAACCTGGGTAAACTTGCTGATTGTTTCAACCATATGAACAGGAATACGAATAGTTCTTGCCTGATCAGCCAAGGCTCTAGTTATAGCCTGACGAATCCACCAGGTAGCATAGGTAGAAAACTTATAACCCCTTCGATAATCAAACTTGACTACTGCTTTAAAGAGTCCGATATTCCCTTCTTGAATTAAGTCAAGAAGTCCAAGGTTAGAACTTCGGCCAACATAGCGCTTAGCAATACTTACTACTAATCTCAAATTTGATTTAGTTAAGTGCCTCTTTGCTGCTTCCTCGCCTTTTTCTATTCTTTTAGCTAACTCAACTTCCTCTTCAGCGATAAGCAAAGAAAATTTTCCAATTTCTTTCAAATACATCTGAATTGAATCAATCTGAGGCAATACATCAGCAAGACCTTTTTTCCTAAATCTTCTTGCTCTCCCTTTTTTGACTCCGGTTTCCAGAAACTCGGTTTTCTCTATTATTTGAATATTATCTTCTTCCAAGGCTCTATAAAGTTTTTCCAACCCCTTAATGTCTCTTTCAATCTTAGGGACTTCTTTTAATATCTCGGCTAAAGTAATAAACCCTCTATCGCGACCTCTCTTTATAAACTTTTCTATAATCTCGTCAGTAATTAAAACCTTTGCTTTCCGGCGCTTGGG
>CAYRSI010000080.1:1933-3212 GCA_964426965.1 uncultured Candidatus Saccharibacteria bacterium
TTTAACCGGCTTTTTTCTCTTTTTTTCTGGCATCTTTTTCACTTTTTTAATAATTTATTAAATTCTCCCATCAACTTTTTAACTTCTTTTATGTTGCCCTCTCTCTCGGCTTTTTTAATTGCCAGTGACAACTCGGATAATTTTTTCTTAAGATAATTCGACTTTATTTCTTTGATGCAAAAATCTACCTCTTTTAAAACATCTTTATCTTCCAACTCGTAATGCTCAATTTGAAGTATAATATGGTCAAGATAATAAGGCTTATCAGCTAAAACTTTTTTTTGAAACTCTTTTAGGTCAATTTTCCTGCCTGCCGACTCGCCTCGATGCGAAGCGGGCAGGCGGGTTTTATTGGATTTTTGTTTTGTTAACTCTTGAAAAATTTTTTGAGTAATTGCGTTTGTAAAATATTTTGGCTTTAAATTCTTTTTAAGACAATCTATGTGTTCGGGATATTTTAAAACAAGGCCCAATAGGTTTTCTTCCAAGATCTGAAGTCGTGATTTTTTAAGGGCCGCCCGGCCCTTACCCTCCGAAGCTTTAGTATATAAGGATTCATCCTGGCTTTTTACCTTTGCCAATGCCTCGACTAAAAGTTTTTCCTGAACGTTTAATTTAGAAGCTAAAATCTGAACCCAGTGGGCACGCTCAACTTCATTAGCGATTCTTTTAATCGGTGGGAGTAACTCCTTGGCAATTTGCCTTTTATCATCTAATTTTTCAAGGTCATACTTTGAAAAAACATTTTCAAAATAAAATTCCATTATTGGCTTAGCATCTTCTATTGCCTTTTTCCAAGCACCCAAGTCTTCTTTTATAATATCGGCTGGATCCTTGTCTTTAGAAAGAATAATAATTTTAATGCTAAATTCCGCTCTTTGAGCTAAACCAATACTTTTTTTAGTGGCTTCTTCGCCAGCTATATCAGTATCAAAAGCCAATAAAAGATTATCAGTATAACGTTTAATAATTCTTAAATGATCGGGAGTTAAGGCTGTTCCTGACGTAGCTATTGAATTCTTCGCCCCTGCTTGATAAGACATAATAACATCAAATTGACCCTCAACCAAAATACATTCTTCTTTCCTTCTGATGTCTAATTTTGCCTTATCAAGACCGTAAAGAATCTGGCTTTTATTAAAAATCATTGTTTCGGGACTATTAATATATTTTGCAACGTCCTTCCCGCCTGCGGCGAGGCCTCGCCCCAAAGGGGCGGGAAATATCCTCCCGGTAAACCCAATCACCTGCCCGCTAATATCACAAATCGGAAACATAA
>CAYRSI010000081.1:0-3153 GCA_964426965.1 uncultured Candidatus Saccharibacteria bacterium
TTCGGGTTTTAACTCTAAGGTGTTGGTCTTGGTACCTTAAAGCGAGACTTTCGGGGCAACTCTAAGAAACTAATGGTATTACCAAGCTAATCGCTTGCCCTCTCTGTCACTTCGTGCCAGCGCTCGGCTTCGCCTTGCTTCGGGCTCGCTCTTTAGAAACCCTTGGTTTCTAACGTTTTCGCCTTCGGCGAAAGCCTGTTTTCCTAGATGAGGAAACCGAATGGTTTCCCCGACCCCCTTCCGATTTTATAAATTAAAGTTACTCTTGAAGGGTTTTTTTATTTTTGGTATAGTTATATTATTAACGTATGCCCATTCCCAAAAAGATAACTAAATATCTAGAAAAGGCGAAGGTTAAATATGAGCCGGTAAAACACAAGACTGTTTATACTGCTCATGATAAGGCAGCGACTTTAAGGGTTCCAGAAAAAATTGTTGGGAAGACCTTGGTAATGAAATTTGACCGAAATGTGGGCTTAGTTTTAATTCCGGCAAATAAGAACCTTGATAAGGTAAAATTTAGAAAAGTAGCAAAAGCAAAAAACGTTGACTTTGTAAAAGAGGCCTGGATGAAGAAAAATTTAAAAGGAGTAAAAGTTGGAGCAATTCCAGCCTTCGGTAATTTGTTTAAATTACCAACTTTTGTTGAGAAATCTTTATTAAGAAATCCCAAAATTATTTTAAACTCCGGCGATTATAATTTTTCGATAAAAATTAGTAGTATTAATTTCAAGAAATTAATACCCGACCTAATAACTGGAAGTTTTGGAAAAGCTAAAAAATAATTTGGGCAGGTAGTTCAGTGGTTAGAACGCTGCTCTGATAAAGCAGAGGTCGGAGGTTCGATTCCTCCTCTGCCCATCAGATTCTATGGGCCCTTAGCTCAATGGTAGAGCATCGGTTTTGCATACCGAAGGTTGGGAGTTCAAATCTCCCAGGGTCCACATTCGAGAAAAAGTCAATTTCCTGTTTGCCGCCTCGCTTCGCTCGGCGGCCAAATTGAACAGAGAATTGAGCGAAAAAATCAATTTTTGGTTTTGTAAGCAAAAGAAAAATTTTCATAATAGATAGGGGAAGAAACCCTGTTTTATTTTGACCTTGACATTTTTTATATTTGGAGTATAACAAGAACAGTACATCAGTAGGCAAAACCATATATTATATTTTAAAAATTAAAAAAAGGAGGAGTTATGAACGCATTGGCATTAGTTCCGAAATTTCAAGAAAGACTGGAGGTTTCAAGAGCAAACGCTATCTGGAGAGTAATCGGCTTCCTTTTCCTGTCAGCTTGTTTCGTAGTGGTGATAGTACTTGCAGCCACCTTTTTCCCTTATACCGCCAGCTTCACCGAGGAGGTTTCTCTTTTACCTGGCAATCACATCCAAGTAGAAGAGATTTTGGACGGAGAAGTTCTGTTGAACGGGGCCCAATTTTTAGAGATAGCCCAAGGGAATACAATCTTTGTTTCACTTGGAGAAAAAACTATCACTTATATGGCAAAGGTGGCAGGAGTATCCTATCGTTACGACCAGGTCGTTCCTCTCCGTTGGAATTATTTCGTCTCATCACAGAAAATCCAACAAAATGAAATACTGGTTAGGGAAATAAATAGGAACGTAGGCGTAATGATAATAGTTCACATCATTATACCTTTGATAGCTCTTGCTATGCTGTTTGTTCTCAGAGTGTGTATACAAGGGAAACGTGTATCTGGACAAGGCCGCGATGCAGTTTTCCGCACCGTATAGGTATGAAAATATGATGCCTACTTCAATCGAGGCGAAGAAATTTTTCTTCGCCTCCTTGCTTTTTTTCTTTTTCGGAATTTGCCGCCAAAGGCGGCGAAAAATGCTGTACCCTGTAGTAAGCTTTACTTTACTATCGGGGTTCGAGCTAATTTAAGAGTGATCCACTAAAAAGTTATCCACAGGGTAGTTTTTTTTAATTTTGTTATAATTAAACAATTTCTAAAGGTCGAATATTTTTATTAATCAACGAAAAACGAATTCATTGCGAAGATATGAATTTGTAGATTCGTAACTGATTCGCTATTCGATGATTTTATGGTTTTAGATTGGGCCGATGTTACTATCCAAGCTCTTCAAAATCTTTGGCAAGGATTTTTAGGATTTATTCCGCTTTTGGTTGGCGCAATTATTGTTTTTATTATTGGTTGGTTTATTTCTGTCGGAGTAGGGAAGTTAATCAGCGAAATTTTAAAGAAGATAAGATTTAATCAGATTTTTGAAAAAGGAGGATGGAAAGAGGCTTTAGAAAAAGCAGAAATTAAAGTTGACGCTTCAGGATTTATTGGAGCTATTTGTAAGTGGGTTTTGGCTATTGTTTTTCTTTTGGCAGCGGTAGAAATTTTAGGATTGGTTCAATTTGCTGATTTCCTAGTTAAGGTTCTGGCTTATTTGCCAAATGTGATTGTCGCTGCTCTTATTTTTGTGGTTGCAGTAATTATAGCTGATATTTTAGAAAAGGTGGTAAGGGCACTAGTGGAGGGAGTTAGAGTGGGTTATGGTCAGATAGTGGGAACGATTGTAAAGTGGTCAATCTGGATTTTTGCTATTTTGGCTATTTTGATTCAGTTGAAAATTGCTCCTACTCTCTTACAGACCTTATTTACCGGTTTTGTAGCTCTGATTGCCCTAGCTGGTGGTATTGCCTTTGGCCTGGGGGGGAAAGAAGTGGCAGCTGAGCTTTTGCAAGATTTAAAGAAGAAGCTGAAAGGATAAAAAATAAAAAAAAGTTAAAAGTTTCAAATCAAAAGTTAAAGTTAATCCACAGGGCTTGACAAAGGGTTTGTATTTGTTAAGATTTTATTAGTATGAGAAAAAGAAGAAACATTTTGCTTAATTGCGAGGCAATTAAAAGGAGCAAAGTGACTGGTTTGTACAAAGGAAGCGGTTAATTTCGGGAACTTTTGTGTTCTCAGAAGGCCGCTTCTTGAAAGCGGTTTTTGATTGATTCGAAAGAACAGGAAAGAACCTTGAAAATTCACCCTGTTAAATGCCATTTTGTGGCAATTTCGCCAAAGGCGAAATTATTTAACAGGGTAAATATGTGGTTATTAATTGCTAGCCAAAAATTGCATTAAGGGCAGATGGTGGATGCCTTGGGATATCGAGGCGATGAAGGACGTGGCGT
>CAYRSI010000082.1:0-3117 GCA_964426965.1 uncultured Candidatus Saccharibacteria bacterium
TTTGCTTAACGGTCGCTGGGTTGGCTGGATGTAAATATCTTATTTTAACTTTGCATCGTAATGGAAATTTTGGCTTCCTTCCACAAATCCAATTAACTTTTTCCACAAACATTTCTTTTCTATACAACTCCGAAGCATGCTCGGATTTGGCAACAATCAAAGCATTGTTCTTAAAATCCTTATTAACCACATAAAATGGTCCGATTCCGCCAATCTTAATCCCTTTTCTCTGGCCAATTGTGTAATAAGCTAATCCCTCATGCTCCCCTATTTTTTCTCCTCTGGTAGTAATTATTGATCCGCGATTCGTGTGTATTCGCGATTTCAGAAATTCGTAAATATTTGTAACAAAACAAATCTCCTGGCTTTCTTTGCTCTCACGGCCTGGTAAATCCCATTTTTTAGCCATTGCCCTCACTTCTTCTTTAGTATAGTCCCCTATTGGGAATAAAGTCTTCTTCAATTGTTTTTGTGTAAGCGTCCATAGAAAATACGATTGATCCTTATGTCCGTCTTTAGCCATCAGTAATTTAATTGGGAATTCCCGCCGCAGGCGGGCGTAGTGGCCTGTGGCTATAAAGTCGGCCTTGAGCGCAAGTGCTTTTTCCATTAAAAACTTAAATTTAATCCATTTATTACACTCTACGCAAGGATTAGGTGTTCTGCCAGTTCTATATTCTTTAATAAAATAATTAACCACTCTTTTTTTAAATTCCTTTCTAACATTTAAAATTTTTAAAGGGATATTTAATTTTTTAGCCACTTTCTGAGTATCTTTGGGATTAAAGTTTTGATGCATATTCAAAAACAGGCCGATTACATCATAGCCTTTTTTCTTCAAAATAGCGGCAGCAACCGAGCTATCTACTCCACCGCTCATAGCTACTATTGCTTTTTTATTTTTTTGTTTCATGTGGCTTAATTTAACACAAAAAGCCCCGACATTCAAGTCAGGACTCTTTTATTTGCTGTTTTATTTTAATGTTTTTTAGGATTAACTCCTAAATTTTTTGGTCCAAAAGGATAAGGAAGCAATTCACCAATTGTCGTAATATAAATATTTCTTTTTGAATCCACTCCAATAATTTTTACTGATGGGTTATTGTCGCAAAACTCCCAGATAAACTGCCGGCATGGACCACAGGGAATACCACCACTCTTAGCCGCGCAACAAAGTACTATAATTTCTCTTCCGCCATCATTAGCCATGGCCTGAATAGCATTCTCTTCAGCGTGAGGTACTTTATAAACAGCGTTTTCAACATTGCAGCCAGAATAAATTTTTCCATTATCTGCTATTAAAGCTGCTCCTACTTTATATTCAGAATAAGGAGCATAGGCATTTTCTCTTGCTGTTTCTGCCATTTTCACTAAAACCTGCTCTTCGTGCTTTAAATCTTTAAATCTTACTTTTTTCATTTTACAGCTCCTTATATCTTTCTTTTATTTCTATAATTTCCTGAAAGATAAACAGTTTATTCTGGTCAACTTTTTTCAGTACTTTTTCTGGGTCTTCTTTAAATTCCCAGGTTTCGTAAGGAATATAAATACATGAAAAATCTGCTTCTAAAGCTGGTTTTATGTCTGATTGGAACGAATTGCCAACCTTGTAATTCTTTACCTTCTTGCTAAATATTTTTTGTTCAGATTCTATTTTCTTGAATATCTCTTTGGTTTTTGAAGGAACTATATAAATATTAGGAAACCACTTTTTCAAGTTCAGCGCATCAATTTTTAACTTTTGAACGTGCTCATCTCCTTTAGTTAAAAGAATTAGCTCATCTCCCTGTTTTTTTAGAAAATCAAGAACTTCTTCAGCGCCTTTTACTAACCCTTTTTTCTTATAAAGATCAAAGTCAAAGGCTTTCATGCCAATCTGCCAAATTTTCTTTGCAATTTTTTTATCAAAAGGGACATCTATCCGAGAACAAATAACTCTATAGGTTTCTACTAATGAACCAGGAAATCTATACATTGTATAACCAAACTTCTCTCCGGTCTTAGGGTCAATTTTATTAAGACGGGCGCGGTCTATTTCGCCTTCTAATTTTCTTATCACTGAAATATGAGGGGCTTTATGCCCTAAAAGATCTAGGATAAATCTCTCAAATTCCAACATTGGATAACCATAATCGTGCATATTCCAATACAGCGTATCATCTAAGTCAAGAGTAAATGCTTTCTTCACTTTATCCTCCCTAAATCAATTTTAGTTTAGAACTAAAATTGATCGGGCGATCAAATCCAATTAATAATTGGATTTGATTTAGCCCCTATTTTGATTTCAAGGAACCTTAAGATTTTAATCTAACATACTATCGTAAATAAATCAACCGCGGCAGTAATAAAAACAACGCAAAATTGAAATACTACTAAGAAACCTCTTGACTAACTAATCTCACATTGCAGGAATTTACGCAAACGGAAAAGAAATCGTGTTCCTTGGCTTCACTGCATAGCTTTTTAATATCATCTTCAGTAGCGAACGCATATAAATTCGTATGATCAATATACTTGGCTAAATCTTTTCTTTTTTCCACTATTGCAACACTATTGCTGGCACCAATTCTAATTGCGCCAGCTTCTATAAATGCTAATGTATCTTCTAAGGTTCTAATTCCTCCAGCTGCTTTAACGTCGCCGCCAAAAATTTCTTTCATCAATTTAACATCTTCGATTGTTGCTCCGTTGGATCCTCCGGTTGGATGTTTGCCAAATCCCGTTGAGGTCTTAACAAAATGAGCACCGGCCTGCTTGGCTAAAACGCATGCCCTTCTCTTTTCCTCATCAGTTAGATAACAACATTCAATAATAACTTTTACAATCCTGCCCCTAGCAGCTTTTACAACGCCATGGATATCATCTTTTACAAAATCCTCTTTCTTGTCTTTTAGCGCACCAACGTTAATGACCATGTCTATTTCATCAGCTCCATCTTTGATTGCCTGCTTTGTCTCAAAAATCTTGGCCTTGCTAGAAACGGCTCCAAGGGGAAACCCAACCACTGAACAAACTTTTACTTTCTTCATATATATTAGCTCTTGTCAATAATTAATTATTAATCTAGTACGCGCGGAGGGAATCGAACCCCCGACCATCAGCTTAAAAGGCTGCTGC
>CAYRSI010000083.1:0-3097 GCA_964426965.1 uncultured Candidatus Saccharibacteria bacterium
TTTTAAAAATTAAATTTAAAAAATCTGAGATAGAACAATCTGAAATAATTAATGCCCTTCATCAAACATTAAATAATCTAAACAAATGATTAAGAAATACTGGACTTTGACTTAAGAAAATCGCTTGTTATCTTTTCTTTATAAGGGCTTGATGGAATATACAATAATAACAAAAAAGGTTGTTGTCATTTTTAAAAAAATTAAAGGGGTAAGAAATGAAAAATAAATACTGCGATTCAAATAATCTTCATAATGAAAGTGATGTTGAACAATTTTTTATAATACCATTATTGAAAGACTTAGGATTTACAGATGATTATATCCGGACAAAAAAGAGTATATTTGAGTTTGAGATCGATAAAAGAAAAAAGAGGAGACTTTATAAACCTGATTATATTTTATACTTAGATAAGAAACAAATTAAGCCTATTATTTTAATAGATGCAAAACATCCTTATGAGAATCCAGAAGAAGGTGTCATAGATTCACAAATGTACACATCTGTTCTGCGTAGAAAATTAAAACCTCCAAAATATAAACAGTATTGTATCGGAACTAACGGTTCTAATCTTATAATTAAACATTTTGAAAGCGACGAAGTGGAACTTGAACTTGGATTTAATGATTTTCAAAATGACAACGTTAAGTACAAACAGCTTTTAGCAAGATTTAATTATGTATCTTTAAAAGAAAGGTTAAAGAGTATTGAGAAAGATGTGAGTGAAAAATTTGAATACAAAAAGCCAAAAATTGAAAAAATTGAATCTATTTTTGTGAAATGTAATAATGTGATATGGAAGAGAGAGAAAATTGATCAAACCACGGCCTTTTACGAATTTTCTAAAATTATGTTCTTAAAAATGAAAATGGATGAAAAACTTAGAGAAAATGAAAGCATCAAACTAAAAATAGAAAATGGAGAACCTTTAGACAAAAAAGATGTGATCTTTAGTGTACATTGGATAGAACAGGGAGAAAAAGTGGATACTAATCCTTTTGACACAACACTCTTTAAGAATTTGAGAAATGAGTTGGAAGGTAAAATAAAGAAGGGAGAAAAAAAGAGAATTTTCACTTCAACCGAAAAAATAAACCTAAAGCCATCTACTATTAAAGAAGCTGTAAGGATATTAGAGCACTACGATTTGCATGGAATTGATGAAGACCTTAATGGGAGGCTATTTGAAATTTTCTTGAATTCAATAATACGAGGAAGATCATTAGGACAATACTTTACTCCGAGAAAAGTAGTGAATTTCATGACGCAATTAGCAGATTTAAAAACAAATAAAGATCATATTGATAGAGTCTTGGATGCGTGTTGTGGAACGGGAGGTTTTTTGATCGAAGCAATGGCAGTTATGATTAAAAAAGTAGATGCTTTAACAAATTTATCAGGAGATGAACAGGAGGGGTTGAAAAAAAGACTAAAAAATGAATACCTTTATGGAATAGATGTAAGTGCAATGATTTCAAGAATAGCAAGGATCAATATGTATTTGCACGGAGATGGAGGAAGTAGAATCTATCAACTTGATTCTTTGGATAGAGAGATGTTCATAGAAGA
This sequence comes from uncultured Candidatus Saccharibacteria bacterium, assembly GCA_964426965.1. GTDB lineage: Bacteria > Patescibacteriota > Minisyncoccia > RBG-13-40-8-A > JAUWHN01 > CAYRSI01. The sequence continues at coordinate 1,568 of CAYRSI010000083.1, forward strand.
AGGAATAGGTGAGGAATTAAAAGATAATATGTTAGAGTTAAAGCAAGAATTGATAGACCAAAATTTAAAATTTAATGTTGTTTTAACAAATCCTCCTTTTTCTATGGAATATTCAAAGAAAAAAGACGATGAAAGAAGAATTCTTGAACAGTATATTGGATTAGGAGATGAGGTAGGAATCTCTAATAAGCCTAAAACTACACAATTAAAACCCTCTGTAAAATCTAATGTTCTCTTCTTGGCACGATATCATGATTTCCTTATTTCTGGGGGTAAAATGATAATTGTTATCGATGATTCTGTTCTGAATAGTTACACTCACACAGATTATAGAGAATTTGTTAGAGAAAAGTATATCATCAAAGCAATATTCTCTTTGCCTTCTCATACATTCGTCAAGGCTGGCGCTGGAGGAACCACCTCTATTCTTTATCTACAAAAAAAGAGGAGAAAAGGAGAAAGACAAGGATTTATTTTTGCAAGGGTTATAGAAAATGTTGGACATAGTAAATCGGGGAAACCTATTGACAAAAATGATTTTAATGACGCTTTAAAAGAATTTAAGATTTTCGAGAAAACTGGAGTTCTGATGTGGAAAGGTGAGAAGGAAATTGGAGTCTATGAAAACGACAATCTTTTCTTGATCGATCCTAAGATGATAGATGATAGACTAGATATTAATTTCTATAAACCTTCATATCGAAAATTCTTGAATAAGTTAAGAGAAGTAGAAAAAAGGGATATTATTGGATTAAAGAAACTTTCAGAATTCGAGAGCATGGAAAAGATAAATTATCCTGGGAAGAAATTTGAATTTTTTAAATATGTTGAAATCTCTACAACAAAAAGGGGATGGATTGATAAAGATGAAATTCAAAAGGATACTCTTGAAAACCTCCCAGATCGAGCAAGAATGGTAATAAAAACAAACGATGTGTTATTCTCAAAACCTTTTAGATCCCTCAAAAAAGTAGTTATGGTTCCAAAAGAATTAAATGATCAATTAGCGTCAACTGGTTTTGTTGTGTTGAAAACGAAAGATTATGATGAAGCATGTCTGCTTTGGTCTATTTTCAGATCTAAACTAATTCAAAAACAATTCCTTCATATATGTAGTGGTTTTACTCAGAGAGAGATGAGCGATGAATATTTGAATAAATATTTACTTATCCCAATTCCAAAGAAAAACAAAGAGAATTTGATAAAAAAGATAAAAGAGAATATCGAAAATTACATTACTGCAACAAAAAGTGAAGAAGAAGCTATAAGCAATATTATAGATATGCCTTTAAAAGAAATACTTTTATAATCCTCCCACACTCGCTGAAAGTGGTCAAGAATTGTAACACCCAGAACAATTTTTTACTACCAGCAAAGATGTGATAGGAAGATTATTTAAGTAGAGGGAAGAAGTAAAAAATTTCAGAGAGATTTCTATAAATTTCTATAAAAAAGAATAATGAAATTAGCCTAAGTTTCACTTAAGAAATAGTGGGTTTTCACTTAAGAAATAGTGGGTTTTCACTTAAG
>CAYRSI010000084.1:0-3023 GCA_964426965.1 uncultured Candidatus Saccharibacteria bacterium
CATACGCCCCAACGGCGAGCTTTAGAATCGCTTAAGCCAGAAGAAGTTCGTTCCTTAGTTATTTCCATGGAAGATAAATATTATTTTAATGGAAGAGAAATTTATCTACTTGGAATAAGCGAGGGTGCTGGAACTTGTTCGGATTTACACGGCATAAACATAGCTGTTTTTGGGCAAAAGGAATCACTTTCTCTTCGATTTCCAGGAGGAAAAACAAGAGTTAATTGCAGCTGGGCCGCCATACTTAGAAAACCCACTAATGAAGAATTGAAGCAAGAAGGGCATAACAGCAACACCCCTTGTTTAATAGTAGAAGGGATTGAAATCCTTGGCGCACATCCAATGAAAAAAAATAAAACCATTTACAATTTCCTTGCCACTGGGAAAAAGAAAATATACGTTAATACAATATGTTAACAAGCAATAGCCGGGATTTTATTTCGGCTATTTTTACTTGTGCTTATTTTGATTTTGATTTATATTAAGATTAGATATGAAAAAATCTTTTTTAACATCAGAATCAGTAACAGAAGGACACCCTGATAAGATGGCGGACCAAATTTCAGACGCTATTTTGGATGCTGTTTTAGAAAAAGATCCCCAGGGCAGGGTAGCAGCCGAAACTTTAATTACAAATGGTACTGTAGTTGTAGCCGGTGAGATTACAACCGATTCCTACATTGATATCCCTCAAATTATCAGAGGAGTGATTAAAGATATTGGTTATACTGATGCTCACTATGGTTTTGATTATGCAACTTGCGGTGTATTAACAGCTATTCAGGAACAGTCAAAAGATATTGCTAAGGGCGTTAGTCAGTATAAAAAAGAGGATTTAAAAACCTTAGGAGCAGGTGATCAGGGATTAATGTATGGTTATGCTACTAAAGAAACGCCTGAATATATGCCTTTGCCAATTGTTTTGGCTCATAAATTGGTTAAAAGATTAGCTGAACTAAGAAAAAAGAAAATTTTGCCCTATTTGAGACCTGATGGTAAGTCACAAGTTACTGTTGAATATCATAATGGGAAACCAATAAGGCTTGAAAATGTTGTTATTGCTGCTCAGCATGGCCCAAAAGTTTCTATGGTGAAATTAAGGAACGATATTAAACGCGAAGTAATTCAAAAAGTTATTCCTAAGAAATTTTTGGATAAAAATACTAAATATCATATTAACGCTACTGGTCGCTTTGCTGTTGGAGGTCCAAAAGCTGATACTGGATTAACCGGCAGAAAAATTATTGTTGATACTTATGGTGGAGTTGGTTCTCATGGCGGAGGTTGTTTTTCCGGCAAAGATCCAACTAAAGTTGACAGATCAGCTTCTTACGGTGCTCGCTGGGCAGCTAAAAATTTAGTAGCTGCCGGATTAGCTGATAAAGTTGAGATTCGCTTGGCTTATGTTATTGGAGTGGCTGATCCTTTGGCAATCGACGTTAATACTTTTGGCACTGGCAAGATTACTGATGAAAAAATTTCCCAGATTATTAAAAAAGTGTTTGATTTACGACCAGGAATACTGATTAAAAATCTTGGCCTGCGCAGACCTCTTTATCGTCAAGTAGCGGTTTATGGCCATTTTGGGCGCGACGATCTAAATTTACCTTGGGAGAGATTAAATAAAGTCGCTCAATTAAAGAAATTTCTTTATACATGAAACTTCATTTTTTTGGTGGCACCCGGTCTGTTACTGGCGCCAATTATTTATTAGAAATCGAGTCTGACTCGAAAACAAAGAATACTAAAATCTTAGTTGATTGTGGCATGTTTCAAGGTGCCCAGCATGCGGAGGATAGAAATTACGAAAAATTTCCTTTTAATCCTAAAGAAATAGACTTTCTTTTAGTGACACATGCTCATATAGACCATACTGGGCGGATTCCCAAACTTTATAAAGACGGCTTTCGAGGAAAAATTTTAGCTACCCGAGCAACCAAAGATTTTGCTAAATATCTACTTGAAGATAGTCAGGAGATATTAGAACGCGAAGCCGATAAATTGGGCAAAAACCCACTTTACAGAAAAATAGATGTTGAAAAAAGCCTGGAAATGATAGAAGGGATTGATTATGGAGAGAGAATTGATTTAGGCAAGGGTATTTCTTGCCGATATCGCGATGCTGGCCATATTCTGGGCTCAGCAATAATTGAAGTTTGGGCCCCTCGAGACATTCGACCGAGCTCAGTCGAGGGTCAAAGTTCGAGGCAGGCTGATAAAATGAAGATTGTTTTTTCAGGCGATCTTGGCAACCCACCAGTTCCTTTGTTAAGACCTACTGAATTTATTGATGAAGCAGATTATGTAGTTATTGAATCTTGCTACGGCGACAAGCTTCACGAGGCTGAAAAACAGCGAAAAGATCTTTTGGAAAATGCTATTGAAGATATTGTTGTCAAGGGAGGAACTTTAATGATTCCTGCTTTTGCCTTAGAGCGGACCCAGGAACTACTTTATGAATTAAATGAGTTAGTTGAAAATCGTCGAATTCCTAAAATACCGATTTTTATTGATAGTCCTCTGGCTATTGAACTATTAGAGGTTTATAAAAAGCACCCGGAATGTTATAATAAAGAAGCTGTATATTTAATTAAGTCGGGTGATGATTTATTCAAATTTCCTGGTCTGGTTTTTACAAAAACAGCAGAAGAATCAAAAGGAATAAATAATGTTAAACCGCCAAAAGTGATTATTGCCGGTTCAGGCATGTCTACTGGCGGCAGAATTCGTCATCATGAAATTCGTTATTTACCAGACCCCAATAGCGCTATTTTAATGATTAATTTCCAGATTGCTGGCAGCTTAGGCAGAAGAATATTTGATAAAGCTAAAGAGGTAAAAATTTTCAACCAGACTGTTCCGGTTCGAGCTGGAGTCAGGTCAATTCCCGGTTATTCAGCTCATGCTGATCAAGAAATGTTAAGAGCTTGGATTGGTAAAATAAAAAGACCAATTAAGCATGTCTTTGTGGTTCAAGGGGAAGAAGAGCCAGCTCTAGCTTTAACCCAATTAATTAAAGACCA
>CAYRSI010000085.1:0-2966 GCA_964426965.1 uncultured Candidatus Saccharibacteria bacterium
TTAGGAAGAAAAACATCCTTTGTTATCTCCTGTTTTATTACTTCTATAGCAATGTTTATCTATTTTCTTTCAAGGACTTTTTGGTCATTTGTTTTGGCAGAAATAATACTGGCTATTGGCATCACATTTTATTCAGGAGCTTTTCAATCTTGGATGGTAGATAGTTTAAAACATCACAAATTTAAAGGTTCGTTTGACAAGGTTTTTTCTAAAGAGCAGCAGATTATGTGGGGAGCAGCGACTATCAGCGGATTGTCCGGTGCCTATATAGCCAAGATTAATCTGGCCTTGCCTTTATTAGTTTCAGCAATAGCCCTTTTTCTTTTAGGGATTTTAGCTCAAGTGGTAATGAAAGAAACTTATTTCAAAAGAAAAAAGTTTCAGATTAGAGAAATGGCAAAAAGAATCAAAGATATTGCAAGAGCAAGCATAAATTACGGAATAAAAAATAAGATTGTATTTATGATTATTTGCTTTGGAATGGTTGGCGTTTTTGCGGCTCAGGCTGTGGGCATGTATTGGCAGCCGCGATTTAGCGAGTTTTTTCCTGATGTATCTTTTATGGGTTGGATATTGACAGCCATTGGCATAGCAGCAATTATTGGAAACAAATTATCTGTACTTCTTCTTAGATTAGTAAAAAAAGAAAAACTTTGCCTGATGATTTCACAGTTGTTAAAGGGGTTGTTTTTATGCTTGGTTGCCTTATCTCCCTTTTTAGTCCCAATACTTATATTCTTTATTCTTTATGGTGTTGGCGGAGGGTTATTTGGCCCAATTAAATCAGTTTATCTGAATAAGAATATTCCATCAGAAAAGAGAGCAACAATACTTTCTTTTGATTCTATGGCTCTACATATAGGAAGCGGTGCAGGATTATTAGTTAGCGGAATTTTAGCTAAGACCACTTCTATTCCTTTTAGCTGGTTATTCTCTGGAATATTTTTGATTGGTGGTACATTAATTATTTATTTATCTTCAAAAAAGATTAATTAAAATACGGTTAAACTGAAGTAGTTTAGCCGTATTTTCTCAAGAACACTCAAAAACTCTTGACAAGGTTTTTGGATTGTGCTATATTGATATGTGATAAAGTAAATAATAGAGTAACGTCCTCTGTTGGGGGAGAAAGGTTTATGACAAACAAAAAATTTCAGTCAGAAATTTTACGTAGAGTGGAGGAGATTTTAGGTAAATTACCCAAAGAGCGCCTTAGGAATGTTATTGAGCGTAGATTTGGCCTAAAAGATGGTAATCGAGAAACTCTTGAGGCAGTAGGCCAGGATTATCGCATAACCAGAGAACGAGTTCGTCAAATTGAATCCGATGCTCTTAGAATTTTAACTGAGCGCCAGAATTTAGCAGCACTTAAGCCGATTTTTGAATATCTTAATCAGCTTTTTGGGGAGTATGGTTATTTAATAGGAGAAAACAAGCTCCTTGATTTAACTACTGGCATTTCAGAGCCTCATCCGGCCCGTTCAGCTACAATTATGGTTTTAAACTTAGGAAAGCCCTATCAAAGATTTAACGAATGCCCCAGATTTTATTCTCACTGGACAACTAAAAAACAACCCAGGAAACAGGCCGAAAAGCTTGTTGATTATTTGATAAAGTATTTTGACCAACAAAGTCAACTTTTTTCTCCTACTGAGATCTTAGCTGTTGCTTCTTCAAAGCACAAAGATATTCCTGAAAGACTTGTTCAAAATATTTTAGATATTTCTAAAAATATTAGTGAAAATATTTTTGGAGAAGCGGGCTTGAGCCACTGGCCGGAAATTAATCCTAAGGGAGTAAGAGATAAAGCTTATTTGGTTCTTAAAAAAGGAGCCGAACCTCGCCATTTTACTGATATTACTGAATTAATTAACAAGGCAGATTTTTCTTCTCGTCAATCTTTTCCTCAAACGGTTCATAATGAATTAATAAAAGATAATCGATTCATTCTCGTTGGTCGAGGTATTTATGCTCTTCGGGAATGGGGTTATGAATCAGGAACAGTTAAAGAAGTGGTTATCAAGATTTTATCTGAAAATAAGAAACCTCTTACAAAGGATGAAATTGTTTCAGCTGTTTTAGAAAAACGCAGGATTAAACAAAATACTGTAGTTATTAATCTTCAAAACAATAAAGAATTTCAAAAATTAGGGGACGGAAGATATACCTTGGCTTAAATACTAAATAAATTGAAATAGATGGATAGTGCTTTAAAAATAGCTTTAAAAATAGTTTTAGAGTACTGGTGGATTATTGCGCCGGTTGCTCTTTTTTTTATTTTAAAAGAACTTTGGTTAGATTATGTCCAAACTAAATTTGTTGACTCTATAAAATGGACTCTTCTTGAGATTAAAATTCCTCGGGAGGTGCAAAAAACTCCCAAGGCAATGGAGCAAGTATTTGCCGGACTCCACGGTATCTATAGCACGCCTAATCTTATTGAAAAATGGTTTGAAGGGAAGATTCAGCGATGGTTTAGCCTGGAGATTATTAGTAAAGGCGGAAATATTCATTTCCTAGTTCGGACCCCAGAAAAATTTAGGAACCTAGTTGAAGCCCAATTTTATGCTCAATATCCTAATGCTGAGATTGCTGAAGTCGAAGATTACACAGCTGTTCTTCCTTCAAATATTCCCAGCAAAGACTATGATGCTTGGGGCACCGAATTTGTTTTAACTCAAAAAGACGCTTATCCTATTAGAACCTATCCTTATTTTTTCGAAGAAACCAAGGAAGAAGAGCGAATTGATCCCTTGGCTTCTTTGTCTGAAGTATTAAGTTCTTTAAGCCCCGAAGAACACATTTGGATTCAAATTTTAGTTCGTCCGACTGATGAAAAGTGGAAAGACGAAGGAGAAAGATTGGTAGAGAAACTTATTGGGAAAAAAGTATCAGTTACTAAAAGAGGGATGGTTCTTGAGGAAGCTCGTGGTTGGTTTGAGGCCATGAAAGAAACTTTGCATGAA
>CAYRSI010000086.1:0-2868 GCA_964426965.1 uncultured Candidatus Saccharibacteria bacterium
GAATAAAGAAAGTTGTGGTATATAAGTAATTAACATTAGGGCTATTATCATAACCGCAAACATAGGCAATAGACTTTTAAATACCTCTGCTATCTTTCCGTTTCCAATGCCAACACCTACGAATAAAACTGTACCAACCGGAGGAGTACATAGTCCTATACAGAGATTTGTAATCATTATTATTCCAAAGTGAACTAAATTAATATTAAGATCTATAGCAATTGGTATAAAGATAGCGCCGAAAATAAGAATCGCGGGTGTCATATCCAGGAACGTGCCAATGAACAGCAGAAGAAGATTTATCATCAAAAGAATAGCAATCTTGTTACTGGATATAGACAGAATTCCCTGGCTGATCATCTGTGGTATATTCTGGGAAGCCATCAGCCACGACATTCCAGTTGAGACGCCAATTAAAAGCATCACCACAGCTGTTGTTTCTCCACATTGAAGGAGAATGCCGGGCAATTCTTTTAATTTGATTTCTCTGAATATAATGAATGAGAAAACAAATGCCCAGAGTACTGCAATACTGGCAGCCTCAGTTGGAGTAAATTTACCACTTATAATTCCCCACAGAACAAAGAAGACTAAAGCCAAACCGGGAACAGCATGGATAAATCTAATTACCGTTTCTTTCATCCCAACCCATTTTCCTCCTCCGTACCCTTTACGAATGCTTGTCACAGCACTTACCGCCATCAGGAATAAACCCACTATAATACCAGGAATAATACCGGCTAAAAATAAGGCTGCGATTGAAACGCTACCAGCAACGACCGCATAAACGATCATGACATTACTGGGAGGAATCAAAAGGCCTGTCGTTGCAGCACAACAGGAGAGAGCAATATTAAAATTCTTATCATATCCTTTTCTGTTCATTTGTGGCATCATAACGCCACCTACCGAACAAACAGCCGCTACTGACGAACCTGAGATTGCTCCAAAAAACATACAGGCAAGAACATTAACAAATGCAAGACCTCCGGGTAACCATCCCACAATAGATTCTGCAAAATCTATCAGTCTCTTGGCTATTCCGCCTCTGCCCATCAGAAGCCCCATTAAGATAAAGAATGGTATAGCCAGCAGCGCAAAAGCGTCTATTCCGGTTGCCATTCTGGGCGCTATAACATCAATAGCTGGTATTCCTAAGGCAAGTAGTGAAAATAGTGTTGCAAAACCAATACAGAAAGAAATGGGCACATTCATTATCAGAAGAAGAATAAAACTGATGACTAATATTAATATTGCAAGATTCATTTATCACTCCTTTTTCCTGAGAGAATAAGCAGGTCCTGTACGAAAAATTCTATGCAATAAGTTAAAATAAAAAATGCGCTTATGGGTAGGCATAAGTAAAAATATCCAGTCTTTATACCAAGAGTGGGTGATGTCTGTCCGGTCTGGAAAGTTGTTGTGATATATCGCATGCCACCTACAAGCATGACGTAAAAGGCGAAAACTGCAACTAAAAAAGTGATAACCAGATCCAGTATTTTTCCCTTTTTAAAACTTAGCTTTTGTGCAAAATATTCCATACTAACATGGGCTTTTTTTCCATAAGCCAAACTTGCAGCGAGGATACCTGTCCACATCAGTAGAATGGTTGACGTTTCTTCTGTCCAAATTGCGGGATTTTTTAAGATGAGACGAGTAAAGACCTGCCACAATACAGCCATGACCATTGCTGATACGATGACCATTACAAAGACTCCAAGAGTCTTATCTCGCCACTTGGCGATGATTTTCAATGCTGAGAAATCCATATTTCTATTTCGCCTTTCTTTTTTATTACTCTACGTTTTTTACTTTTTCTACAAGGGGTCCGATGAGTTCGTCTTTTGCTATTTTATCGTACATCGGCTGAACTTTCTTTATGAAAGGTCCTTTATCTGGTTTATTCACTTTTACACCAGCCTCTTTAAGTATTTTCATGTCCGCTTCGACTTTCTCTTCCCAGAGTTTTTTCTGGTATTCAATGGATTCATCGAGGGCTTCCTGAATGATTTTTTTATTTTCTTCTGAGAAAGTATCCCATTTCTTCTTACTTGCTAATATTACATCCATCGGAGATGCGTGTTCATCTAAAGAATAATATTTACAAACTTCATAGTGATGGGCAGAAATAATTGAAGGAGGATTGTTTTCCGCGCCATCCACTGTTCCTTGCTGGAGAGCAGTATACAATTCACCCCAGGCTATAGGAGTCGGGGACGCACCAAGTGCTTTCAATAAATCAATAGCAACTGGACTTCTCTGAACCCTTATTTTCATTCCTTTTAAATCTTCAGGAGTATTGATGGGTTTATCTTTTGTGTAAAAGCTTCTACTGCCAGCTTCATAATAACCCAGGCCAATCAGACCTCTTTTGGCTGCTGCTGCTAATACTGCATTACCTACTTCACCATTGAGGACTTTCCACTTATGTTCATAATCTCTAAAAAGATATGGCAGACCAAATATTTTCATTTCGGGAATAAACTGTTCTAAAGCACTTGAGGAAACTTTGGTAAGAGCCAGGGTACCCATTTGAAGCTGTTCTATTAAGTCCTTTTCTTCTCCGAGCTGGGAACCTGGATAAACGTCAAGAGTAATTCTACCGCCGGACTTCTCGTTGATTTTTTCACCCATAAAAATCATTGCCTTATGCACTGGATGTCCTGTATCAAGACAGTGTCCCATTTTCAAGGTGAGTTTCTTAGCCTTTCCATCTCCACTTTTGCCACAGTTTAGTCCAAGCAGGGAGATAATTGCAAGTGCAGCAAAAAGATACGAACCAAACCTTTTAGTAGTATTAAGCATTATGATACCTCCTGGTTAAATGTTTTGAGTTTCTACCTCATAGTTTTAATTTAAAAAAAT
>CAYRSI010000087.1:0-2796 GCA_964426965.1 uncultured Candidatus Saccharibacteria bacterium
AATTCCTGAAATGAAAAAAGCTGCTAGATTAGAAATTAAGCAATTAAGTTATCCCGAAGCCTTGGGAGTGATTAGTAAAGACAAGCATACAATTGCAGTTTCCGGGACCCATGGCAAGAGTACAACCACTGCTATGCTGGGAGTAATTTTGGTAAAGGCCGGACTTGATCCAACCGTAATTGTTGGTAGTAAGATAAAGCACCGAGGATTTGACGAAAACGTAAGAATGGGAAAAAGTAAATATTTTGTAGTTGAGGCCTGTGAATGGAGAGCACACATGCTCAAGCTAAACCCAAAAGTAATTGTTCTAACCAATCTTGAACCAGATCATCTTGATTATTATAAAACTTTCAAGAATTTGAAGAACACATTTAAAGAATATGTTGGCAAGTTGCCTAAGGATGGTTTGTTAATATTTAACGCTGACGATAGGAATTGTATAGAGATGGCAAAATCAACCAAATGTAAAACTGTGGGCTATAGTATAAAATCTGATTTTTATTTTTCTCTTCAGGTTCCTGGTCGATTTAATATCTATAACGCCTTAGCAGCTAGTACTTGCGCCTTGGAGCTTGGAATTAAACCAGGGATAGTCAACGGAGCTCTATCCAGCTTTAAAGGTATCTGGCGGAGATTTGAACTTATAGAAGCAGATAAACGCGGATATCTACGCGGATTTACGCCGAAAATAACACTTATTTCTGATTATGCCCATCATCCGACAGCTGTTAAAGAAACCCTAAAAGCAGCTAAAGAATTTTATCCTCAAAGAAGATTAATAGTTGTTTTTCAGCCGCATCATTTTGATAGAACAACAAGGCTTTTTAAGTCATTTACCGGTGCTTTTAATAAGGCAGATCTTGTTATTCTAAATGAAATTTATGATGTTCCTGGTAGAGAAGTAAAAAAGAAAATTAGCTCAAAAGATTTAGTTAGAGAATTAAAAAAACAAAAAATTAAATCAATTTTTACTAAGGATTTGGAACAGACAAAGAAGGTTCTTTTAGAGAATATCCAAAAAAAAGACTTAGTTTTAATAATGGGAGCAGGGGACATTTATACGTTATCCACAATTCTACTTGATAAGCATAAGTAATTATGCTATCCTAGAATCAAATAATATTAAAAGAAGCTTGACTTTCTAAAGGTCGGATATTAACAAGTAACAAGTAACCCTAGCCCGACCCGGACGGGTTTAGGACAAGTAACTTATGACTCTTTATATTATTATTGCTTTAATTATCATTTTAGCTGTTATTCTTTTCTTTTTGGTTAAAAAGAAAAAACCAGCAGAGACAGTTCCAACCGCAGAAGCCCTGAAAACAGAAACTGTTCCTCCAGAAGTTGTTGAGTCGACTACTATAGAAGAGCCTATTGCTACAGAAAAACCTATTGCTGAACCCCCCGTAAGCCAAGAGCAAGCAGGCGGACCCGCCACAATTCCGCCAGAGGCGGATTTGGGCGGGGAACCTGAGCCAGTTGTGGAGGAGAAAAAGGAAGAACCCGTCGACTTGCCTGCCGGCGAGGCAGGAAGTCCGGAGGACATTCAGGCGGGCGAGCCTGAATCTGAAGGTTTTGGCGGGGAAGAAAAAAAGGAGGTATAGAACTTTACTTAAAATATATTAAAAGTCCTTTTTGCAATACTGCGGAAAGGGCTTTTAATCTTTGACGAAAAGGTTAATCTTTGATATCTTAAAGATAAGAAAATGACTAATTTATTTACGAAAATCTTAGTTTTTAACTTATTTTTTTTGCTTGTTCCAGTATTTTTAGCAGCTGGACAGGATTTTAATACAAGCCTTGGTTCTCAGGTTTATAAAGATTCTGTAGTTCCGGTAATTTTACCGAGAAACACTTGGGAAAACAGCGCTGAACTTAGGAGTGTTTTAGATTGGTACCCAGAAGAGTTTCCGTTAGAACAGGATGAGGAAAGAAATTCTCCGCCAGATTATTTTTCCATTGACAGAATTATTGTTCACGATATGGGTTGTAATGTTGGGCATGCGGGTTGTAATGATAAAAAAATTAGTCCAATCACCCTTATTCAAAATATTTACCGTTATCATGCTGTTACTCGGGGCTGGGGAGATATTGGTTATCATTACATAATTGATTATTGGGGAAATATTTATGAAGGCCGCTACGGAGGAAATGGTGTCCGGGGCGCTCATACTTATTACACCAGAAAATGCGACAATTTTAATCTTGGATCAGCAGGTATTCTTTTAATGGGTAATTATGAAAACGTAGATCTTCCGGAGGTAATGTATAAAAGTTTGACCAGGTTAGTTGCTTGGATTGCGGCCACTAATGATTTAGATTCTAGGGATATGAGTCATACCTCAGAAATTTGGCACAGCCCTAACCTGCCTGCCGGCAAGGCAGGAAAGAATTCTGGTTGTGATATATCTCAAGGCGGACTCACTTCTGTTTATACTGGACCGGTAGTAGTTGGTCATGGTGACATTGAAAAAGGAAATTCTGATCCCGGATTAGTGAATCTTAAAAGAGTTCGCCAGGAAGCTGGTGAACTTTATTTAAAATATAAAAACTATGTTTATACTGCCAAGGGTGATTCAGGGGTTTATTCTATAAAAAACGGGGTAGTCTTGCAGATGAAAAAAGGAGCAGATTCCCAAAAGGTCGTTGTTTTAAATAAAAGCCAGTTAGATTTATTTCCTTCTTCTGTAAAAACAAATTATCCCGATGGAACATTAGTCAAATCTTTTACCCGGGACGGGGTATATTTTATTGAGAAAAATAAAAGAAGACCTATATTTTCTGAAAAACTTTTTA
>CAYRSI010000088.1:0-2791 GCA_964426965.1 uncultured Candidatus Saccharibacteria bacterium
GGAGACTTTCACTCCATTAGATTCTCAGCCTTGACGGCTGCTCCAGATTGCTTCGGTCGTTTCACTCCCTTACAATGACCAAGATAGATTCCCTCTTTCGAGGGAATGACAAAAGAAGGAGTGGAAACAACAAAAGAAACAGACGGGGCGGATTCATCCGCCCCTTAATACTCGGGTTTGATGAATCAAACCCTTACATTTCGGAAATGATAGGTAAGATACCTATTATACGATTTTAGAAAAAAAGATAAGCTATTTTTTTAAAGTAGGGGCTTATCTTTTTTAATTTATTAATCATTTATGCTTTTTAGAACTTGTTTAACAATCTTGGGATGCAATATCTTGCCTGTATGAAAAGGTATAATTATTCTTCTATCCCCTTTTCTGTATATCCTGTGACTGCCTTTGCTTCTAACCATTTTAAACCCAGCCTTAAACAACAATTTTTCTGCTTCCTGAGCTTTTAATCTCGGTAATTTAGCCAACTCGCACCTCTAAAGAGGTGGTTAAAATTTCTTTACTTAAAAAAGTTTTTATTTCATCCTTTGATAATGTTTCTAAATATAGTTCGATAGCCTCTTTTATATTGTTTAAAACCTTCTCTAAAGAATCCCCTTGTGTTTGACAACCTTCTAATTCCGGACAATAAGCATAATAACCATATTTATCCTTCTCAATAATCACGCTAACCTTATAAGATGTATTCACCTTTCCTCCTCCTTCTGGCTTATAATATAATAGCAGATAAAAATTTTATTTAACTGTTAGAATTCTTAAAATTTTAATGTCAAAAATATAATTAATTTAATATCTAATATATTTTATAATATCAAATCTTTAGAAATATGCAAATTTTCGCAGGAATGACAGAAGAAACAGACGGGCTCAATGAATTGAGCCCCTACATTTCTTTGAATTAGAGATTGCTTCGTCGCTTCGCAATGACAGATTTTATTTCCCTTTTTGCCAGAATTCGAGGAAGAAGGCTACAAAGATGCCTATAAATAGACCGAGGACGCCAGCTATTAGGATGTTTAGTTTTTTATTTGGTTTAATTGGGAATCTTGGTTCATAGGCCAGGCTGGCAATCTTGACTAATCCTGATTCTGTAGCTACAGCAATCCTGACTTCCTCATTTTTTTGAGAAAGAACATCATAAACTCCCTTGGCAGTGTTGTATTCTCTCTCTTGGCGTGATTGAGTTAATTTCTCTTGAGCCAATTCTTGCTTTAGCAAATTTACCCTTTTCCATGCCCCATTAACATTTTCTTTTAATTGCAGCATTTCTGCATCCAAACTTTTAATTAAAATTATGCCATCAACTAATCTTTGTTTTAAATTTCGAGAAACTGCATCTTCGAAACTGGAAACATCTACTTTGCTTATCTCAAATAAGGTTTTATCAATTATACTAATTAAGTTTTCTATTTCTGCAGTTTGTACTTGTTCATCTTGAGATAAATTTACCTCTTGTAACTTGATATCTAAAAAAGCAATAATCTCAGTTAATTTTTGATTCTCAGCTTCTTTGTTTTTTAGGGATAAAATATTATTATTTAGTTTATTTTTTAATCCAGTAAATAGAGGATTTAACTCCTCATTGTCTAATTTTAACTCATTCAAAGCGATGGAGTCAGAATTACTTATTTTCTCTATTAATTGTTTGTAAAATTGATCCTCAATAATTGATTTAGATAAAGTAATGATCTTATCCTGTTCTTCTAATTGTTTTTGTATTTGAGAAAGGTTTGTTTCTTCTTTAAAAATAGATAACTCAAGATCAGCTTTTTTAGATTGATAACATTCTACTCTCTTTTGCAATAGTTGCTGAAATATTCTCTCTATATTTGCTTCTTCTTTTTTGATAGTAATCTTTACATCAGCTAGTCTTAATTCATTCGCCATAATTTTGTCGAGTTTTGCGGTAATTTCTTTATCCATAGCATCAATATTGTTGGTTTCGTTAAATTCTCGGATTTCTTCTTCAATTTTAGAAAGATTTTGGTCGGAAATTTTTAGTTGTTCTTCGATAAACCCCTGAGCTTCTTTGCTCTCCTGTAAATTAAGATCTTTATTTTTTTCTACAAATAGTCCTGCCCATACGTTGGCTATGTCTTTGGCTAATTTTGGTTCATCAGCTTGTAAATTCATTTTTATAAGATTGGTATTTTTTAGTGATTCAATAGTGATCATTCTCTGTAGATTATCAGGAGTCAATTCATAAGGTGGTTGGTCCAGATTTAATTTCTTTATTACTTCTTCTTCAATTTTTCTATCTTTTATTAAACTTTCATAAGTTGCTAAAGACACCTCCGGGGTAAATTGGGTTTGTATTTTAGGTTCGAGCTCCACTTGATATTTTGGTTTGGAGATTATTAAGATAGTACTTGCTTCATAAACAGGTTTTAAGTAAAAATAGCTTACCAGAGCGGCGGTAATTACTGCAATTAGAAAAATTAAGATAATTACACCTTTTCTTTTTAGTAATACATTGATGTATTCACGTAAATCAATTTCTTCTTCTTGTATTTCTGTCATTTAAAAAACCTCCTGTTTTTTAGTCGTTAGTGAATAGTGAATAGTCGTTAGTACAAGATACAAGTTACGAGTTGCAAGTTTAAATACAAGATAAAAATGCAAGATGCAAGATGCGGGATGCGATATTGCTTATACTGTTTTTTATTATACTATTAAAATTTTTATCTTTCCACATTATTTTTATTTTTATTTTTGTTTTTGTTAAATTTTTACTAAAAATAAAAATATGATATACTTAAAAAAATGTTTAAAG
>CAYRSI010000089.1:0-2756 GCA_964426965.1 uncultured Candidatus Saccharibacteria bacterium
GATTTAGACAAGCTATGTACTCAAACTCGTTGGCTCATTCTTCAATAGGCACGCCGTCACCCCCACACCTATTGGGGATATGCGAATTTGTAAAACAAATTCGCTCGTCATCGAACTTTATGTTCGATGAGATCCCCGATAGGTGTGGGGGCTCCGACTCCTTGTGGGCAAAATGGTTTCAGGTTCTATTTCACCGCGATCACCTCGCTACTTTTCACCTTTCCCTCACGGTACTGGTTCACTATTGGTGATATCGTAGTATTTAGCCTTGGCCGGTAGTCCGGCCTGCTTCCCTCAGGATTTTCATTTCCCAAGGTACTTAAGTAAAATATCAAGGAGCATAAAGTCGTTTTCATTTACGGGACTATTACCCTCTTTGGTTGCCCTTTCCAGGGTCATTCAACTAACGAAACTTTACCTAAGTGTTCTCCCTCTTGAACCAGGCACATAAAAATTTATGTGCTCGGCTCCAGACAATATTTCCTTACAACCCCCATCGCTCACGCCTCGCTATGCTCGGCGTTCGTGCCGAACGCAGCGAGGCACGAACGATAGGTTTGGGCTCTTCCCTTTTCGCTCGCCGCTACTAAGGGAATACTGTGATTTTTTTCTTTTCCTCCGCTTACTAAGATGTTTCACTTCAGCGGGTTCGCCGCCCCGTCATTCGACAGGGCTGATTCGCTGAAAGCGAATCAGGTTTCCCTATTCGGAAATCCCCGGATCAAAGGTTGCTAGACACCTTCCCGAGGCTTATCGCAGTCACGCCACGTCCTTCATCGCCTCGATATCCCAAGGCATCCACCATCTGCCCTTAATTAATGCAATTTTTGGCTAGCAATTAATAACCACTCCATTTTTCACTTTTCAAGGTTCTTTCCTGTTCCTTCGAATCAATCAAAAATCGCTTCTGGGGAAGCAATTTCTAAGAACTTAAACAAAAGGTCTTAGAATTTAACCGCTTCCTTTGTTCAAAATAGTCATTAAATTTTGCATACTAAACTAATCTTAACAATCTTAAAAGCTTTGTCAAGCTTTGTAGATTAACTTTAACTTTTGATTTGAAACTTTTAACTTTTTTTTATTTTTTATCCTTTCAGCTTCTTCTTTAAATCTTGCAAAAGCTCAGCTGCCACTTCTTTCCCCCCCAGGCCAAAGGCAATACCACCAGCTAGGGCAATCAGAGCTACAAAACCGGTAAATAAGGTCTGTAAGAGAGTAGGAGCAATTTTCAACTGAATCAAAATAGCCAAAATAGCAAAAATCCAGATTGACCACTTTACAATCGTTCCCACTATCTGACCATAACCCACTCTAACTCCCTCCACTAGTGCCCTTACCACCTTTTCTAAAATATCAGCTATAATTACTGCAACCACAAAAATAAGAGCAGCGACAATCACATTTGGCAAATAAGCCAGAACCTTAACTAGGAAATCAGCAAATTGAACCAATCCTAAAATTTCTACCGCTGCCAAAAGAAAAACAATAGCCAAAACCCACTTACAAATAGCTCCAATAAATCCTGAAGCGTCAACTTTAATTTCTGCTTTTTCTAAAGCCTCTTTCCATCCTCCTTTTTCAAAAATCTGATTAAATCTTATCTTCTTTAAAATTTCGCTGATTAACTTCCCTACTCCGACAGAAATAAACCAACCAATAATAAAAACAATAATTGCGCCAACCAAAAGCGGAATAAATCCTAAAAATCCTTGCCAAAGATTTTGAAGAGCTTGGATAGTAACATCGGCCCAATCTAAAACCATAAAATCATTGAATAGCGAACCCGTTACGAATCTACAAATTCATATATCCGCAATGAATTCGTTTTTCGTTGATTAATAAAAATATTCGACCTTTAGAGATTATTTTATTATACAAGAAAATAAAAAAACTACCCTGTGGATAAGTTTTTGGATAAATGGGTTTTTTAATTTTTTTAAAAAACACTTTCAGAGTTTATTTGGTGGACCCTGGGAGATTTGAACTCCCAACCTTCGGTATGCAAAACCGATGCTCTGCCATTGAGCTAAGGGCCCAGAGAATCTGGTGGGCAGAGGAGGAATCGAACCTCCGACCTCTGCTTTATCAGAGCAGCGTTCTAACCACTGAACTACCTGCCCAAATTATTTTTTAGCTTTTCCAAAACTTCCAGTTATTAGGTCGGGTATTAATTTCTTGAAATTAATACTACTAATTTTTATCGAAAAATTATAATCGCCGGAGTTTAAAATAATTTTGGGATTTCTTAATAAAGATTTCTCAACAAAAGTTGGTAATTTAAATAAATTACCAAAGGCTGGAATTGCTCCAACTTTTACTCCTTTCAAATTTTTCTTCATCCAGGCCTCTTTTACAAAATCAACCTTTTTTGCTTTTGCTATTTTTTTAAATTTTACCTTATCAAGATTCTTGTTTGCCGGAATTAAAACTAAGCCCACATTTCGGTCAAACTTCATTACCAGGGTCTTGCCAACGATTTTTTCCAGAACCCTTAAAGTCGCTGCCTTATCATGGGCAGTATAAACTGTCTTGTGCTCTATCGGTTCGTATTTAACCTTAGCCCTCTCAAGAAATTTAATTACTTTTTGAGGAATTGCCATACAGCAATAATATAGCAGAAATTGAATTAAAAATCAACTCAACAAAAAAACGTACTTTGAAAGTACGGATTTTGGTATTACCGTTAGTTTCTTAGAGTTGTCCCGAAAGTCTCGCTTTAAGGTACCAAGACCAACACCTTAGAGTTAAAACCCGAA
>CAYRSI010000090.1:0-1229 GCA_964426965.1 uncultured Candidatus Saccharibacteria bacterium
GAAAGACTCAAAATAGCAGAAGAAAAGGTTAAGTTAAGAAAGCAAGTAGAAGAGATGGAAAAGCTGTATAAAAAGATAGAGAATCATAAAGACAAAATAAAGAATTTTGAAAATGCCATGAAAAAATCGGAAGCAACACTTAACGCATTATCAAAAGACATAACAAAAAGGTATTCTCAATGGAAAGATGAAAGTCCAGAACGTATCCTAACTGAATTGGGAGTACTTTATGAAACATTAGATACCAAAAACTATGATAATCAATTAAAAGAACTTAAAATTGAATATGATAAATTAATGAACCCTTTAAGAGAGAAACTTAAAAAGCTTGAAACTGAATATACTGAAAAGAAAAAGGAGATTACAAAACAAAAAACAGAAAAGATTAATGAGATTAATTGGGTTGAGGAACAACAAGACTTACTAGTTATGGAATTTGAAAAAACAGATTTTCAGAAAGGGAATATAAAGAAAGCTAAAGAAGAATTAAACTCAATGCTAAAAGAATATGAAGAAAAATACAAATAAAGGGGATGATCTGATGACTCTCAAAGAGAAAAATCCTGCGTGGTATGATGCAAGATTAGAAGTATTGAATCGCTTATGGGACAATAAAATCGATTTTGAAACATTTGAACAAGAAATTGCAGAAGTTGATATGAAATATAAACATCCTGACGATTATATTAAGAGAAGAATAGAACAACTTAAAGAGAAATTCGAGGATCTAAAGAAAGAAAATGTCTATTGATGATGATGATAAATTTGAAGCAAAAGAGAACTTTGATAATAGGTTATTAGAAACTGATGATATCCAATATATTGAACGAGTAACAATTAATAATGTTTATACGGATATTAGCTGTGATAGATGTCATCATAAAGGTCTAATCTATATAAATTTACTGAGAATCAACGATACGTATTATAATGTTGGGGATAATTGTTATAATGATAATATAAAAATTATACTTGCCAAAAAATGGGGCATATCTCTCGTCTTAGTAAGATTACGCCTTAATGAACCTTACAATAGATATCAGGAATATAAACATGTTATTGATAAAGCAGAATTAGATGATAATAAACCCCTTAAACATGATCCTGATTATAAGATATATGAGGCTCTTAAATGGGATTATGAAAATGATCATTTACCACCTAAAAAGATAGAAGAATATAATAGACTTAAAGAAAAATTTAAAAATTTATAATTTTTTTGGTTTAAT
>CAYRSI010000090.1:1329-2686 GCA_964426965.1 uncultured Candidatus Saccharibacteria bacterium
CAAAAAAGAAAAGTGAATTTATAACTTCCTTAGAAAAGGACCTTAAGAAACATTGGGAAGATACAAAAGAAGAGAGAGAAAAAACACATACAGCTACACTTTATCATAAATTAAATAGAAAAAAGGAGGGGAAAATTGACAAAAAAGAATCTTGCTGATGATGAAGCCCTTTTCTATAAAAAGGCAATAGCAAGAGCAATACAAGAAAGGGAGAGGTTAAAAAAACAAAAAAAACCCTTAAAAAGAGGTAAAAATGCTTAATCGTAAAAAAATAGTGTCAGGATTAACCATTTTTGCAATAATCGTTCTGCTTATCGGATTTATTTTTATGAGCCTTATTTTGATAGATATTTTGAAAGTAGTAAATGGGGTCGCAAAGGACTTTATCGAATTTATAAGAGATTTTTTTCTGAAATTGAATGCTCTGATATAATTCTTTTTATTTTTTGGTTTATTTTTAATCGATTCGATTGAGAAAACAGACAGAAAATAAATTTAAATAAAAAAGGTTTAAAAAATGAGTGAAGAAAATAGATTTATAAAAAATAAAAAAATATTTGCACTTTCTATGTCATTAGTAGTTGCATGTATATTAGCAGGAGTATTAGGAGTTTCGGTTATATTAACAACTGATAGAAATAATGAATTATCTGAAGATTATGATGATTTATATATTGATTACTTAGAGCTGTTATATGATTTTAATGTACTTGATGAAAAATATTTTAACTTAACAGGAGAATATAGTGAATTAGGGAATGATTATAATGATTTATTAGATGAATATGATGTACTTCTTGGTTCTTATGATAATCTTACAGAGCTTTTTAATGATCTTATGGTTAATTATAATAATCTTAATGATACTTTAATAGCACTTCAAATTGCTTACGATACACTTCAAATTGCTTATGATGATCTTTTAAATATATATGAAACACTTTTAGCTGGTCTTACTTTAATTGAAATAGAGACTCTTTGTAATGCAGATACTTATATTAGTGATATGGAATCAGAAACGAATTTTGGTAATGAACAATATTGGAAAGTAGGAGCAGATGATTATACATGGGAACATTTTATAGCTTTCTTTAATTTCAGTCTTTTAGAGAAGCCAGAAATCTATGAAAAAGTAGAGATACGACTACATTTTACTACATTTTATCCAGAGAGTATATGGTATCCAATTAAGTTCTTTCAAGATTGGGATGAAAATACACTTACTTACAATAACACACCACCCATAGATCCTATTTATATACCTTTTTCGATCCATTATGATACAATAATGTATTATATGAATATGATTATTGATGTAACAGATTGGGTTAATACTTGCATAGATAGTATATCAATT
>CAYRSI010000091.1:0-2656 GCA_964426965.1 uncultured Candidatus Saccharibacteria bacterium
GGTTTTGCTTTTGTTCCGTTGATAAAAGATTAGAATCTAGAATCTAGAATCTAGAATAATTATGGGTTTAGAAAACAAGAAAATTAAATCATTTACGGACTTGCAAGTATGGCGAGAAGCACATAAGTTAGTTTTATTGGTTTATAAAATTACCAAGGAATTTCCCAAGGAGGAACTTTTTAGTCTAATAAATCAAATGCGTCGAGCCGTAGTTTCAATCACTTCGAATATCGCCGAGGGATTTTCAAGGCAGAGCTTTAAAGAGAAATTGCGGTTTTATTATATGGCCCTTGGCTCATTAACCGAATTGCAAAATCAACTTTTAATAGCCAAAGATTTAGATTATTTGAAACAAAAAGAGTTTGACGAAACTGTTGAACAGGTAATAAATGTTCATAAGTTATTAAACGCCTTTATCGCAAAGACAAAAAGCATTCTAAATTCTAAATTTTAGTTTCTAGATTCCAAATTCTAGATTCTAAATTCTATTCATTAATGACTCAAAAAGCAAGAACAATTCTAATAATTCTCGATATTTGTCTAATAGTTGCCCTTGTGTTTTTATTAGTGGTTTATTATCAGCTTGAAACTCCGCTTAGTAAAAATACAGAGGAGAAGATTTTTACCGTTGAACAGGGTCAGGGTTTGGAAAAAATAGCTGAAAATCTTAAAAAACAGAGATTAATTAACAGCAAATCAGTTTTTGTTTTTTATGCGTGGCTAAAAGGAGAAACAAGAAATCTTCAGGCAGGAAAATATAGCTTAAGTCCTTCAATGGCAATTCCTGAAATCATTGAGAAGATAATCAACGGTGAAGTAATAAAGGATTGGGTCAAGATAACTATTCCCGAGGGCTGGACAAATAGACAAATAGAGGAGCGGTTGTTAAGCTCGGGCATGATAGCCGAGAATGAAAAATTATCAAGAGAATTAGAGGGTTATTTATTTCCTGATACTTATTATTTTGAAAAAGAAGCATCTATTGAAGAAATAATTAAAAAAATGCGAGATAATTTTGATAAAAAAGTAACTGAAGATTTAAAAATAGAAATAAAAAGGCGCGAGAAGAACCTCTACGATATTTTAATTATGGCTTCTCTTTTGGAAAGGGAGGTTAAAAGTGACGAAGACATGGCTGTTGTTTCAGGAGTTTTTTGGAAAAGATTAGAGAATAATTATCCCTTGCAATCCTGCGCTACCATTGCTTATATTTTAGAAATAGATAAATGGCGTTATTCTGTTGAGGAAACCCGGATTGAATCTCCTTATAATACTTATTTAAATATCGGCTTACCGCCAACTCCAATAAACAATCCCGGTCTCTCAGCAATTCGTGCTGCAATTTATCCCAAAGATACTGATTATAACTTTTTCCTTACTGACCCGGAAACTGGCACAACAATTTTTTCCAAAACCCTTGAAGAGCATAATGCTAATAAGAGGAAATATTTTTGATTAAATCCAATATTGCAATAATTTGTTGACAACTTTAAAATTGTTAAATATAATAAAGTTGTCAACATCCTTGGTCAACATTTTTGGGGACAGATTATGAATATCAAAGGTTTGATTTTAAAAGGATTAGCAAAGAATAGAAAACTCAAAGTTGCTGATATTGTAAAAGTAACTGGATTTTCGCGCACCTACATAAATCGATTTTTCCAGGAATTGAGGAATGAGGGAAAAATTGTGTTAATTGGAAAAGCGAATAAAGCTTATTATATCCCTGCGAAAAAAGATATTATCAAAAAAGTCAAAAAGGAAACACTGAATATTCGGCGTATTTTAAGAAATATTAATCTTTCCGAAGATATAGTTTTAAGTAGAGTAAAAAAAGATACTGGGATTTTTTTAAATTTGCCAAAAAATGTTAGTGCTATTCTTGGCTATGCTTTTACTGAAATGTTAAACAATGCCATTGAACACTCTCGTTCAGAAAAAGTTATCGTTACTATGAAAGGAGACGGCATCGGTATTAATTTCGAAGTGATTGATTTTGGAATTGGTATTTTTAGTAATATTATGAAAAAAAAGAAATTAAACAATGAACTTGAGGCAATTCAGGATCTTTTAAAAGGCAAAGAGACTACAGCGCCTAAAGAACATACCGGTGAGGGGATATTTTTTACCTCAAAAGTAGCTGATAAGTTAATTATTCAAGGCTCAAAAAAGAAATTAATTTTTAATAATCAGCTAAATGATATTTTTATTAAAGATATTAAACCAATAAAAGGCACAAAAGTAAAATTTGAGATTTCCAAGCAATCCAAAAGAGATCTAACTAAGGTGTTTAGAGAATATGCTGGCGAGGCATTTGAGTTTAGCAAAACAAAAGTAACTATTGATCTTTATAAAATGGACAATGCTTATATTTCTCGTTCTCAAGCAAGAAGAGTTTTAAGCGGACTAAATAAATTTAAAACAATAATTCTTGACTTTAAAAATATTGAAACTGTTGGTCAAGCATTTGCTGATGAGGTCTTTCGAGTTTGGCAGAATCATCATCCGACTATTAAGATTATTTATCAAAATGCCAATGAAAATATTTTATTCATGATTAAGCGAGCATTAGCGGGGGCGAAATAAAATCGGAACAACAATTTTTTCCAAAACCCTTGAAGAGCATAATGCTAATAAGAGGAAATATTTTAAGTAA
>CAYRSI010000092.1:0-2552 GCA_964426965.1 uncultured Candidatus Saccharibacteria bacterium
AGAAGGAATGACTGGATACTGTGTCAAATGCCGAAAAAAGCAGGTGATTAAAGATTCCAAGGAAGTCAAGATGAAAGGAAAAGGCGGTGCTCGAAAAGCCTTGAAGGGAACTTGTCCTGTTTGCGGAACTGGAATGTACAGAATTTTAGGCAAGGCATAAGTATATTAAAAATATACAAAAACTGGTAACCCTCGAGTAGGAGGCCAGTTTTTGTTATATAGATAAATTGGGCATGTAGCTCAGTTGGTTAGAGCGCGTCGCTGATAACGACGAGGTCCCAGGTTCGAATCCTGGCATGCCCATTTTATATTACAAAAAGCACCCAACAGTATGGGCGCTTTTGTTTTTTAGTCAAATCAAATTATTTTTTTACAAATTCTTTAATTTTCTCTGCCTCTTTTTTTCCTATTTTATATATTTTTAACAATTCTGAACGATTTGTTGTTCGTATGTCGTCTGGGTCATTTTCTGGCGGATGTATTAATAATACTCTTTTGTGTCTTGCTGATAATTCAATATCTTTTTTCGATAGTTTTTCTTTAAGTCTAATGAATTTGAATAAGCGTTTATTTATTGCTCTCGCAGCAGTTGCTTCTAATAAGTTGGCTATATAATGCTTAATTCCCTTTTCGCGTATAAAGTTCAAAACAACCACAATTTTATGATTTGGATATTTTTTAAGAAGATAATTTAAGCCGATTATTTCTTTTATATTTCCATCAGCGTATTGGTGACGATCAATTTTTTCAGAAAAAAACCAATACGGAATTATACTTACAGCAGCTTTTAAGATTTTTAAAGTATTTCCCTCTCTGGCATCAAGGTATTTAATTTTTCCAGTATCAAGATTTAATAGTTTTACATAAAGAGGTATTTTTTGTTTTTTTAATTTTTTAATATCTAAGATTTTTTTATTTTTAATTATGCTAAAAAGATAATTAATATCAAGAGCATTAATAATTTTTCTTTTTGGTATTTTATGTATATATCCATTCCAGAGTCTTTGAAAAAACCCATACGGGATATTACCAGGGAGAATAAAATCTTTAATTAAGTTCTCATAATAGATTGAAGAACCCAATTCTGATTGTTTTGTTAAAAAGTATGCTCCAATAATTGCTCCTGCCGATGTTCCATATATTGCCTCTATTTTGTTATAAAAGTTCATTTCCTGGAGTTTTGTGATTATTCCAGCGCCAAAGATACCAGACATGGCACCTCCTCCGAAATATAATATGATTTTTTTCTTTGTTTTCATAGCTTAAGTATACCAAAATCCTTGAATTTTGAGAATAAAAGTGGTATATTTTTAGATGAGGGCCGTTAGCTCAGTTGGCTAGAGCACCGGTTTTGCATACCGGAGGTCGCGAGTTCGAGTCTCGCACGGTCCACTATTCTATTAAAAAGTGCTGGGCTATCCACAGGTGCTTTTTTATTATTTATGATATAATTGAAATTAGTAAAAGGTCGATTATTAACAGTTAACAATTAACAAAAATATATGTTAGAAGTTATATTATCTTCATTAAATACCCTTTGGCTTAGTTTTGTAGGGTTTTTACCCATTCTTTTAGCTGCTTTAATCGTGTTTATTATTGGTTGGCTTATTGCTATTGCTTTGGGCAAATTAGCCAATCGAATAATAAGGATTATCAAGCTTGATCTATTTTTGGCTAAAGTAGGGTTTAAAAAAACTTTGGCAAAAACAAAATTAAAGCTTGATTCTGGGAAATTTTTTGAGGAATTAGTAAAGTGGTTTTTTATTATTGTCTTTTTGATGGCAGCCGCTGATATTCTCGGTCTTTATCAGATTACCGAATTTCTAAAAGGGATTCTTTATTATATTCCCAATATAGTAGTAGCAATTGTGGTTTTATTAGTAGCAGTGATAGTAGCTGGTTTCTTGCAAAAATTAGTTAGGGCCAGTGTAGAAGCAGCTGGTTTGCAGGCAGCAGGGCTTTTAAGCGGATTAACCAAATGGGCAGTTTTAGTTTTTGGATTCGTTGTAGCTTTAACTCAACTTGGTATTGCTGTAACTTTAATTAACACTCTTGTCATGGGTTTGGTTGGAATGTTGGCATTAGCCGGCGGTCTTGCTTTTGGGTTAGGAGGAAGAGATCACGCAGCAAGGTTTTTGGAGAAATTAAGGAGAGATATTGGAGGAAAATAGACAAGGGACTTGACAAGATTTCGCAGCGTGCTATCATCATAGATGATAGTAGATTTTAGATATTTTATGAATAAATTATATACATATTTTTACTTAGAAAGCGGTTGAAAAATCCGAGTTATTTTATATAACCTCGCCTGCATAGGCAGGTCGGATAAAAAAATACCGCCTTCTAAGCGGTATTTTTAGTTCATTTAAAAGTAAATACGTGATAGCAATTAATAATTGCTAGTCTATAATCTCACACATAAATACTTATGTGTGGAATAAATGTGATTATTCAAGGGTATACGGTGGATGCCTTGACATCAGGAGCCGATGAAGGACGTGGCGTGGCTGCGATAAGCCTCGGATAGGTGCTTAGCAACCTTTGACCCGGGG
>CAYRSI010000093.1:0-2501 GCA_964426965.1 uncultured Candidatus Saccharibacteria bacterium
CACAAGGTATATTATCAGACAGTATATCGAGAATAATTATATGCCAACAAAAAGTGCCGTTTTATTAAGAAACTATGAGTAGAAATAAGAAAATCGTAATAGTAGGTGCAATAATATTACTGATAGGGATTCTTGTTGGAATATATCATTTTTTGTTTTCGGGTCCGGAAAGAGAATTAGAAATGGAGAGAGTTGTTATTAATCTCGATACAACCGAAGAAGAACTTATTCCCAAATTAAAAGAGCAAGGATATATAAGAAGCGAATGGGCATTTAAGTTTGTATTAAAAAGAAAAGGGTGGGAAGGAAAAATAGAGCCGGGCGGATATATGGCTTCCAAAGCAATGGATGCTTGGCAGTTGGCGGATACACTTGTGAATCATGCATATCAAAAATGGGTGGTCATACCCGAAGGACTGCGGGCGACAGAAATCGCAGAAAAACTGCAAAAAGAACTGAACTGGAGTAACCTTGCAAAAGGAGAATTTCTTGTTGAAGCAAACGAAGGTTATCTCTTTCCCAACACTTACCTTTTAAATTTAGATTTTACAGGTGCGGATGTTGCAAAAAGAATGAAAAACCAATTTAATGAGAAAACGACAGATTCATTCAAAGAAGCTGCAGAAAAAAACATAAAAAACGATACTCTGATAGTTTTGGCATCTTTAGTCCAGAGAGAAGCCGCAAATGAAGAGGAGATGCTCTTAATCGCCGGGGTAATCTGGAACAGATGGCTGAAAGATATGCCATTCCAAATAGATGCAACTATACAGTACGCTTTAGGAGATCCGGGAAATTGGTGGCCAGTTATAAAGCCGGATGATTATAAAATCGATTCTCCTTATAACACCTATATCCACAAAGGTCGCCCGCCGTCTCCGATCTGCAATCCGGGATTGGCGGCGATTGACGCCGTGATAAACTCCGAAGAAAGCGAATATTTATATTATCTGCACGATAGCGAGGGAATAATTCATCTTGCCAAGACCTACGAGGGACATCTACAAAATATTGAGAAATACTTGAAATAAGACAGGGCGAAATAAGTTATGGATAGTCAGACAATATGGGATTGATGACTCAGGGTCGCAAAATAATCAGACTAGGTATATTGTAAGTCAAAAAATGAATAAAAAAATATTTTATTATCATATCGGGGGAATAATTTTTACGGTTCTGGCTGGTTCCTTTTTACATTTTATCTATGAACTTAGTGGTTTTTTGAAACCAGTGGCTTTGTTTGGCGCAGTTAATGAGAGCACCTGGGAGCATTTAAAGATTGCATTCTGGCCAGCTTTTATTTTTGGAATAATTGAATATTTTTCTTACGGGAAAAATCGAAATAATTTTTTCCTTGCCAAAGCCAAACAAATCTATATAATACCGATTCTTATTGTTGTTTTCTTTTACGGCTACACTGCTTTTACTGAACATAACTTATTTTTAGACATATTTATTTTTATCTTAGCAATTGTTATTGGATATATAACTAGCTATAAGATTTTAGTTTGGCAAAGAGATTTTTCAAAATACAAGATTTTATCCCTTAGTTTTATAATCATTGCGGTTATCGTTTTTAGCCTGCTTTCATATTTTCCTCTAGAAAACTTCTTATTTTTAGATCCAGTAACCGGATCATACGGTATAATCAAATAGTGGCGAAAAAAGGTTACACAACAGTTAAAATAGGTATATTCTAAGATATCGACTACAAAAGAGGGCGGTTTTTTGATAGAATGAAATAATGAAAATTACCCCCAAGATTAAAAAGATAGTTGAAGAAAACCCTATGGCTCTTGCCACTGTTAAAGATGGCAAGCCTTATGTTGTCGCTGTCGCTTGTTGTAAGGTTATGAGTAACAATGAAATATTGGTAACTGACAGTTTTATGAAGATTACAGTAGAAAACATCCTTAAAAACAATAATATTGCATTAATAGTTTGGGATAAGAGGTGGGAAGGATACCAATTTCTTGGGAGGTGTAAATATTTTAAAAAAGGGAAATGGGTTCAATATGTAAAGAAATTAAAAGAAAATAGAGGATTGCCTGCCAAAGGCGCTATATTGGTTAAAGTTAGTAAGATTATAAAATCTAAATAAAAAAATCTAACATTATTCGTCTTTCGAGGGAGGTTAGGATTCGAACCAATATGTTTTAAAGACATATCATACATGGTAGGGGAGAATAAAGGTCCATTACTGGGCAATTTCAAGCAAAAAGTCGAAGAATATTAAAATTAAATTTTTAAAAATATGGCAGAAGAACAAAAACAAATTAAAATTAATCTTGACCCGATTCTTTATGCGCTCTCTAATGTTAATATACGTTTTGGGGAAGAAATTTTTGATTTCCTATTGATTTCAGGGAATCAAGGTCGTCAGTTTCAGGTCTCACCGAAACATGCAAAACGAATTTATTTACTTCTGGGTGAATCTCTTAATGAATACGAAAAGAAATTTGGTCCACTTGAAACTCAGCTCCCCGAAAAAAGAGAAACTG
>CAYRSI010000094.1:0-2481 GCA_964426965.1 uncultured Candidatus Saccharibacteria bacterium
AAAAAGAATCGTACGACTAATCGTACGATTAAATCTATGCCAAGGAGAAAAAACGAGAACATAAGAAAACTTCAAAATCCAGCTGGTAGAAGCTACACTGTTTCCATCCCAATAGAATTCATCCGCTTTCTGAAATGGCGGGAACATCAGAAAGTTGTTTTCAAACGCTCCGGTCGAAAGATAATAATTACCGATTGGCCTGGGAAAAAGAAATAAATTTATGAAAAAGAAAACTAAAAAGAAGAAAATTTGGCTTTGGATTACTATTGGAGTTATAGTTTTGGTTATAGGAAGCATTATAAGCCTCGATCTTATCACGAAAAAACTTCCCGGAGAAGAATCTACAAGCAGAGAAGATAGTTTAAAGGAAGTGTTATTCGATAAAGATTTGATAAGAAGCCTAATTAACGAAAGCGTTAGATTCTCCAATCAAGGGGAATGGAGGAAGCTTTACGAATACCAGAGTCCGAACTATCGTGAAGCCATGCCCTATAAAAAGTTTGCGGATGAGATGAATTTAGCACTGATGTTCTTAGGTGGGAAAACGATTGAAATAACGGATCTCAAAATACAAATCAAAGGATCGATTGCCTATCTTACCTATAAGATAATGGCTGACGACAAATTATTGAGTTCTACTACAGAGGGAGATGAGGATCTCTATATTAAATACGAAGACCAATGGTATGATATGGAAGAAAATCCAGAACGTTGTGGATGGAATATAAAGGATGCTTCGGTGAAATGGCAAGTAGAAAATGTGCCTCAATTTGTTATAGAAAAGGAAAAGAAAGAACATAAAGATTGGGAAGAAATTTGGTGTGAATAAATTCGTTTTTATAAAAATCTGCCTTAAAAGAAGAAATAAATTTTTAAGCTAATTCTTAAATTTAATCCTCAATACGATAAATACCTCAAGAATAGGGGGTTATTTTTATTTTACGATTATTCCCTGACAAATTTTGCGAAATAAGGGCATTTAAAAAATCATACGATTTATCATACGATTAAATTATTGGCGAAAATAATAACCCAAAAAAATTTGACTTTTTAGATTGAATTTGTTACCATCAAATTGTATGAAGAAAGTGGATTTAAGTAAAATTCTTTTACCTTACTCAAAGAAAAAACTTTGGGTGGCTTTAAGTTCTGGAGAGAATCAGGTTGTTGGCTGTGGTAAAAATCCAAAAGAAGCATTGAATGAGGCTAAAGAGAAAAATATTGAATCACCGATTCTTTTACAGGCTCTGCCTGATTATTCGGGCTTTGTTCCAAAAACACAAAAATGAAATTTCCTTACGTTAAATTACCAGCCAAAAAAGGGAGGTTCGTTGAACTTCCCTTAATTAAAATTGGCCTATCTTTTGGACATTATTATTGCCTTGTTGATTCCGGGGCAGATTTTTGTCATTTTCATGGAAAAATAGGGGAGTCCTTAGGTTTAAAAGTAAAGAAGGGAAAAATAATGAAAGGTAAAGGAATAACTGGCAATGAATTTACCAGCTATTTTCATAAAGTTAAATTAAATATAGGCGGGTGGGAGCATGAAGTTGAAGTGGGTTTTTCATATGAATTGGGAACTCCATTCGGAATTTTAGGAAGAGAAGGGTTCTTTAGTTTATTTAAAGTTTGTTTTGATCACCAAAAACGGGAAATTGAGACGAAATAGGGGATAAGTTGTGGAAAAGTCAAGGGAAGATATTTAAGAATGGCTTAATTAAGCCATTTTTAATTTTGGAAATTGCAAAAAATACAATAAAAGTCTGGTATTGACAAAAATTTAGAGTGGGGTAAAATTAAACTGTAGTGGGTAATTGTGGATAACTATGTTAATAACTTACTGTAAATGTGGATAACTCTATTTTTATATATTAAAGATTTAAAAAGTTATTTCCTAAGTTGCTTACATCTATAATATGTTGATAGGTGAGTACAAACACACAATTGATGCTAAAAAAAGATTAGCTATTCCTTCCAAATTAAGAAGGGAACTTGGCGCAAAGGCAGTTATTACCCGCGGCTTAGATAACTGTCTTTTTGTTTTTCCTATAAGCCAATGGAATAAATTAGTTGAGAAATTAAGCCAATTACCTCTTGGCCAGCGAGATACTAGAGGTTTTAGTCGTCTTATGTTAGCCGGTGCCAGCGAAGCTAGATTAGATAAATTAGGTCGAATACTTATTCCTGATTATTTAAAGCAGTATGCTGGTTTAAAAAAGAACGTGGTTATTGCTGGTGTTTATACTCGTTTAGAAATTTGGGATGAGGCCAAGTGGAATTTATTTAAGCAAGGCACTGAAAAAGAAGTTGATAATATAGCTGAACGCCTTGGCGAACTCGGCGTTTAGTTTAACTTAAAAATTTTAATGTCTGTGCATAAACCTGTTCTTTTAGATAAAGTTATTGAGTGCTTAAGCCCTAAATCTGGTGAGAATTTTGTTGATTGCACCATTGGTCAAGCTGGTCATGCATTTGCTATTT
>CAYRSI010000095.1:0-2409 GCA_964426965.1 uncultured Candidatus Saccharibacteria bacterium
CTACTCTACCACTTGCCCCATTCCAAAACCCACAGAGGAATCATCTGGAAGATCGGTAGCAATAGCCATATCAAAAGATTCTAAAGTTTCCCCGGTAAAAATATCTTTTGTTTTTAACTTTGATTCATCAATCAAAACCGGGGTAATTCCGACTTGGGTAACAGAGGGCGTAAGAGCCACTTGAAATACCAATTCATAAACAGGGATTAAAAATCCAGTAGCTGCTGGTATTTTATCAATTTTCCATACTATTAGCTTAGTTCGTTCATTATATTCTAATTGCGCGCCTTCACCAAGGGACGTATGAACATTTCGCCATTCAATTCCCTGAGGTAAAATTGCTGTTACTCTGATATTTTCTAAATCATTAAAGGCATTGGTAATCTGCCAATGGATTGTATAGGCAGTAGTTTTATTTACTTGCGGCGGGATTGGGCCAAAGTTGCCAATATTTGCAGTTGTTTCGTTGTGATATCCTTTTGCCTGAAGAACAACATTGGTATTAATTTTACAATTCAAGGTTTTCTCTATTTTTAGTTTATCTATATTAAATTGAGGAGGAACATTTAGGGTTTCTAATTCAACTTGCGCGGAAACTTGAAAATTTTTATCATCAGCATCATTTATTGAAAAATCTTTACGAACATATACAATAAAATTTACTTCCCCTGATTCGCCAGGCGGCAAAAGAGCCAGTGACGAAACTCCGGCTGCGCTCCAGGTAACAACATTGTTTAAGCTGTCAAAAAATCCTTTTTCTCTTAAGAGCAGGGTTTTAAAATCAAACATCTCGCCCTGAAAATAAACTTTTAAAACCAGCTGACTTAAAGCTATGTCTGTATTATTTGCAAACTTAATTTTATAGTTTAACTTTTCACCGGAATTCACATTCCTTTCTTTTTCTTCGTCATTAACAAATAAAGAAATCTGCAAGGGGGCAGCAGAAATTTGAATAATCGCATCTGTCTGGCTGTATTTCAAAAACTTGCCATTTTCCCCTTTAGTAATCCGAGCTGTTAGGATTTTGTTTTCCCCTTCGCGTCCCTCTAGAGACCCTAAAACCCTAATAGTCCCTCGTTCATTCTTTCTTAATTCTTGAATCTGCCAAATATTGTTTTCTTCGCTTGGCTTTGGCTGGGCAGATTTAAAATAAAAACCCGAAGGGTAATCTATTTCTATTTTTAAATTGGAAAAATCCTCTTCGGAACTATTTATATAATCTAAAACATAAGAAACTTCCTCTCCACTAACAGCTTTTTGAGGAGCGGTTAAATAAAGCCCAAGCAGAACAGAAATAATGTTTATTTTAAAAGAGGCCAGGTTTTCAAAACGAGAACTTACGCTTTCTGGACGATAGCTTAATCTAACTGTTAAAAATTTAACACTGCCTTTTTCGCCGGTTAACCTTATCTTAAAATTTTTGGACTTCCCTCTTCCTGCTAAAACATCTTCTAATTCAATGATTTCTTGGGTCATTTCTTTGCCTTCAATTGAATAGGCTTCTTGAGGATAATCTATAATGAGCTTGGCATCTTTTAACGCTACGCGGTTATTATTTTGATAGCGTACAACAAACATCACCTCTTCCCCTGAAGCAATTTCTGTTGGAGCAATTACCTCTAATTCAACTTTGGCCTTGGAAAAAGAAAACCAGCCCCTAAGAAAAATAACTGCAACAATAATTAAAATAATTACAATAATCACTATCAATCCTATTCGAAAATATTTCTTTCGAGGCCTTGGCTTTTCATTCGGTCTTTTAAACTCAAAACTGGCCAGTTCTTGGCGGTTTATTTCTTTAACATTAAAATCTCCTTGATTGTTCATCGCTTCGCTCCCCTACGAATTACAAATTTTATCGAATTACGAATTCGTAATTAGCTTAGATTCGTAATTGGTAGGAAAAAGTGCTTTAACACTTTTATATTATATCACAAATCAATATATGTCGGCTAAGTCTTTTATGTGCTTGGGGTCATAACCCAATAATCTAAGTAAATTATCCTGAAAATTCTGCACCATGTGTGAGGCTAAGCCTCCCACATTAAGCTCTTCGAGTGCCTTTAAAAGCAAATTCCAAATATCCTCATCTCTCTCCTCTCCAACAATTAATTCATCTACTAAATCTATAATTTTATAAACAATTTTTATTCTTTCTAAGTCTTCCCGCATTGATAAAAACTGATTTACCAAGACCGCATCTTTAAGAATCCTGAAATTCCTTCCTTCAATTAAAATTAGATGGCTATAACTAAGGGGTTCAAGATGATATCTTAATTTGCTTTCTAATTTTTTTACTCCCCGGGCTACAACCTGTATTTTGCCAAGTTCTTTAGTATAAATGGTTAAAATCCGATCTACTTCCCTTAAATCATCTGTTTTCAAAATAATTGCTTCGGTCTTTGTCAT
>CAYRSI010000096.1:0-2375 GCA_964426965.1 uncultured Candidatus Saccharibacteria bacterium
AGAACACGCTGATATACGCAGAACTGATCAGCGTGAATCAGCGTATTCCGAAGGATATAATCAGCGTGTATCAGCGAGAAGGAGAACGGCAGCGATTATATTAGTCCCAGTAGTATTTTTTACAATCTGGAAAACAGCGATTATTCCGGCTAAGGCAAATTATGCAGCAACAAGGGGAATTGCTTATGGTCGTTCAGGAAAACACTTTTCTACTGCCTTTGACTATTTTAGAAAGTCTCTTTCTTTTGATGCCATTCAAACAGAATATGAGGTGAGGCATCATTTAGCCAGAATGGTCTTTAGGATTTTTAATAAAACCGATAATCCTCAAGAATTTGGAGTTGGGGAAGAAGATATTGTTTTTGCTATAGATGAAATTAAAAAGAATATAGAAACGGATTCCTTGGATTCAATCCCGTATCTTTATGCTGCTCGCCTCAATGAGTTTTTATCAAGGCTTAACCAAGAAAAAGCCGAGGAAAGATTAAACAAGGCCGAGAATTTATTAGAAAAAGCCAAATCTTTAAATGAAAAAAATCCTTATATTTATTTTGAATTGGGCCAGGTGCGGATTTTTCAGAATAAATTTGAGCAGGCAATTGAATTTTTTGACCAGGGAATTTCTATTAGGCCCGAAGTTGAGCTTGGATACTGGTATAAAGGAGTAACTTATTTAGATATGGGCGAGATTGGAAAAAGCGAGGAATTTATTGGTAAAGCCGTTGAAAGAGGATATAGAAAAAATGTAAAAGATATTCGGCGATTACTTAAAATATATGTGGAGTTAAAAGATTATCCTGCGATTATTGAGCTTTATCTGGAAGCCCTTAAATTAGAACCAAAAAATGCTCAATTTTATGCTTCTTTAGCCACTGCTTATAAGGAGAATGGGGAAATTGACAAGGCAATTGAAGCAGCGCGTAAAGTAGGTAAACTGGATTCCAAGCTTAAACCAGAAGCAGATGCTTGGATTGATATGCTGGAAAGGACTCGTTAATCGTTGAACGGTTGCGCGGCTCGTTTCGTTAATCGTTAATCGTAAATCGTTATGTATAGAAAACCAATTCGAAGTTTTCACGATCTCGAAGTGTACCAAAATGCCTACAAAGCAATGCTTATTGTATTTAAGGAGATTCTTCCCAAGCTACCCAAAGAGGAACAATATGATTTGAAGGATCAACTAAGGCGTTCTGCAAAAACTATTCCTCGTTTAATAGCAGAAGGACATTCAAAGAGGCATCAGAAAAGGGGATTTCAAAGATATCTCGACGATGCAATGGCTGAAAGCAATGAAACCATTGTTTCTTTAACTCAAGCAAAAGATTTATATGGAAAATTTGTTGATGCGAACCTCTGTGATGAATTAATTGATACTTATGATAAAATAAGTCGTCAGCTTTATAATCTTTCTAAGGCATGGAGCAACTTTAAGGATCGTAAATTCGAATAATGAAAACCGATACGAGCTTTGCAACCGATTAATAAAAGACAAAAAAACAGTTAAGTTAATGCTTAACCGTTTTTTAAAACGAGCTTCGCAACCGTACAACGTTCAACGATCTAATAACTATATCTATCCACCACTAAGCCGTCTTTATCTTTTAAAATTATTTCTTCATCTTCTTTAGCTAAAAATTCCGAGCTTCGATTAAGGTAAATTCGCCATTCTTTTTTGAAAAAGTCAGGGTCTTGATTGTGTTCGTAACGGCAGGCATCATATTCAAGTTTATTATCAAAATACTTTAGACATTTATTTACCTTGTAAGCGCTTATCCCAATTGGGCTTGATCCTCCGTAAATAGTTACCCTCTCTCCGGCCTCTAAAATTAAATCTCTTTTGTGATTATAAACTGAATTAGAATAAACAGATTTTACTGCTTTAGGAATAGTTATTGGTATGCGCTTGTTAGCCTTAACAGTCCAGCCAGTAATATTAATAGCTTCTCCAGAACTTCTTACCCTAAGAGTGATTCGTTCATTAGCTGGGTCAGTGCTTCTGCCTGAAACAGAAGAAATCTCTACTTCGCTATGATAGGGAGATAAGTTGACTCTAAATTTACAAAAGGCAGGGGTAGTATCATAATAACCATCTTTGGTTTTAGCTCGAACATAAAACGTATAAATTTTATTTTCGGCTGGTAAAGTGATTTTTCTTGTATAAGAAGAACCCCACGAACTCTTCCATTCTTCGTCATAGCCAACTAAGAAAGTCTCAAACTTAAGGTCTGTTGTACTTCCATGACTATTACGACCAGAATATTTAAATTCAATTTGACTGATTTTTATTATTGGGATAGTGTCTTGATATTGCTTGCAGGGCCCATCTAAAATAGAGGTTTGGGGTTGATGATTTGGAGGGCTTGGAGAGATGTCAT
>CAYRSI010000097.1:0-2343 GCA_964426965.1 uncultured Candidatus Saccharibacteria bacterium
GGTTCTTGAGGAAGCTCGTGGTTGGTTTGAGGCCATGAAAGAAACTTTGCATGAACTTTTCTTTGGCGCCTTGACCCCTGCTTATAAAGACGAAAAAAAAGAACAGACATTAGAAAGCCTGATGTTATATATGACCCCGGGTCAAAGGGATGCAGTCTCAGCAATTGAGAAAAATATTGCTAAATTAGGATTTGAAACAATAACAAGATTTGTTTATTGGGCAAAATCAGATATTTTTTCCAGTGCTAACAAAGCAGCAGTTATTGGTGCTTTTAAACAATTTAATACTCAGAATTTAAACGGTTTTAAATCTAATAGCAAAATTAGTCCGAGTATTGATTATTTCTTTAAAAAGAGAAGAGATTTTTATCGGAAAGTGAAAATTTTAAACAATTATAAAAAGAGATATTTTCCCCAGAGGAAAATATCTAAAAGAGGTTTTGTTTTTAACATTGAAGAGTTGGCTACTATTTATCATATTCCTGGAAAAATCGTTGAAGCCGAAGCAATGCCTAGAATTGAGGCAAAAAAAGGTGGCCCGCCAACTGGCTTGCCTATAAAATAATATGAATGAAGATATCGCAACTTTTGCTGAAACCAACTTCCGTAATAAACGGGCGAAATTTGGCATTAAAACCGATGATCGTCGGCGTCATCTTTATACAGTTGGAAAAACTGGCATGGGAAAAACTGTGATGTTGGAAAATATGGCTATTCAGGATATTCAGCGCGGAGACGGAGTAGCTGTAATTGATCCTCACGGAGAATTTGCTGAGCGAATGCTGGATTTTGTTC
The DNA here is from genome assembly GCA_964426965.1 of uncultured Candidatus Saccharibacteria bacterium. Classification (GTDB taxonomy): domain Bacteria; phylum Patescibacteriota; class Minisyncoccia; order RBG-13-40-8-A; family JAUWHN01; genus CAYRSI01. The sequence continues at coordinate 796 of CAYRSI010000097.1, forward strand.
CCAAAGAACGACTTGGTGATGTTATTTATTTTAATCCAGCTGATCAAGATTTTCCTATTGCTTTTAATGCCATTGAACAGGTTGCGCCTGAATACAGACACTTGGTCGCTTCTGGTTTAATGGGAGTTTTTAAGAAAATCTGGCCCGATGTTTGGAGTGCCCGAATGGAATACATTTTACATAATTCAGTTTTAGCCTTACTTGAATATCCTGGCTCAACCTTGCTCGGTATTAACAGAATTTTAGCTGATAAAGATTATCGGAATAAGGTTGTTGAAAAAATAACTGATCCGACCGTAAAAGCCTTTTGGACCAATGAATTTGCTAAATATCCTGATAGATTTCGCGAGGAAGCCGTAGCCCCTATTCAGAATAAAGTTGGTCAATTTATTTCTGCTCCTTTAATTAGAAATATTATTGGTCAGACTACTACTGCTTTTAATATCCGGGAGATAATGGATAAGAGCAAGATTTTGATTGTTAATCTTTCCAGGGGCAAGATAGGAGAAGATGCCAGTCATCTCCTAGGCGCCTTAGTTGTTACCAAGCTTCAGTTAGCTGCCATGAGTCGAGTTGATATTCCCGAAGAAGAAAGGAAAGACTTTTATCTTTATGTTGACGAGTTTCAGCATTTTGCTACTGAAGCTTTTGCTAATATCTTGTCAGAAGCCCGAAAATATCATCTTTGTTTAACTTTAACCCATCAATATATTACTCAAATGGAGGAAACAGTTAGAGATGCTATTTTTGGAAATGTTGGAACTATTGTTAGTTTTCGGGTGGGGGCTGCTGATGCAGAATTTTTAGAAAAAGAGTTTTTGCCGGAATTTAATATTGATGATTTAGTTAATTTAGCCAAATATAATATTTATTTAAAATTAATGATTGATGGTGTTGCTTCCAGGGCTTTTAGCGCTGTTACCTTAGCTCCATTTCCTAAGTCAGCTAAGACTCACAAAGAAGAAATTATAAAAGTTTCCAGAGAGCGATATGGGACTAAAAAAGAGAAAATTGAAGAGGAGATTGCTAAGTGGAGCGAGGCAATAATGACGGCAGTTATTGAAAAAGACAAGCCATATGAAGCAGTTTGCGCTACTTGCAAAAAGAAAACAAGGGTTTCGTTTGAGCCTGATGGGGTGAGGCCGGTTTATTGTCCAATTTGTTTAGAGAAAGCCAGGACAGAGAGAACAAGAGAGAGACCCGCCCAAAGCCCAGAGGGTATTCAGGCGAGCCCGCCCGCTTCGCAGCGAGGCGAGCCCGCTTCGACTCAGCCTGCCTCGCGGCAAGGCGGGCGAGGCGAGCCCGCTTCGACTCAGCCTGCCTCGCAGCAAGGCGGGCGAGGCGAGCCAAAATCTGAAAGTTTTGGCGAGGAAGAAGCAGTCGAAAAAGAACCAGAATCTTTCAAAAAGAAAAGAAAAGAAGTAGACATAGAAGGCCTAAGAGACGTTTTATCAGAATCTTTAAAAGACGCAGATAAAGAAGAGTAACTTTTTAGCTTAAATTTTTAGTTTTTCAAAACAGAGAGTTTTTTCTTTGTTTTTTAATACC
>CAYRSI010000098.1:0-2322 GCA_964426965.1 uncultured Candidatus Saccharibacteria bacterium
CATTGATTCTCACTTGCCACAGGCAAGCTGAATCAGGCGATCTCGGCGGGAGCGTTTTTTTACCGGGAAAACAACAAGGGATATAAAAGCCGTACTGGCAGTCGAGTTTGCACCCCGCAAACCTACGGTTTGATCACTAACGCGATTAACCATTTTACAAACTCAGCCAATATTGGCCCGCGGAAAAACACTGTGATCAAACGGTACGTTTGTTTGGTTACTTTTGGTTACAAAAGTAACATGAAAAAATAATCCTTTTATTTCTGCCTGTTAGTTAACCGGACAGTACAAAGTTGAAAATATTGCTAAAAAGAGAAATTTAACACTATATTTAACACAGATATTTTAACCAGTCTTAAGGTATTTTGAACTTTGTATCGTAATTAGATCAAAAGAGGAGCAAGATATGCCTATCTATGAATACCGCTGCCAGAGCTGCGGCCACGTGATCGAGGTTCTGGAGTCCTCGAGCGGGAAGGGAAAACACGCCTGCCCGAAATGCGGCCAGCCCGGCATGGAAAGGATATTCAGCGCTTTCGGTGTGGAAAAAGGCGCGTCGTCATCCTCGGCAGGTTCCTGCCCCACAGGCACCTGCCCGTTGAATTAGACGAGACACTGGATTGCCTCAGGGGATATTGACCAGAACAGGGCTTAGAAAGCAAAAAAAAAGCCGCCTCTGTCGCCAGAGGCGGCCTCCAGGTAATACAGGCCCCTTTTTTCCGATTTCCCTGTCTTTAGATAATTACCCTATTTCTACAGTACCGTCTTACCTGTCTATACGAATTCCCCGGCCTGCATCCTGTAAAAATATAAAACGATTCCCAAGGCCTATAGTTACATATTTGCAAAAAATTGCAACTAACTTAGCCAGATAAGAAAAATTTGTCAAGGTGGAGGAGAGGGTTTTGCAAGGGGTGGATAGCCTACTTAATTTTTATACTATTGAAAGAAATTTTCAATCAGATTAATAAAAAAATAAAATAAATTAAAAGCTATATAAAGCTTTTTTCTACCAAATAAGCCCTACCTTTTTGTTTCAGATAATATTTGGTAGGACCGCTCATACTAAATAAATCTCCAATTAATTTATTGGAAACCATTTTATTTATATGATATTTAACTTTTGTTAAATGCATTTTTAAAGCATTTGAGATAGTCTCATCTGTTAAATATTCGCCTTCATTTGCTGCAAATAATTTAAGTATTTTCAATTCAATCTCTTCCATAGAATCCTTAGGTGCAGTGGTCGCTGCCGCCTTGCCTCTTTTTACATATTCTACCTGTGTAATTTGTTTCAAAGCATCAGAAATACATTTTTTAAATTTTTCATAATCTATCTTGGGTATCTTTTTAAACCCACGGTGCTTTGCAAGACTTTTTAAAAGTTTTTCAGCAAATTTTTCATCTTCAATGTCTAATCCTTGGAATAGTGAAAGTGGAACAGGTAGTTTGTTTGAAGTTAGACCTGAGTGGCAGGTTGGAATAATTGGAACGCGTTTTATCCATCCACAGCCTGCTTCAAAATTTATCCAAGGTCGTTTAATTGACTGGGGGCTGCAAATAATAATTATTAAATCTGTACTATCGAGAGATTTATCAATTTCTTCGAGCCATCTTTTCCCTGCGGGTATATCATCAGAATCGCTACTAACAAATACATCCCACTGTCCAAGGAAAGTATCTTCTATCCATTCCTTTAAGACTTGTGCTATTGATGCTTCTTCATTTATGTGGCTTATGAATATACTCATAATTATGAAAATCCCGCAGAATACTCCGCCCTGTGGGCGGGGAGCTTCACTTATATCTTGAAATCATTAGCTTTTAATATACACTTTAATATATAAAATCTCCAGTTTTTTGTAAATACATAAGAGTCAAAAATAATTTTTACTTCATACCTATATTCCAAATCTTTTATGTCCTATTTTTTCCATTTCCCCTTTTTTTATTATACCTACTACCTACATCTTTTCCGGGTCTTCGTAAAGTGCGGAGAGAGTGAACATCATCCCCCCTTGGCCTTGGTTCTCTTAAAGCCAGGAAAAACGCCTTCATTGCTTTACTCGCCAAAGATATTAAAATAGAAACATCCCCAATTCCCTCCTTTATCCGTAAAACTGCAAGCATCCCCCGGAGGCGCGAGATGAAATTTTTTATCAAGGCGAAGTTTTTACAAGCCCTGTTGATCGCCGCTTTCCTGTTGCCGGTCCAGGCCACAGGCCAGGCTGACAATGTTAAACAGGTCGAGGCTGAGCTGATGCAAAAGGCTGCGGCCAATATCGAAAAATACCGCAAGGGAGATGTCGAGATTTTTTTCAA
>CAYRSI010000099.1:0-2298 GCA_964426965.1 uncultured Candidatus Saccharibacteria bacterium
CACAGTTTAAAAATTTTGCAAAGCTGAGCTTAGCTCTGCAAATAAACAACCGCCCCATATTATGGGGCATTTGTTTTTTGGGAATTGGGGGGGGATCTCCGCGGGCTGGACCAGCCTCGATTAGACGGTCGAGTCTAGGCGGGCGATGTTAGAACCTGTTTGTGTGAATTAACAACTAAATCTTAATTATCTTCTTTTGAACACTGCTGCTAATAATCAACTTGTAATCTTTTGTAATATAACAATTAATTTCGCTCCTTATGCCAAACTCTCCCTTAAAATAAAGGCCTGGCCCTATTGTAAAAGGAATGTTTGGCTCTATTCTTTTTCTGCTTTTCTTTGATAATCTAAAATGCTTACCGTGACAGCTTGTATATCCTAAGCTATGCCCTGTTTCGTGAGTAAAAAACTTTTCCAATCCGAATCTATTGAAATAATCTCTTGCTACTCTATCCACTTTCTTTGCCTCTGGAAATCTTTTATTCTTCAATTCTTTTCTAATAAAATCTAAAGCAATATCTCTTGCAGATATAACTTTTTCAAAAGTTTCTTGAATCCGTTTCGGAATCTTCTTGCCTGAATAAAACATCCAAGTAATATCGGCAAAAGGAGATGCAGCCTTTTTCAATCTTGCCCAATTATCTATCATTATTAAATTATTTTTCCTAATGATCTTTGGTTTTTTTATGGGAATGGACCAATGAGTATCGTCTGTGTGCTTGTTTACTACAACGAAATGTGACGGAATCTTGTCAGTAATCATATTTTCCTTTTTAAATTCAGAAAGAATAAAATTACAGACATCTTGCTCCGAGATTTGATTAATATTTTTTTTAATAAAATCGACAACCCTGCCTCTAATCAAATCAAGTTTTTTGTTTGCTATCTCATGATTTTTAATTTCGTTTATGTTCATATATCTTCATTCTACCCCTTCGATAAACTCAGGACAAGCAAAAAACCGTCAATAAAAAAACACCCCATAAATGTGGTGTTTATGAATTGTTTATGGAGCTGAAAACGACAAACACCCCATATTTTTGGGGCGTTGATTCTCTCCTATAGATTTATTTTTTATTAATATACTTCATCCAAACTTTCTTGAAAAGCGGAAGTGTCAAGGTTGATAACATAAAGGCGACCGCAGGAACGATTGCGTTTAACCATGGTCGTGGAATATTAATAATTTCAAGATAAATTGCAATTGCTAAATAGGTAAAAGTAGTGAGCAAAATCCTCCTGAAATAACTAGACTCCCAAGACTTATCCGCCTCCACTCGTTTATTTCTTTGTTTTATCTCCTCAATTTCCTTTTCTATGTTCATAAACCTGTCCCGTAATTAAAGCTCACTTTATACTTCAGGATTTATTTTTATTATTTTTTATTACTCAATAATCCTTGATTTATCACCAACAACCAACAGCGCCTGATTATCAGTCAATGGTAAAATTTCGCAATCAGCTTTTTCTTTCCATGCTTCAACCATCTTTTCTTCTTCCTTGCAATAATGTGGAGATATTGCCACATCAACTAAATTAAGGCCTTTTGTATCTTGTAAATTTATATCGTTTTTATCAGGCGACGCAGTAAACTTAATGTCTGGACCTAAAATTATGCTACCAGCACTTGCGCCAACATAAACAACGCCTTTATTAATTAAATCTTTTACGAAAATATCAAAATTTGATTCTTTTAATTTATGTAATAAATAAAAAGTGTTGCCGCCACATACATAAATAACATCAATGCTGTTTAATTCTTCGTTATTCAAATTTCTATCTAAATTAAAATTAATTATATTTTTTTCTAACACTCCTATATCAATTAATTCCTCTTTAGATTTATCCACATAAAATAATTCTTCTTTTGTTCTTGCAGCTGTTGGAATAAATAAGACTTTAGTTTCTGAAATTGGCTTATCTATTAATTTTAAAAATCTCTCCCCTATTTTAGAGTTTTCAAAACCTGCTGATGTTAAAAGTAATTTTTTCATAAATCTATTTCTTTTTATACAACGCAGAACTACGCTGAAATACTGATATTTTTATTTTAACATAAAAAAGCCCCATTATTCAACGGGGTAAAAATTACAGCATAAATGCTGTAATTCTTTTACGAGAAAAAACTATTGCGAGAAAAAGTTATCGACCAAAACCGACAAATACCTCACGATCGTGAGGTATTTGTCGGTCTTAAAGTATATTCTTAATGAGGGAACAATTCTTGAGAAACGGGAATTACTGTCGTGTTTGAAAAGCATGCCCCGCATAGAATTGTGCTGGGTAAATTGGTGTTGG
>CAYRSI010000100.1:0-2074 GCA_964426965.1 uncultured Candidatus Saccharibacteria bacterium
TTATACTTAAATCTAAAATAGTTCTTTAATAGGCCTAAAGCCCGAGGCTCGGCCTGTAGGGAGGTTATAATTGTCTAGAAAATTAGCAGATATTGTAAGAATTATTCATGACGTGTATATAATTGGCGTTTTGGTTTTAGTTTTCCTGTGTATTGTCCTGGCATTTATTTGCCCTGGCACTAAAGCATGTAAGTTAGTATGGTTAATATATATAGCATACATAGGCACAGGATTTATGGGCGAAGTAGTTCTTGGCAGATGCCCTCTTTCATTACTTGAAGAAAGCCTGTGGAGACGTGATAATCCTAATTTTTCTTATAATGGCAGTTTTGTAGCGTATCATATTGCTAAAACATTAAAAGTTACTCAACCGCGCGCTATTGTTATCACTATATCTCTTATGGCACTTGTGGCAGTTAGTTTCGTTGTATTTGTAGGTATGGTAATTTAATAAAGTCAGTCTGGCACCAAGTCCAGCCTGGCTTTTTTAATTGAAAAAACATCTCAAAAATGATACGATAAAAGCGCATGAAAAAACCCAAAACCCCCATTTTAACAGTTGATGGAATAATTCTTGAAAAAGGCAAAATTCTACTTATTAAACGAGTTCATTATCCATTTATTGGTTACTGGGTTTTGCCTGGCGGCCACATTGATTACGGAGAAAAAGTTGAGCAGGCTGTTTTAAGGGAAATAAAAGAAGAGTTGGGTATTTCAGCTAAAATTAAAAAAATAGTCGGCGTTTATTCTGATCCCAAAAGAGATCCAAGGCATCATACAGTTTCAATTGTTTATCTTTGTCAAAAAACTAAAGGGAAAATTAAAATTGATCATGAAGCCTCGGAATTTAAGTTTTTCCCCCTAGCTTCGCTTCCTAAAAAAATCGGCTTCGACCATAGAAAAATTATTAATGATTTTTATGGAAAAAGAACCAACAATTGAAAAAGAGCCAAAGATTTCCTATGATATTCTTTATGTTTCTCATGTAACAGCTAAAGATTGCGAAAAGCTTGAGCAGGCTTTTAATAAACCAGATATTGATGTTTATGTCCCCGAGGCAAGCGGATGGCACGACGCAGCCTTAAAGGTTTTTAACAAAGTTTCTCAAGGAGAATTAACTGCCGAACAAGCAGCCCGATTATCCAGTGTTTCCCGAAATTCATCTCGCTTTAAAGAGCTTCAAATCATTGAAAGTTCTAAAAAGCCGATTTTGCACGTTGATGTACCAAGAAAGCACGAACTAATAAAGGAACGTGATGAGTCTAGGATTTTGTATAAAGAGTCATCAGATTTATTTTATAAAGGGAAATTTCAGCCAGCCCTTGAAAAAATGCGCGAGCATGTTGAAACTTATAGCGATTACCTTTTAAAACGAGAAGAGCTAATAAAGGAAAATTTGAAAGAAAAAATTAAAGGATTAGTTAAAACCCATCCAAAATTAAAAGGAAAAGAAAAAATTAAGGCATTAGTAAAATTAGGCGCTGTTCATACTGGAGTTTATCATGATTTAAAAAAAGAAACCCTCTCTGCTTTTCAGCAGTTTGCTTCTTCGCCAAGGGTTTTTTCCAGCTTAAGCCAGGCGAATAGAATGACCATGCTTTCTAAAAACAAAGATATACCTGATGAACTTTTAGCCAAAGGAATTGTTGAAGATATTTTATACTATGCTTTAAGAAAAGTAACTGATGATACTAATAAACTAAGGATTATTAAGCGGAAAATTTCTTCCAAATTGAGTCTTAAGGACATTGCTAAGATTTCTCAGCAGCTCAATAGAGATCCTCGGGGATTAAGTTTAATTGATATTTTAGAAGAACAGGGCATTAAAATCCCAAAAACCGAAGAAGAAATGGATGAGATGTTGGGAATAAAAAAAGAAACATAAAGAACCATGGAGAATTTATTTTTTATTTTATTATTAATTTCATTTGTATGTTTGGTAGCCGGGCTTATAAAACCCCGCTTGGTTTTGCGTTTTTTGCGAGGAGATAAGACAAGAAAAAATGTAATTTTAATTTTTGGCACCGCTACAGTTTTATTCTTTATGTTATTCGGTTCGGTTACCACTCCGCCA
>CAYRSI010000101.1:0-2061 GCA_964426965.1 uncultured Candidatus Saccharibacteria bacterium
CCTGCTAATTTTTCATACATTCTAAAATAATTCTGAAACGTAATGGCTGCCAAAGTTCTTGATTCTTCTTTGACTCTGACCTTTTCTTCAGCTTCTACTGCCTGATGCAGTCCATCGCTCCAGCGCCGACCAGGCATTAAACGACCAGTAAACTCATCAACAATAACCACCTCCCCGTCTTTAACTACATAATCTTTGTCTCTCTTGAAGAGCTCTTTAACTTTAAGGGACTGCTCTAAATAATGAACATAGCGAGCCCCTCCTGTATCATAAATATTTTCTATTCCTAAAATCTTTTCTATCTTGTCAATTCCTTCATTGGTTAAAGCAACTGCCTTCATTTTTTCATCAACATTATAGTCAATGTCTTTTTTAAGCTGAGGAACAATCCTGGAAAACTGCTCATACAATTTTGGCGATTCAGCGTCAGGCGCAGAAATAATTAAAGGAGTTCTGGCTTCGTCAATTAAAATACTGTCAACTTCGTCAATAATGGCAAAATAGTGATCTCTTTGAACCATCTGGCCTAAACTGTGAGCCATATTATTCCTCAAATAATCAAAACCAAATTCATTATTGGTTCCATAAAGAATATCTGCTTGATAGGCTTCTTTTCTTGAAACCGGCCGTAGATAACTTTGAACAACTTTAAAGCTCCCTAATTCATCTCTTGTTTCGTCCATTTCTCCACCTTGCTCTTGAGTATATTCAGGATCATACAAAAATGACTGTTCATGATTTATACAACCAACGCTCAATCCTAAAAAATTATAAATCTGTCCCATCCAAACCGCATCTCTTCGAGCTAAATAATCATTAACCGTTACTAAATGCGCTCCTTTACCAGTCAAGGCATTTAAATACAACGGTAAAGTAGCAGCCAATGTCTTTCCTTCTCCAGTTTTCATTTCAGTAATTTTCCCCTGATGAAGAGCTACGCCGCCCATTAGCTGAGCGTCATAATGACGCTGATTAAGAGTTTTTTTAGCAGCTTCTCGAACAACGGCAAATGCTTCAGTAAGAATATCGTCAAGCGACTCGCCTTCGCCAGTTGGCGGATTTAATCTCTTTTTAAATTCATCAGTCATTTTCTTTAATTTATCATTAGAAAAATGCTCGAATTTCTTTTCGAGCTCATTAATCTCATCAACAATCGGCTGAAGCTTCTTCAAGAACCGCTCATTAGGATCACCAACTATTTTACTAACTATTGACATAAGTGATTAACAATTAAGAACTAACAAAAACACTTGACGCTTTTTAATAATTGTGCTAAAATCAGATGTTACTCTGTTCACTAACAAATGAATAAATTAAATTTTTGGAGGAAAAATGTTAATTAAAGAATATTTAAAAAAAAGCAGAGAATGTTTGATTTATCCAGAATCCTATTATTCGTGGCAGATGAAATCTGCAGAAAAAATCCTGGAAATATTTGAAGATATAGATATAGTCACAAAAGAAAGAGTTTTGCAAGTACGCCAACAAGATCCAAATACAGTTGTTCTTTTTAAGGCTTCTGTTCCTTGTTCAGAAACATACAAAGCTGAATTCAAAATTGAATCAAAAAACACAAGAAAGGGACAAGCTGCTATAATTAAATCAAAAAATAAATCTCCTCTCACGCTTATAATCCGAAATTTTTATTAAGCCAGCAATCCAACGCTGGCTTTTTCGCTACTCATTTTTCTCTCTACTCCCCTTCCTTTTCCTAAACCAAGCCAATGGTGATAAACAAATTAATCTTTTGGCTTTTCTCGCTCCTCTTTTATACTGGGCTTCTTTTTTGCCTCGATATTTTTTAATTTCCTGCTGGAGTTCATTTTTCACCTGGTCAAGTGCGGTTCGCAAATCTGCTTCTTCTGCTACCGATCTCAAAAGCCGACTAGGTAAAGTCAAATTGACTTCTGCCCGAAAAACATCGCCTTTTTGGTGGTGTTTTGTGGTTTTCCCAATCTCAACCCGGGTTCTTATTACCTCTCTGTCTATATCATCCAATAATTTATCAAGCCCACCAATTTTCTCTTCGATACGCTCCTCAATCGCTGGCGTTAACTCTAA
>CAYRSI010000102.1:0-2053 GCA_964426965.1 uncultured Candidatus Saccharibacteria bacterium
CGCATTTATAACCAGCCCGACGAGCTTTTAAACACCAGTCAACGTCTTCAAAATAAAGGAAATAATCTTCGTCCATTAGGCCAATCTTCTCTATAACTTCTTTTTTAATCAATAAACAGCATCCAGTAATATAGTCAACTTCGTTGACGGTTGATGGTTGATCGCTTCGCTTGGTTGAAATGGTTGAAATGTGTGTGCCTTTTGTGTGCAGCCGGTTAATTTTTCCTCCAGCAAAATGGATTTTCTTTGATTGATAATCATAAATCACGGGTCCCAAAATGCCAATTTTCTTATCGCTCTCCCCTGCTTTAACTAATTCTTTCAAAAAACTTGGCTCAACAATTGTATCATTATTTAACAACAATATATAACTTGCCCCTTTTTCTAACGCCTGTCTAATTCCAACATTCATTCCTCCTGCAAATCCCCGATTCTCTTTATCATTATCAATAACTATTGTTTCAAAATTAGGAACTTGCCCTGAGCTCCTCGAAGGGTAATCTAAATTTTTCAAAGAAGCCAAACACTCATTAGTGTCTTCCCAATTCTTATAATGCAAAACAATAATAATAACTTTTAGCGATTTCATAAATCATCAATACACCTCCCCCACCTCAATTCCCAAATAATAATATTCAAGAATCTCGTTAAATTTCTTTCCCAGCTCGGCTAATTGACGAGCACCAACCGAACTCATGCCAACCCCATGGCTAGCAGCAATTGCTGTCTTGCTATGAACTGTGCCCCTTGGATCCTTGATCCCTCCTTTTAAATAAGCATAGCTCTCATCACTGCAAAATACCCCTTTAAATATCTGACAAGCGCTTTTAGTGATTCCGCCTGAATCCGAAGAATAAACCCCTCGAATTGGATTGTCATTGTAAGTAGCAACTACGCCCATAGTTTCTTTTACTGCTTTAGTTATATTTGGCGCCCGTTCTTCAAATCCATAACCCTTATAAAGCTGGTCAAAGGCCCAATTGCGAAGGTGAAATATTTCGCCAGGACGTTTTCCTCCATTTTGAATATGAAAAAAAGCATAACTGCGAGCAGCAACAGTAAAAGCTTTTAAGTATTCAATCGAATCATTGTTTAATGCTTCGGCTACCCCCTTTAAATAATCCTCTAAAGGCAAGTCATTAATAACCCATAATTTCTCAGATTCTGGAGAATATTTTATCTCAATAATTCCTCGAAACCGATTATCATTTAATTTTGGATTCCACTTGGGACAATCTTCATAAGAAATAATTTCAAAGACTGTATTTTGATTCTGGGAGATAAATTTGTAAAAATCTGTTTTTGAATATGGAATGGTTATACTTTCCTTGGCCTTTTTATTCGCTAAAAGAATGTTATTTTTATAAACTTCGTAAGGCCCATTAGCTCTAATTTTTATATCTTCTCTTAACGACACCTCATAGATCCCTATTCTAATATTCGGCTCCACACCACAAGCTTCGCAAGTAGGCTCGCCTTGCCCGCCTTGCCGCGAGGCAGGCTGAGTCGAAGCGGGCGGGTCCGCCTGAATCCCGCCAGAAGTTGGAACATCTACTGCTTCAATCGCCAACCCTTGTGTATAATGCCTTAGTTCTTCTGAGGAAAGATTAATAACGTCTTTCCATTTATAGCCTAGACTTAAAAAGGCCTGCAGGGTTTTTACCCAATGCCTTTTTTGATTTTTAACCAAATAAACCGACGGCGAATTTTCTTCTTTTATAAGAACGCCATCAGCAAAAAAAAGTCTCTCGCCTAAAGGATGAGCTAAAAGTTCTAATTGGCTTATTTGAATAATATCTTTCCATCTAAATCCCATTTGGTTAAACAAAACAGCTGAAGAAATATGCCTTCGTTTACCATTCTCAAGCAAATAAACTTCTGGTGTTTCGCCCTTAACCAGATGTTTATCAGGATATGCAAGAGGTATGCCCAAGGAATAAGCGGCTAAATCTCTATCTGACAAAAATTTTATATCTGACCAACTAAGTTTTCTAAGATTAAAAAGTTTTTCAGAAAATATAGGTCTTCTTTTATTTTTCTCAATAAAATATAC
>CAYRSI010000103.1:0-2046 GCA_964426965.1 uncultured Candidatus Saccharibacteria bacterium
AACGCCAAAAAATTACAAAGTAATTTTTCGTTGTTTTAAATAAAAAACTCGACGTCGCCATTCTTTTAATAAAAAATGACAACGACGACGAAAAATTTTTAAAAGGTTAATTAATCTCTTGAGAAACAGGAGTACAGGCGTTTAAATTATTATGCAATGCTAATGGCTCCTGTTTTTCTTATCCACACTTGACAAACGTTCTGGAAGTGATAAAATTAAAGTGCACCAAAGCAATGAGTAACTAAAGACTAGGGATTTGAAAGGTGGTATTTACTCATGTAGTCTTCGGGCTACCCCTAGTCGATACCACCTTTTAGATTAAAAAAACATGAGCTATGATGAAATAATCGCAGTTTTTATAACAGCTACCTTACTTATCGTATACGTCTACTTTATTTCTAATCTTTTTAAACACGACTAGAAAAACATGCCTACGGATCAAGATAAAAAATTTGACGACCGACAGCTACGCAAAAAATTTGCGCTAAAAGAAGCTGGATTCAAATGTGAGGGTTGTGGATCCAGAGGAGATCACGGAAAACGTTTATATCTTTATCACATCAACGGAAACAGAAAAAATCTAAGCAAAAAAAACACAGCAATTTTATGCTCAGAGTGTCGCGACTGGTATCAAGAACGTTTTAGGCCCGGGCAGGCATTTCTGTTTACAGGCGATAAGCCGGAGTGGCTTTTAAAACGAGGACATTAATTTCAAAAAGCAGGCCGGGATTAGCTGATTACCAATCCGCTTCAGGAGGGAACCTTCTTTAGTCGCGGGTAAATTCCTGGTCTGCTTCCTGAAATTAAAAAACATGACTAAAATAAAAAAATTTTGGATTTTCTATTTTTTAAGCGTTGGTTCTGCATTTATTTCAGCGGCAAAAAACAATCTGTGGATTTTAATAATTACTCTTATTTGTATGTTTATTTGCTTTAAAATTATCTGGAACTTCGATGAATAAAAGACAAAAAAATTTGATTATAGCATTTCTAATTTGGGTAATTGTATTGCCAATAGTGGGAATTCCTGTTAAACTAGGATTAGATTTAGTTGAATTTTTTAGAGATGTTAGCGACGGAATCATAGCGTTTTATGGAAGTCTAGGTTTCTGCGGGATTTGGTATCTCGTAGAAACAGGAAAATTTAAAAAAGGAGGTAAAAATGAAAATCGGAAAGAATACAAAAATCTGGCATAAAGAAAAATCTGTTTTCTGTAATTGTAAAATCGGAAAAAATTGCGTGATTCACGCGCCTGTGTGGATCGGAAATAATGTAGTAATAGGCAACGACTGTAAAATTCAAGCATTTGTTTTTATTCCTGACGGAGTAGAAATCGGAAACAATGTTTTTATTGGACCACATGTTTGCTTTACGAACGACAAGAATCCTCCGTCCGGAAAATGGGCCAAAACAATAATTAAAAACAATGTTTCTATTGGAGCAAATGCTACAATTTTACCGGGCATAACAATCGGACAGAACGCAAAAATCGGAGCCGGAGCAGTGGTAACAAAAAACGTAAAAGATGATCTGGTAGTCGCTGGAAATCCCGCTAAAGCTCTTTTAAAATTTAGCAAGACCAAAAAACAAAACATGAAAAAATTCGGAATCATAGGTTTAGGATTTATCTATAATCGACACTTAGAAGCTATTGAAAAGAACAACGGAAAAATTGTTGTTGGTTGTGATATTGACGAAAGCAAAAAAGACAAACTACCTGCGGGAGCTAAATTTGTGCGAAACTACAAAGAAATCAAGGACGTAGACTGTGTTGCTATCCTTACTCCAAACTTCTTGCACAAAGAAATGGCAGAATTTTTTGCGAAAAAAGGGATCACTGTTTTAGTTGAAAAACCGCCAGTGTTAAACGTCAAAGACCTTAATGAATTAGCAAAGTTTAAAAATATCTACGCAGTGCTTCAGTTGAGATATCACCCAGAATTAATAAAATGGAAAGAAAACATTTCGAGAGATCAAAAGCATGAAGTTAAAATGAAAATTCTGGTTAGACGCGACGAATGGTATTTTAAAACGTGGAAAGCAGA
>CAYRSI010000104.1:0-2045 GCA_964426965.1 uncultured Candidatus Saccharibacteria bacterium
AAAACCACATCTTCCGCAATAACTTGCTTTTTGATTTGTTCTTTATTTTTTTCTACTATTTCTTGCAATTCTTTTTCTGAAAAGTAAACATTTATCTTGTCTTTTGGTGTTAATCCTTGTTTTTTCCTCAATGCCTGAATCTGACGAGCAAATTCTCTAGCCGCTCCTTCTTCTTTTAATTCAGGGGTTATTTTTGTATCTAATTCTATTGTTTTGCCAAAAACTATTTCTTTAACATTAACTTCTTCTTTTATTAATTCCAGAAATTCTTCTGTTAATTGTTTATTGTTAATTGTTAATTGTTGTAACGGCTGCCTAACCTTAATTCCTGCTTCTGCTCTTTTTTGTAAAGCCAAGCTGCAAATTTCTCTGACTTTTTCCATCTTTTCTTCTAAATCTTTATCAATCAATTTCTTGTCTACTTCGGGCCAGTCGCATAAATGGACTGATTCCTGATCGCCCTTTAATTCTTGATAAATATAATCAGCGGCAAATGGCATAACGGGCGCAATTATCTTTGACAATTCTAATAATACATATTTTAAAGTCTTAATTGCCTTTTCGTTATTACTTTTGATTCTTTCTCGAGATCGTCTTAAATACCAGGTTGATAATTCATTAACAAACGGCTCTATTGGTCGAATTGCTTTGTTTAAATCATACTCATTGTATCCATTAGTAATTTCTTTTTTTAAAAATTCTATTCTTGAAAGAATCCATTTATCAAGAATACCATTGCTGTTTGAATTGGGATCCAGCTTCTCGGGCGCATACATTTCATAAAAAGAAAAAACATTCAGTAAAATTAATATAACTTTTTTAACTACTTCATCAACTTCTTTTTCTGAAAAACATAAATCTTCTGCTCTCATTACTGACGAAGAAGCTAAATAATAACGCACAGCATCAGCTCCATATTTATCAAAAATATCTACTGGATTCGGGTAATTATCCAGGCGTTTTGACATTTTCTTGCCATCTTCTGCTAAAACCATTCCGTTGGCTATCACGTTTTTAAATGCTTCACTGCCTTTAAGTGCCGTTGATAAAGCATGAAGATAATAAAACCAACAGCGAGTTTGATCCACTCCCTCAGCAATAAACTGAGCAGGAAAATTCTTTTCAAACTTTTCTTTATTTTCAAAGGGATAATGCATTTGAGCATAAGGCATAGAGCCTGATTCAAACCAGCAATCTAAAACATCGGGAATTCGCTTCATCATACCGCCACATTCACATTTAAATTCAATTTTATCAACAAGGTGTTTGTGTAAATCAGTTATTTTTTGTTCACTTAATTTTTCTAATTCCTTAACTGAACCAACTACTTTTTTTTCGCCACATTTATCACAAATCCAAATCGGTATTACTGAACCCCAAAATCTTTGCCTGGAAATTGACCAATCTCTAATTCCTTCTAACCACTTGCCAAATCTCCCTTCTTTAACATGCTTAGGTACCCAGTTAATATTTTTAGCATGCTTTAACATTTTGTCTTTCAAATCTGTAACTTTAACAAACCAAGAGCTAGTGGCGTAATTCAAAAGTGGCGATTCGCAGCGCCAACAATGAGGATAAGAATGGATAAATTTTTCAATTTTGAAAACTAGGTTTTTCTTTTCTAAATACTCAATAATTTTTTTATCAGTTGATTGAGGATTATCTTTTGGCTTAACTTCTAAACCAGCAAAATCAGCCACATCTTTTGTAAATTGCCCGTTCATTTTAACGTGCTGAATAAATGGCAAGTTCTTCTCTCTTGCTAAATTCATATCATCCTCGCCAAATGCCGGAGCAATATGAACTACGCCAGTACCATCCTCTACTGTTACGAAATCAGCTAACTGGATGGTATATAAATTTTCTTTGTTTTCTAAGTCTTTATCTGCCTCACCGATGAGTGGGTCTAAGAAATAATCAAAAACTGGCTTATATTTTTTAGCTTCTAGACTTTTAGCATCTATTTTTTCAACTATTTCATACTTTTTTCCTGAAAAAATAGATTCTATGTTTTCTTTAACTAAAATATAATATTCATTTCCAGA
>CAYRSI010000105.1:0-1993 GCA_964426965.1 uncultured Candidatus Saccharibacteria bacterium
TCAATAAAAAAGCAACGTCATTCAATGACGTTGCTTTTAAAACATATCTGATTATCCAAGAAAAATTACTATTTTTTCTTTTTCAAAAGCAAATAGGCAACTACTGCAATTATTATAATCAGAATAATTATACCTATAATCAATCCCCAATTCAGGCCCTTCTTTTCAACCTCGTCTTTAGTCGTATCTTTCCCTGTATCAACAACTGCACCTCCGTCGTCCTCATCTTCAACTGCCACTCCTTCGGTTGTAATATTCAAAGTATAATCAACGATACTATCACTGTAATACTTGTCGCAAAGAACACCAATAAAGAAATCTCCGCTTTTTTCAATTGGCACAGAGCTTGTCACAATCGCGCTTGGGTTTGGCGCTTCTACGCTTTTTAGTCTTTTTCTATCACTATCATATATATCTATTTTCATTTTAATATCAACTCCCGGCGTTACCTTGGCAGTTAAAGTCTCTCCCTTCTTAAAAGCTATCTTGTAGAGATCCGTGGTGTCCGTACCTAATTTTCCAGAAAGATAACCTTTGTATTCTCCTGGATTAATTTTTATTGCTTTTTCAAACTTACCGCTATCCCCGGCATCAGTTTGGCTTCCGGCGTCGTAATGATCAGTCAGCGATATGTCCAAGGAGAGCAACTCTATTTTATGCCAGGTACATTCTCTCTTTATATAATACTTATGCAAATCTTTATCTGAACCCGACAGCCAGGAAAGTGAGAATAATACCTCTCCTCCTTTATCCATACTCTCGCCCTCTTTAGCTAATTGCTTTCTATCTTCATCATACAAAGTCAGTTCCTCTTCACCCCAAGAATCAGAAAAAGCCTTGAATGTGCCTTCCAATTTAAGCTCTTGTCCCGGCTTTACGTTAATATAAAAGTATTCTTTTACACCTTTCTCTGCTAGGCCAGTCCCCTCATAACTTCCCGGCTTTATTTCAACTGCAGTATCAAAACTATCTCCGCCTTTTGGCAGAACTTCTTGGGCATTTACAATGCCTACTAATCCAGCTATAAATAAAATTGAAACAATTAAAATTATTTTGCGCATATTTTTATCTTTACTTGTTAGATGTTAACTGTTAATTGTTGTTATCGACCTTTAGTTAACGTTATAAGCTTAATTCTTTAATCCCATAACGCAGCAATTCAGCAAAAATTGTTGGATCTAATGCATAAACAATGGCAAATGAGGTAATAAAAATGATTGCTGCCAGCCACTTGGTGTAACGACCGCGAGTGCGAACAAATAATATTATTGCCAGGATTGCCATAATAGCAGGGGCAACAACCTTAATATCACCTAAGGGTATAGTATAACCACCAATTCTCTTTTCTGTCATGCCTAAAAACTTTGCTAAATCAAAACTTATATTAGCGACAATTAAAATAATTTCAGCAATAAAAACAATAAGCAGCCATCTTGAAGCTCGTTTAGTTGATTTTCCTTCTGTTCGATAAACTTCATAAATCACTGTTGGCAATAAGAAAATTATTATTATCAGAGGGCTTGATTTAGCAATGCCAATAATAATTCCTATTAAGGCAAGGATGCTCAAGACAGCGCAAATTGATGTAGCGTGCTTGTATGATTTAGCCATTTTATTAATCCCTTCTCCGCCAGCTGGCGGATTAAATTAAACTTTAATTTTTTTGGCAAACTGTCCTACTATTGGAATCTCTTGTTTTTTATTGGCTAAAACATTCATGATCCCAATAATGCTTAGAATCACCCAGACAAGTCCGACAAGATTACCTAAAAACAAAAGAAAATAGACATAAAACCAGACATTAAAAATGTAGTAAAAAACAATCCAGGAAATTATCTCGCAGATAAATAAAACCAATCCTTGTCTTGCGTGAAATTTTACAAATTCATCCTTTTCCTTCATCAGGATAGGAACAAGGCAGAGAATTCCAATATAGCTAATAATAGCCAATATATTTTTTTGTCCTTTTTTAGAAACTTTAGCTTCTTCCATA
>CAYRSI010000106.1:0-1985 GCA_964426965.1 uncultured Candidatus Saccharibacteria bacterium
AACTTTTATTTTTTCAATACCTTGCTGGTCAACCCATTTGGCCAGTCTTTTTAAATCCTGCCCCCAATCCAGGTTGGAATCAGTAACGTAGACATGTCCGTTACGAGCTCCGCCAGCAAGTTCATTAAAGTAAGTGAGGTAAAAAGGAAAGATGGATAAAGAAGAAAAAGCATACCAGAGAATTAGGAAAGTAAATAATACAGACAAAGCTAAGCCTGTTGTGCGACCATGCTTGGTTTTTCTGGTATAATCAAAAACCCGCTTTATCTGGCCGGAAATTAAAATATAAATAAATGGAAATGTTGGGAGAACATGGCGAACTCCAATATTAAGATTACTTTTGATGCTAAATCCCCAGTAGACAGCTAGAAAAATAAGCATAGCCAATTCAGTAAAGTGTTTTTTTGTGCATTTACGGATTTTTCTGAACATTTTTACCCAGAATTTTCTTGGTATTTGCCAGGCTATAAACAGTAAGGCAAGTATAGTAAGAATATGAAGAGCTAAAGGAGTTTTAATAATATAAACGATTGGAAAATAATGGTGCCAGCCCTTGTTTGTAACATCTCCAAGGAAGAACGTAGTATTGCCGCCAGTTGCTCGCTGGAATACCATAAAAAGACCTAAGAAGTATTGGGCATAAGGACGCAAAATCGGTTTTTTCACCATCCAGACTACTGTGTCGCCAGCTGCTTTTAAAGGAAAATGAGAAGCATGAAATTCAGTATCTGAAATTTGTTTTTCAATAGGATAGTTAGAAATATGGAATAAATAAACAGGATAAATTACTAAATAGCCAATAACAAGAATAACTATAAATTTTACACCATAACTTATAATTAGTTTAAATAGGTTTCTTTTTGATTCTCTCCATCTAATAAAAATCCATATTATCAATAATAGACCGAAAATCGGGACAAGGAGAAAAAGAGAGAATTTGATAAGTTGAGCAATGCCAAAACTAATACCTGCCAATAAAATCAAATTCTTTTTGGATGAATTTTTCAACCATTTAACAAAGTAATAAGTAGCAATAAAAAAGGCAACAGCAGCACCAACATCAGTAGTAACATAGCGGCCGTGGGCAATAAAGGTGGGAGAAAAAGCAAATAAGAAAAGAGCCAGCAACGCTGTTTTATTATTAAAAAGTTCTTTTGTCCAGCGAAATATATAGATTCCTAAAATAAGTAAAATCAAAAGCATTGGAACTCTTGACCAGAAAATAATTTTGTCAGCATCATTGTTGGAATTGTAAAGGAAATTAAAACCAAAATCCCACTGGCTATTGATTTCGTTTTTCCATGAGCTAACATCTTTCGGAAAGTTAATATTTTTTACAAAAAGCAAAGAGACAGCTGATAAGTCTTTTAGCAAAGGAGGATGTTCAGGGTTGAGCCGCATATCTTTTTGAGTTAAATAAGAATAACCAGCTGGAATATGGGCAACTTCATCCATAATTGCTGATTCATCTCTCATGCTCAAAACAGCCACTGCGAGCATAAATAGTAATAATAAGGCAGCTATTAAGTTTGATAATTTCTTGGACATATCACTTCTATTTTACCACAATTCTAATTTTTTGACATTGTGGACAATATTTATTTATGATATATTAAAAGTAACATGGTTATTAAACCCAAAAAATTTAGAGAAATGCCCAAGAATACAGAGCAGGAGATTACTGAGTTGGAAAGGAGATTAGCAGAAAAAAAGCAGGAATTAGCTAAGAAAAAGGAAGCCGATTTGGATTATAAAGAATTAATTAAAGAAATTATTAAGGAAAAGGTAGAAGTCCCAAAACCAACTAAAGTAACCCCACCAACTACGCCTCCAGCCCTTCCAAAAGTTCTTACTAAAAAAGCTAAAGAGCTAAAAGGCGAGAAAAAAGAAAGGCAAATCGAGCTTCTTACTGACTTAGCCTTTGATAAGGGGGTTGCTCATGCTACGGAAGTAGCTAAAAAATTAGATGACCCTTATATTTTAGA
>CAYRSI010000107.1:0-1937 GCA_964426965.1 uncultured Candidatus Saccharibacteria bacterium
CCAGCTTTTGCTGCTTTTTCTAAATCTTTTAAATTTTTAATGCCTAGGTTCTTATAAAGCTTCATTACCATTTTTGGTCCAATTCCTTCTACGGCTGTTAATTCTTCAATCTCAACCGGCATTTTCTTTTTTAATTTCTCATAGTATTTCAAACGGCCAGTTTTGACAAGTTCTTCGATTTTTTCAGCAATATTCTTGCCCACAGCAGGAATTTTGTCTAAAGCCTTTAACCCTCCTTTTTTGTAGATTTCAGAAACACTTTCTTCGAGCGTCTCGACTGAATGAGCTGCTCTTTCATAAGCCCTGGGCTTAAACGGCACATCTTCCATTTCTAAATATTCCGAAATCTCATATAAAATTTTCGCGATTTCGTCGTTTCTCATTATTTAATTGCCTTATTCAAATCTTTAATCAACCTATCTACATCAACCCCATGAGCCAATGCTCCTTGTTCAATGCTTTCAAAACTAGCTACTGCGCAGCCGATACAGTGAAATCCATGCTTAGTAAAGACCGCCGCAGCTTTGGGGTACTTCTTAAGCGCCTCGTCAATTTTCATTTGTTTAGTTATTTTCATATTGTTGAAGCGAGGAAATATATTTCACTCCGAACGACTTAGCAAGCGATTGGAACAAATAAGCGAAGTGAACAAGAAGGGAAGCCGGAACTAGACCGAGCCTGCGAGGTCGTTTCCGGAGGGCTCCCCGAAGTGAACGAGTTTATTTGACCATGAGCGAGCGTTTAGTGAGGGGTAAAATATATTTCCGAGTAGTAAATTCTCTACTTAATTATTTTTATATTAATTATTCTTTCCCTTGCTCGACTGTCAAAATCACAAAAAATAATTTGTTGCCACTGGCCTAATGGTAATTTACCATCTTCAATTGGCACGGATAAAAACGGCTTAAATAAAGCTGATAGAAGATGAGACTGGCCATTTTTCTCTCCCCCGCCTCGACTCGCTCGCTCGTCAGGCGAGGCGGGCCAAGTTTTATCATGACGATAATCTTTATTTGAAGGCGCTAATTTTTCCAAAAATTCCTTAAAATCCTCAATCAAATTCGGTTCATATTCAATAGTGGTTATGCCGCAAGTTGAACCAGGACAAGAAATCAAACAAACCCCATGTTCAACTTTGGATTCTTTAACTTTTTCAGCAACCTGCGAAGTTATATCAATAATATCATTATTCCCTTTTGTTGAAATAGAAAATTGCATATTACAGATGAAGTGGTTTTTTGATTTTTGGAACATACAGATGGTGGTCGCCTTTAGGAAAAACATCTTTATAAATAGCAGTGAGTAAAATAGCCCCCACCAATGCAATAATCGCTGCAAAAATAAATACTGTATCAAAACCAAACTTGCTGGCCAAAACACCTCCAACGGCTCCTGTTATTCCCACTCCAAGTCCAATAGCCGTGCTTTCAAGACTCCACTCAAAGGCTTCCTTGCCTTTATCAATATGGCGAGTAAATATAGCTGCCCAGCCCGGAATCGCCATTCCCATGGCTATAGCATAGAGAGCTTGAAGACCATAAATATGCCAAGGAAGAGAGCTAAAGATATATCCCAAAGGAACAAGTACTGCTAAAAAATAACCTCCTACTACGAAATAAAAATCATCTTTTTCTCCGACGTTCTTATCCAGATATCTTCCAATTGGTACTTGCAAAAGTGATTTTAATATCCAATAAATAGCAGCAGCAAAGCCAACCATTTTAACATCCCCGCCTTTAATTTGATCAAGGATAAAAACCGCAAAAATTGGGGTAATCAAACCAAAAGCGGAAACAAAAATCAAATCCGCCTTAATCATTGTCTTTACTACCTTGTTAATCTTAATCTTTGCCATTACTTTTATTATATCAGGTTCCATAGAAAAAATCCTCTAAACGAGGATTTTTCCTTATTTATAATCTTATAAACTTTATTTG
>CAYRSI010000108.1:0-1894 GCA_964426965.1 uncultured Candidatus Saccharibacteria bacterium
TAGAAATTGGGGCTTAGGATTTGATTAGAATAATTAGGTAAATTAGGTTAATTAGTCATTTGTCACTTATTGACTCCTTATAGTCTTTCTGTTAAGATGAAATTAATATGAATGAGGAATACCAAAAAAAATATGAATTGACTCTTATCCTTTCTCCTAATCTTCTAGAAGGAGAGATTAATTCTTTAGAACAAGAAATTAGAAAAGGAATAAAAGAGCTCAAAGGAAACTTGAAAAACCAAAAAAAGCCAGAAAAACGCGAATTATCCTATCCTATTAAAAAATTTAATTCTGGCTACTTTGTTCTGCTAACTTTTTTGCTTGGTCCCGATAAAATAGAAGAATTGTCTTCGCTTCTCAAAGATAAAAAAGACATTATTCGTTATCTAATTAATCTTACGCCCGAAGAACCCTCCTTTGTTAAAGCTACGGGACCTCCTCTCGTCAAAGATGAAAAGGAACTCAAGCCTACAGAATTCAAAAAGCTAACAAAAGAAGTAACTGAAAAAGAAATAGAAATTCTTAAAAAAGATAGCGAAAAGAAAAGAAAAAAAGAAAAAGAAGTTAAATTAGAAAACATTGATGAAAAATTAGACGAAATACTAGGAATATAATTAATTGTTTAATTGGTTGATCGCTTCGCTTGGCTGATGGTTGATCACTCACTTCGTTCGTTTGGTTGATATGGAATCCGTTTCAACCATTTCATCCATTTCAACCATTTCAACCGCGAGTGTCAGCGAGCTAAAATGAATTTAAATAAAGCCTTTATTGTGGGTCGATTGACTCGAGACCCCGAACAAAGAACCATGCCTAATGGAAGGCAGGTGTCAAACTTTGGTATGGCTACTAATAGAGTCTGGACTAATAGAGAAAGCGGGGAAAAACAAGAGCAAGTTGAATTTCATAATATAGTTACTTTTGGTAAACTGGCGGAAATCTGTAATCAATATTTAAAAAAAGGACAATTAATTCTTATTGAGGGACGCATTCAAACCCGTTCCTGGGACGACCAGAGCGGAAACAGGCGCTCCCGAACTGAAATTGTTGCTGAAGGCATGCAAATGGGACCTAAGGCAGGTGGCGGAAGAACCGAAGGGACTTCCGAACCTTCAGAGGCTATTGAAGAAGTGCAAATTGAGGAAATTGATGAGGAGCCGAAAAAAAAGAGTAAAAAGTCCCGACCGAAGTCGGGGAAAGATAATCCCGGAGACGAGGAGCAAATTGACGTAAAAGATATACCGTTTTAAAACTTTTCGTTTTAAAACTCCTACCAATTACGAATTTTAATCGAATTACGAATATTCGTAATTAGCTTTTGATTCGTAATTCGTAGGAAGTCTCATGGCAGATTGCTATTTTTGTCGTCACAATATAAAAGAAATTGACTGGAAAAACGCAGAAGTCTTGCGTCGTTTTCTTAGTGCTCAAGCAAAAATTAAACCTCCAAGAAGAAGCGGTACTTGCGCCAAACATCAAAGAAAATTAGCCAGAGCAATCAAAAGAGCAAGGGTCGTAGGATTACTGCCCTATACAAAATAATAAATAAGTAATAAAAACCCCGCCGTACGGCGGGGTTTTTATTACTTATTTCTTTTCTTTTACTGCTTTTTTAATATCAACAACAATTGCTTTTAAGATTTTCGGATTATCTTTAAGATACTGACGAGCTTTTTCAAGTCCGTGTCCTAATTTCTCCCCGCCTGCCGGTAGGCCAGGTTTTCCATAAGTATAAGAAGCGCCGGCTGATTTCTTGATAACATCATAACGAACGCCTGTATTTATAACGTCTGCCTCATAAGAAATGCCCTCATTAAACATTATATCAAATTCAGCTACTTGGAACGGTGCTGCTACTTTGTTTTTAACTACCTTGGCTTTAATTCTACTGCCA
>CAYRSI010000109.1:0-1800 GCA_964426965.1 uncultured Candidatus Saccharibacteria bacterium
TGAAGTATACTATTGTTGTCTCAGGGGCAGCAGAGACCAAGCATTGTAAACCCGGGGCCTTAGAGTTAGCCAAAGATGTAGGCAGGGAAATAGTTAGACAAGGAGGAGTCTTGGTTACAGGAGCAACATCCGGGATTCCTTATTGGGCTGCTATTGGGGCCAAGGAAGAAGCCGGCACAGTTATTGGTCTTTCGCCTGCTGCTTCAGAAAGTGCCCATATTAGGTCTTATAGATTACCTACTGATTATCATGACTTGATTATTTATACTGGTTTTGATTATGCTGGCCGGAACCTTCTTTTGGCGCGTTCTTCTGATGCGGTTATCACAATTTGTGGTAGAATAGGAACATTAAATGAATTTACAATTGCTTTTGAAGATAAAAAACCAACAGGAATTTTAACTGGTTCTGGGGGAACTGCAGATATGATTAAGGATATAGTAGAGAAATCATATCGAGGTCCGGGTAAAATAGTTTATGATTCTAATCCCAAGAACTTAGTTAAAAGACTTTTAAAATTGGTCGATAAAGAGAAAAAAATAAATAAACGCGGATCTAACAAAAGGTCAATGCGCAAACCAATCGGAGATTAAGGATTGATTAGTGTTAGATCTCGGACATATGGAAGAAAAAAAAGAAGAAAAAAAAGAGGAATTAATAGGTAAAATTACTCACTACTTCGGAAAAATCGAGGTCGGAATTATTGAGCTCAGTAAGAAATTAAATGTTGGCGACACCATACACGTAAAAGGCGGCACTACTGATTTTGAGCAAAAAGTAGATTCAATACAGATTGAGCATGAGAATATTGAAAAAGCCAAGAAGGGCGATGTGGTTGGTTTAAAAGTGAAAGAAAAAGCGCGAGAAGGAGATGAAGTCTACAAAGTTTTAGAGTAAGGATTCAAAAAATGAATAAGAATTTCTTTTATGCAACTGCCATTCTAATTGGCACGATTGTTGGCGCAGGGATGTTTGGAATTCCTTATGTTGTAGCTCAATCAGGGTTTTTGATTGGAGCTATTTTTTTATTGGTTTTAACTGCAGTTAGCTTGTTAATCCATCTTATTTACGGAGAAGTGGTTTGCCGAACCCAGGAAAAACATCGTTTGGTTGGTTATGCTGGATATTATTTGGGAAAAAAAGGGAAAATAATAATAACATTTTCATTATTATTTGGACTTTACGGCGCTCTTTTAGTTTATATTATTATTAGCGGTGAATTTCTTTCAGCTATATTTTCTCCTTTAATAGGCGGTTCTGCTTTTATTTATAGTTTAATATTTTTTGCAATTGGTTCATTGGCAGTTTTTATTGGGCTGGCTTTAATTAAACGATTAGAATTAATTATGGCATTATTTTTAATCCTGGTTGTCTTTTTAATCTTTTTTGTTGGCTTGCCTCATCTTGATATGTCCAACTTAAAAAGTATTGATTTAAAATATTTTTTCTTGCCCTATGGAGTAATTCTTTGGGCTCTGGCCGGAAGTTCGGCAATTCCTGAAATTAAAGAAGTTTTAAAAACAGATGGCAAGAAATATAAAAAGATAATTATTTTAGGTACGATAATTCCAGCGATTCTTTACTTTTTATTTATGTTTATAGTGGTTGGAGTAACCGGAGCAAATGCTACGCCTGAAGCAATTCAAGGGCTTATTGGTTTTTTAGGAAAAGAAATAATAATTTTGGGAGCAACATTTGGTACTTTGGCAGCAATAACATCTTTTTTTGTTACAGGTCTCTGCTTAAAAAAAGTTTTTTGGTATGATTATAAAATAAATAAAACATTGAGCTGGTTTTTGG
>CAYRSI010000110.1:0-1791 GCA_964426965.1 uncultured Candidatus Saccharibacteria bacterium
GCTATTTCTTCAGCTCTTTTTTCCATTTCTTCAATATATTGATCATATTGACCTGATTCAGGACGATAATCGGGGAATTCATGCAAGACAAAATCTGCTTTCCACTCATCTTTTTTTTCTTCTTTGGTCAGATCAATAGTAACAAAAGCTTCTTTTTTTGTCTTGGGATTTTTGAAAACAAAGAAACAATCTATGCCCCTGTAGTCTAATCCGCTTCCTGTGGCATTAAAAAAACTAAGCCCCTTAGGTTCTTCGATATCTAGGTCAAGTTCTTTAGCTGTGAAATCAAAAATGTCTTTACCCCATTTTTTTTCGGGAGCTTGAGGATCCAGCGGATACTCTTTTTTAAAAAGCTCTACCCATTCCTTAAGATTAAGCTCTTTTCCTTTTTCGCGAAGCCCATGTTTAGCGTAAATAGGATCCCAATTAATTTCTGGGCCAAGATAATGTTCTTCTAATGCAAAACCAGCAAATTCTCGTCTTCTTTTTTGAAAAAATTCTGCTTTCATATTTTTTAAATAGGGATTTCGTATTTTTTCTTCCAAGCTTTGAACTCCCTCAATTCTTGGGGGGAATCAGAGCCCAAATAATAATGCTTTGTAAATTGCCCGCACGAGCTTCCGATATTAGGTCCTGGCGGAGCATATAAGTAAACCGGTGCGCCATAGTTTTTTGATAATTCATTAAACCAGAATTCGGTTCTTGGGCTGCGTTCAAGAGATTTGGTTGGATTAAATTTCAGTATTTTAAAAGGGATTTTGTATTTATTTCCCCATTTAATTACTTTTGCCAAATCCTGATTACTGTCGTTTACTCCCTTAATTACCGTATAATGAATTTCAACAGCATCAGGTTGTTTATGAAATTGAGATAAATCTTTAACAACAGCTGGATTTGAACATGCAATATTTTGATAATTCTTTAGGACCTTTAAACATTCAGTGATTGTGGTTGATGCTGAAGGAATTATATCTTTTCTTATTTTTTCTACTGGCGAGTGCAGAGAGAAGTGAATTTTTAACGGCAAATTATCCTTCTTAACTTTTTCAATAATGCGTTTAAATGGTTCTGGCGTTAGTATCATGCTGGCTAAGGCCAAACCGACTGTTTTATCAGTATTTTTTCATAGTGTTAAAAATAAAACGGAGGAGGCGGGACTCGCCATGTCATTCGACATGGCGCCCTATCGAATGATAGGGCGAACCCCATATTTAATTAGATAGTTTTTTATTTGTTGCCTTAATAATCTTTTTCCCTCTGTGGTTTTCAGAAATTTTTCTCTTCTTTGAGCATCGCTTTCGAAAATATAAGCTTCATAGTGAATGAGTTTTAAGGGGTGTCTATTTTTAGTTGATTTTACCTTTTTGCTTTTATGTTCTTGCCATCTTCTTTTAAGATTTGCAGTAGAGCCAGTGTATAATTTTTTGTCTTTTAAGCTTAGTAAAATATAAACGTAATACATTCGGTAGGGGTGGGATTCGAGGAGTCATCCGACTCCTCGCCCGGTCGAATGACCGGGCGAACCCATTAAAACATCGCGATACTGTTGTCGAAATAAGCGTCGTCCTTCGGTGGTCTTTAAAAATCTTTCTCGTCTGGCAGCATCACTTTTTAATTTATAAGCTTCATAGCCTATTAATGTAAGCGGTCTTTTATGTTTGGTTGATTTAACTTTGCCTAAATTATGTTCCTCAATTCTTCTTTTTAAATCTTCAGTATAACCAGTATAAATATCGTCGTTTACTAATTTCAAAAAATAAACGTAATACATTCGGTAGGGGTGGGATTCGA
>CAYRSI010000111.1:0-1719 GCA_964426965.1 uncultured Candidatus Saccharibacteria bacterium
GTCGTGTTTGAAAAGCATGCCCCGCATAGAATTGTGCTGGGTAAATTGGTGTTGGAGAATAGGAAGTTGAGGTTGGAAAAATAGAAAATTAAACAACAGAAAAAGGAAGAATGGTTGACCCGTCTCGGTCGGGGTCTTTTTGAGCTAAATGAGGCAAAATAAATAATGTTTCGGGTCATAAAGACCACCCTAATCTATTATAAATATCCTCAAGCGATTTATTGAACGCTCCTCTTTGTTCTATAGATAGGGTGGCTGCCATGGCTGCGAATTTACCTTGTTTTTCAGGATTATCAAATAATTCCAATGATCTTATAAAAGCAGCCATATATGTATCCCCAGCACCAGTTGGATCGCCTATTTTCTTTGGCAGATAGGCAGGTATTTTATATTCTTTGTCGCCTATAAACAAATAAGAGCCCTTCGAACCATTAGTGATAATAACATTTTCCACTCCTTTCTTTTGCAAATAACAAGCTGACTTTTGAATATTATCCTTTTTTGAAACAAATTTTGCTTCATTTTCATCAAGAAAAAGATAATCAAGATAGGACAAAACTTTAATTAAATTCTCGGGATTTTTTTGGACAAATTTATTATTCTCTGCATAAGTAAACATTCCGAAATTACCTAAAACTAAATTTTTATCTTTTAAAACATTGAAAAAATTCTTAGGAATATTGTCATGGAATAAAGGGGCAAAAATAATATAATCAAAATCTTGAAGTTGTTCTATAATCTTTTTATCGGGGTTAATTATATTTGGCGAATATTTAATTTTTATAGATGTACAAACGTCGGGATTTTTGCTGAAGTAAGTACGACTAAATTCTAAGGTATTCTCTACGGGAATATGAACTATGGAAATATTTTTAAAATTATCTCTAATCCAAGAATCATCTTTTACAGCATAAGTTAAAAACAAAACAGCTTCTGCATTTAATTTATTAAACACATGAGCCGTATAATAAGGAATGCCTCCTATTTGAAGCTTTGTTTTGTCGTCAATTTTTATATAATCCTTACAAACTGGACCAAGTATGGCAACGCGCATTGTTCTTATAATTAATTCTATTCTATTTTTTTACTTTCTCCCTTGGCGGTGGCTTGAATGCCGTCTTCTTTAATTTTAAAACCAATTGCTTCGCAATTTTCTATAGTAGGCTTTTTAAAATACTTACCCAAAAAATATAGGAAATAATTTTCATGTCCAAAACCAAGCACTTTTATATTCTTGCCTAAATTAGCTTCCTTGATTTTCTTGTCAGCAAATTTTATTAATCTCAAAAGATTTTTGAATTTTTGTTCGTATAAATCCTCCGAGGTTTTAATATGAGGAAATATCTCCTTTATCTTCTTTGAATAGTAATAATGATTTGCTCCCCAGCTGCCCTTATTGTCTCTTTCTATTATTTTTCTAGCCTTTTTCCATTTTTTCCTTGTTTCTTTAGAGACATATTTTTTATCTTTAACCATCTCCTCTAAATAATCTTGGTCAGGATGAAATATAAACTCAACCAGCATATTTTCCACATCTAACGATAAAGTGTCAATTACCCTTATATCGCCCTCGCCAATTTTTTTACTTAATTCGGTGCCGGCTTTTTCTGGCTTAATAATTTCAAATCCTTTTTCTTCAGCTATCCTGCGATATATATTTGCTGTCTGTATGGCTCTTACTAAATTACTGGAAACAAAAAATAAAGCGTCCTTTTCTGG
>CAYRSI010000112.1:0-1714 GCA_964426965.1 uncultured Candidatus Saccharibacteria bacterium
GTTTTGACTGAAATTTTTCCTCAAGCCGAAGTTTATGCTTTGTTTTATAATCCAAAAATAAAAAAGAAGTTTTTTTCTAAAACCAAAATAAAAACCTCCTTTATTCAAAAGTTTCCTGCTGTTTTAAAGAAGAAATATCAATTACTTTTGCCCTTTTTACCAATTGCTGCAGAAACATTGGATTTTCGAGAATTCGATTTAGTGATTTCTTCCAGCTTTTCTTTTGCTAAAGGAATTATTACCCGACCTAAAACTACTCATATTTGCTATTGCCACACTCCCACTCGTTATTTATGGGTCCCGCAGAGCGGGGCAAAACGCGCTCTCTGGAAGAATCCTATTTCCAGGATATTGCTTCATTACAGCAGGATTTGGGACAGACAAGCTAGCGAACGGGTGGACTACTTCATAGCAAATTCAGAAACAACCCAGAAAAGAATAGAGAAATACTACAAGAGAACATCTACTGTTATTTATCCGCCAGTAGATGTCCACCCTGTCATCCGACAGGGTGCCCTATCGAATGATAGGGCAAAATCTAAAAAAGAATTCTATCTCATTGTTTCGCAGTTAAGGAAGTATAAAAGAATTGACTTGGCAGTTGAAGCATTTAATAAACTGGGGTTAGAATTAGTAATTATCGGCGAAGGTCCAGAAAAGAAAAAGTTAAAAAAATCAGCTAAGAAAAATATCGTAATCTTAGGTTGGCAGTCGGATAGGGTAGTGAATAAATATTATAAAAATTGCGCAGCTTTTATTTTTCCTGGCGAAGATGATTTTGGGATTGCGCCAGTCGAAGCCATGGGTTGGGGTAAACCAATATTAGCTTTTCGAAAAGGCGGTGCTACCGAAACTGTTATTGAGGGAAAAACCGGCGAATTTTTTGACTCGCAGCACTCTGCTGTTTTAGCCGACGGCATAAGAAGATTGCGAGGAAACCTAAAAAATTACGACTCAAAATTCATTTCTGCTCATGCGCTTAAATTTAGCCAAGAACGATTTGAAAAAGAGTTTAAAAAATTTATAAAACGAACGCTGGATTTACAAAAGTGATTGTGGTAGAATATTCATATATGGCAGTTGTTGAACAACAGCATATCTTAAATTATCTTAAAAAAAGCATAGAGAAGAACAGGATTAGTCATGCTTATTTGTTTGAAGGACCAGACCTGCCTGCCGGCAGGCAGGGACGTTCTGGGAAAAAGACTGTAGCCCTGTGGTTCGCAAAGTGTTTGAAATGTCAGAGTCCAGACATTACCGAAGTTACGGTACCAAAAAATAAAGAACCTGCCTGCCGGCAGGCAGGGAAAATTGGCATTAAACAGATTCGGGAATTAAAAAAATATTTAAGTCTGTCTCCTCATAGCAGCCCCTATAAAGTTGCTATTATTGAAGAAGCGGAAAAAATGACCTCAGATGCGGCTAATGCTTTATTAAAAACCTTGGAGGAGCCGCGAGGTAACGCAGTTCTAATTTTGATAGCTAACATAGCTTCGGCCTTGCCGGAAACAATTCTATCTCGCTGTGAAGAAATAAAATTCAAAACAGTTTCTTTAGATAAAATATCTAAGGATTTTATAAAAAAAGAACATATTGATATTATTCAAAGGCCTTTAAATGATAAATTTAAATACATAGAGAAAATATATAAAAACAAAACAGAAATTTTTAATTTATTAGATAGTTGGTTGTTTTGGTTTAGAGAAAGGATGAT
>CAYRSI010000113.1:0-915 GCA_964426965.1 uncultured Candidatus Saccharibacteria bacterium
AATTATGGTAGGGGCACAATGAATTGTGCCCTCGCCATATATTACCTAATTTCTCCTGTGGGCACGATGCATCGTGCCCCTACATTACCGCTTTGTTTACTTTTTGGGTTACAATCATAAAATAGGATTATTTTGAAGAAAAAATATCTTTTAGTATTTATACTCTTAATATTATTATTCGATATATTTTTTAAAATTCCTCTTTTTTAAAAATTTTTTTATAAAATTTTTACTACTCTTTTACTTCTTCTTTATGGTTATGTAATTTTTAAATTACGCACCTAAATTTACTCTGCGAAGATAGGCCGCAGATTTTTAATGTTTAAAATATCTTACACCGGTAAAGACTATTACCATATTATGTTCATCAGCAGCTTCTATAACTTCCTCATCTCGCATTGATCCACCGGGTTGAATAATGGCAGCTATCCCCGCTTTAGCCGCCTCATCTATCCCGTCTCTAAAGGGGAAGAAGGCGTCAGAAGCCAGATAAGAATCATCGGAACGCTCTTTTGATTTCATAACAGCTATTTTCACCGAATCAACCCGACTCATCTGCCCGGCTCCAATACCTACTGTCTGTTTATCTTTGGTCAGGACAATGGCATTGGATTTGATGTGTTTTACTGTTTTCCAGGCAAAAAGTAATTCTTCCAATTCTTGTTGGGTGGGTTTTCTTTCGCTGACCACTTTCAAATCATCAATTGTAAGCTCCTGCAGATTCCTATCCTGCACAAGAAAACCGCCCGATATCTTTTTGATATCTTTTACTTGCACATCCTGTTTTGATAAATCGCCGACTTTTAGTATACGGCGATTCTTCTTTTTTGTTAAAATCTCTAGGGCATCCTCTTTAAAATCAGGTGCTAAAATTGCTTCTACAAATGTAGTATCGTTAATCAGTTGAGCAAGTTC
>CAYRSI010000113.1:925-1707 GCA_964426965.1 uncultured Candidatus Saccharibacteria bacterium
TGCATTTAAATCAACCAGATTATTGAAAGACAGTTCCTTACCACCCAATTGTATGGCATTGCCAAGATTGGCTTCATTGATAAAAGGTTCCCGGTAAAAAGAAGCATTTTGATGCGGGTTTTCTCCGTATCGTAAATTCAATTTCTTTTTGGCAGGTAAGTTTAAATTTGAAGGAAATAGTATTTCTCCTTCGACCATGTTTTTTCTTAAATATTTACTGATAATTGTATCATAAAAAGCAGTATGCTCAAAAACCTCTACTGCCAGTTTCTTTTTAGTTTTTAAGGAAATTTCACTATTATTTTCTTTTAATTCATTGATAATCTCCGGGTAACTGCAGGGGTTGATTACCACGGTTACGTCCTGGTAATTCTTGGCTGCCGCCCGTAAAAGTGAAGGTCCGCCGATATCTATATTTTCAATCGCTTCATCCAATGTTACTTCTTTTTTTGAAATGGTTTTTTCAAAAGGATATAAGTTTACTATCATCAAATCTATCTGCTCTATCTTTTGTTCTGTTATTTCTTTTTGATGGAGGGCACTTTCTCTCTTGGCTAATATCCCTCCAAAAATAAAGGGATGCAAAGTTTTAACTCTTCCTTCCAGTATCTCCGTAAAACTAGTTACCTCAGAAATCAATTTTACTTTAACTTTAGCATTTTTAAGAAGTTGAGCAGTTCCTCCGGTAGATATGATTTCAATGTCTAGTTCTTGTAATCCTCTGGCAAAATCAATAATTCCTTCTTTATCTGAAACGCTGATTAAAGCGCGTTTTATTTTGG
>CAYRSI010000114.1:0-1667 GCA_964426965.1 uncultured Candidatus Saccharibacteria bacterium
GCATGCTATATAATTTTAGCCCTGGGGATGATATAAGCATAGAGCCTATTGGTGTTGGCGAGCTACGATTAAGAAAAGTTCAGTAGACTTAACCCATAAATCGTGTTAATGATTAGCGGTCAACGATTAGCACGATTTTGAATGAGTTGTATATTAAAATATTTCGCATGATTTAATAACTTAGACGTCATACAGTTGCATTACTCTAATAAAACCTGGGAGAGATGGGAATCAAGACTGTAGGAAAAACCAAAGTCGGGGGAGCTGGCATAAAGATTATAAACAATGAATATTATATTAATAATGTTAATAAATTGTTTTCTCAATATTGACCTATTTAAGCAATTTATTATAGTTAAGGGAAAATAATGGCAAAAAAGAACATAAAAAAAGAAGAACCTAAAGAAAAAATAGAAGTCAAAGGGATTGGTATCTCTGATTTTATTTCTAATGATGTAAAAGTTTTTTTAAAGGAAAATTTTGGTGAATCAGTTTTTCCTTTTTTAGGTATAGCATTATTAGAAAAAGAAGAATTTATATTTGTAAGTCATGAGAGGTTAGAATCGATATCAAATAAAATTATTACGATTTCTTATGAAAAAAAAGTGACTAAAAAGGATTTAGATAAATTTATAAAATTTTTGAAAACAAAGGTGGAAAAATAATATGGATAATATTAAGGAAATTCATACTAGCAGTGCTAATGAACTTCTGAATAAAAAAGAGGTATACGAAAAGACCGTTTCAATATCAATAGATAAATTAGAAAAAGAAATTATTCCCAAATGGCGAGAAACTCTTGGTAAATTGGATCAACATGAACTTGAAATGATTAAAATAAGGATACAATTATATCAATTAAATCAATTACATACTGATCATGAGGAAAGAATCACTACATTAGAAAACAAGGAAGAATTATTTAGAACGATATCTGACAATGAAGCCGAAAAAGAAATAATACTTTTCTTAAAATTATATAAAAGAAAGGGAGTATCTAAAATAAATATCCTAGATATTGTAACTGAATTACGATTACCAGCTGAACAAATTGAAAGAATAATGGAAGATTTAGAAAGAAGAGAGCTTGTCAGTGAAAGAAAATGATTATCAAAGTACCTGCAAAAGTATTGAAAGATGGGGACTGTTGGCTTCTTTTAAGAAATGTTTTAGGTGAGAGAATTATTTTTCGAGCACATTATATCGATCCAGTAAAAAAAATTCGAGATTTTGATGATCATTCTGCCTTTGAAGCTGTTGCTAGAAATAGTGTTAGATGTAAAGCAAAAATAAAGGGGTACGATATTTCCGATAAAGTTTTAGAGATTTAGCCTTTCTTAAACCATGTTTTTCACTACGGTTGTAATAGAAAACCCAATTTAAAATATCCCATTGTTGGCTATGTTTGTTTCATTAAAATCCAACAGTTCAAACATGATGTATTCACTTTTTCTTCTCTGTTTTTTTCGAGGCTGCTTTCTTTTTAACTGCAGGTTTTTTTGCTTTTTTTGTTTTCTTCTTTTTTTCTGTAGATGCCTTTGGTTTTTTCTCTGCTTTCTT
This sequence comes from uncultured Candidatus Saccharibacteria bacterium, assembly GCA_964426965.1. Lineage (GTDB taxonomy): Bacteria > Patescibacteriota > Minisyncoccia > RBG-13-40-8-A > JAUWHN01 > CAYRSI01. The sequence continues at coordinate 1,561 of CAYRSI010000114.1, forward strand.
TTTCTTAATTTTTACTTCCCCATCTGCAGCTGGGCTAATGTCATACTCATCAGCTCCTGCAACACCTGCTTCCTCAACCGCCTCTTCCTCTTCTCTTCTAAGAATCG
>CAYRSI010000115.1:0-1651 GCA_964426965.1 uncultured Candidatus Saccharibacteria bacterium
AAAAATCCTTCTTTTTTAAATAAAAAAGCCCTTCAACAAAAAGCCAAAGGGCTGGAATGTCTTGGCTCCCCAGACAGAACGATTTTCGCAACTTTTGTATGAGTGATGACACCAAAAAAGTGTATCAAAAGTTAGAAGAAGTAATTAATATCTGTTAAGCGTTAAAAAGAATAAAAAAGGCAGAAACATTTGATTGAGAAGTTCTGCCTATGATAAAGTCTGGCTCCCGATTAATATAACTTCCAACCATTACCAACTTTTTGTAAATATAAATAGCCATAAGCACTATCACTTTCAAAATACCCACAAGCACTTATAGTGACACTAATATAACAATATGCATCGCTATAATTACCATAAATTGAAACATTAGAAATAGTAACAAAACAATTAACAGTCACAATATTACAATATAAATTTAGAGTATTAATAGCATCTTCTATTGTACAGGTTTTGTAATATTTATCCGATCCATAACTACAATAATTTTTTGCCTTACTCCAATTCTGGTCATTTATAGCTAAAAAATATTCGTGTATAACGCTTCTAATTTTGGCCTCATCTGTTGCAGGTGTTACTACACCGTTACAACCTACTAAAAACATAGCTAATATTAAAAATAAAACTACAAAAAAATATTTTCTTTTCATAATTTAGCTCCTTCCCGATTAACTTTAAATCTAACGTCATGTAATTGGGCTTAGGTGACACTCAAAGCACTTTTTTTTGTCTCTAATGCAAAGATTTTAAGTGCTCCCCTGATATTTTTTGAAGATTCGATTTTTATTATAAACTCGTAATTTTATGTTCTAGCTTATATTTTTTATTGTATTCCCTGACCCTCTCCTCGTTTTTTAATCTCCAAAGTTTATTTCTGGCCTGGCAGGCCTCTTTGTGCTCCTGATAATATTTTTTGCTCTTCTCGATGATACTCGTTCTATGCCTCTTATAGTATTCTTTAGCTAAAAGCTTCAGTCGATCCTTATTTTTATTCCGATAATCTTTTTGATAAATTCTTATTTTCTTCTTGTTTTTAGCTATCCAAGCCCTGGTCTGTTTCAAAACTCATTCTTTCCGGGCTGAATATCTCTTTCGGTTATAGGCATTCCGGCAAGCCCGGCAAACATTGGTCAGTCCGTCCTTATATCGTCTGTCTTTAACAAAATCTCTAATATTCTTGACTTCTCCACATTTCGAACAAGTCTTGAAATATTTAGTCCTCTGCCTTGGCATAAAGTTTTTATGATAATCAGTTACCCATTTCGGATTATTAAAACTTACCTTTAACCTCAAGCGATCCACCTTCTTTTAAATTTTTTTAAATATTTATACAAAATTCGATAATTTAGGCCCGAGGGTCTTTTTTAGTCAAAAAAGGCCTTCAAAAACCCCTCAAATTCGCTCGATTTTAGAGGTCCGCTTATGATTACCTATGACTTTTTTTCGAAAACCGATATTTTCTCTCATATTCTCTGATTTTACCCCGATTCTGGTAATAGCATTCTAAATAATATCTATTTCAACATTCTTTACAGACCCTAGTCCGACTATCAGTATTTCTCTTGTCTGTCGAAAACTTAAAAATTAGCTTTGTTCCTCCACACTTCGAGCAAACCTTAAAGCATATAGTCTTTATCCTACTCTTTCGCTT
>CAYRSI010000116.1:0-1640 GCA_964426965.1 uncultured Candidatus Saccharibacteria bacterium
TTTAGATTGTTCTATTTTTGGTTCTTTTTCCATAACTTTATATTATACCTTATTTGTAAAAAATAATCAAGTCTATTCCACTACCGGGCTGGCTCACTGGGAAGAAATGTTTCTTCAGTTCCTCCTTCAGTTATTTTAGAACGTTCCAAAATCTCTTTTTCAACCATTGCTTTATCCCGGCCATATTTAACTTGAGAAAATTCCTTAGCCATCTCAGCAACTTTAGAATCTCCTTTCACGGGCGGATCAGTCAAGATGTTAAAAGGCCTACATGTCTGACCATCAATTAAAAGTTTCAGATAAGCATTAAAATTATCAATGTTAATTAAATCTTGCTGGGAAAAAACTGGCTCATATTGCTTAATTACAAATTCAGCATCTTCAGCGCCAATTCTAAAACAAGTCATTGAGCCAACATTGCCAAAAACTGCATTTTTAATTTTATCTTCTAACTGACCAATAAATTGATGAGCAATTGTCAAGCAAAGTTTATATTTCCGAGCTTCAGCTAAAATTGTAGAAATGCTTTCAGTGGTAAAATTCTGAAACTCATCCAGATAAAGATAAAAGTCTGTTCTTTTTTCTTCAGGAATATCTACCCGGGAAAGAGCGGCCATTAAAAGTTTGCCAGTAATGATTAAACCTAGGAGAGAACTATTTGGTCCACCTAATTTTCCTTTTGTTAAATTAGCTAAAAATATCTTCTTCTCATCCATTATTTTCCGAAAATCAAATGAACTTTTTTGCTGACAAACAATTGGCTTCATCATCTCGTTGGTCAAAAACATATTCATCTTACTGGTTATATATGGAACCATATTAGCTAAAGCGGCTTCGCCGCCGGCTTTTTCTGCTTCTTTCTCCCAAAAATGCTTAATTGTAATATCTTTACACCTATCAAGTTTATATCTCCGAAATTCTGCATCAGCTAAAACCTTAGGTACTTCCAGGAGGGTTGAACCGGATGCTGGATCTTCCATGATTAGAAGCATAGCATTACGGGCATACTGCTCAAATAATGGCCCGCCGGTGAGTTTTAAATCATAAAGTTTATCAAAAATATTAATCATTTCATTTACAACAAAACTCTTTTGTTCAGGATACTCAGGGTCAAACTCAAGCACATTCAAGCCCAAGGGCCGTTCCAAATCAGGCGGGTTAAAATAAATTAAATCCTCTGCCCGCTCTTTTGGGATAAAGCTCAAGATTTCCTCAACCGAATCACCATGTGGATCAATAAAAGCTACTCCCTCACCGTTTTCAATATCCTGACGAATCATATTTTTTAAAAATACAGATTTGCCAGTTCCTGTTTGACCAATTATATAAAGGTGTCTTCGCCTGTCATCTTCTTTTATCTTAACAACTCGCTCCTCTCCTCTGTAAATATTTCTCCCTAAAATTAAACCTTGTTTAGGTAGGTTAGGTGGCGGCGCGGCAGGCTTGGCTTTCAACCATTTTATTCGCGGGGTTTCTAAGGTTGGTAACGGGAAATGAAAAATACTAACCACCTCCTCGCTGTTTAAAATAATTTTTTCACTTTCATCAAAAAGCCGAAAGGAAAAATTATAAACAAGTCTTTTAAATCTCTTCTTTTTTGCCTCACTAGATTTAAAAGAATTTAAAGTTGGTGAGTTAAA
>CAYRSI010000117.1:0-1638 GCA_964426965.1 uncultured Candidatus Saccharibacteria bacterium
GCTTTTTTAGCTTCTGCCATTTTTTCATTAACTGCATCTGTTACTTCAGCTGCTTTTTCCGGATTATCTATCTTCATTTTATCCAAATGAACTTTAGTGCTGGCAACTTGAGCCTGCAATTTATTTACTGCCCTAACTACTTTTTTCTTTTTTTCAATAGGATCATCAGCTTCTTCAATAATTTGAGTCAATTCTTCCACTCGATTACTAACAAACCCTGCTTCTAATTTTGGCTTGGTTTCTTGAGAAGAAACCTTCATTTGAGCATTTTCTAAAGTAATTTTAACAGAATAAAGCAAATCACCAGGCAAACTATCTTTAGCTGCCTGAACTACGAAAAAACCGCCACCAAAAACTAAGCATAACAGCAAGCAAAAAGCTAATACCGGCCTATAAGCAGGTTGAGTAAACAAAATACCCGGCAATTTCCAGACCTGCTTGGTCTTTTTACCGGATTCAGAAATCTCTAATAATAAATTACTCCTTTGGCTTTTAAGCCAGTCAGGATTAGGCTCGACATCTTTAAGTAGCCTAATTTTATTGGTGACAGCGTCTTTCATTTTGATAGGCCATAATTCGGGAAAATTAGGGCCTTTCACTATATGATGACGTAAAAACAGCCTAATTGTTACACCTTTTCCTTGTAACTCGCAGCTTGTAACCTATAACCCGGGATGGTTCTAACTGAGCTTAAAATTAAGATTTGAGTTTCGAAATGATTCCCCAGAGCATAGCTCCTATTTGTTCAGATAAATCCAATAATTCTTTGTACTGCTCTTTATTCAAAAATCCTCTACCGTGAGCAAAATAAATTAAATATTTGCTTTCTTTTAATGACCCATAAGATATTTCTAAAAAGTTTTTTAACACTGCCTTTCTGCGCCTGGCATAACCTTCAATATAATTCAAAATTATAGAAAGGGCCGCTCTCCGTAACTGAGAAGTCAGCCCAAATATTTCTTCTCTTGGAAAATTCTTTGAATAATCATAAACTCTATTAACGAACCTATCCATTGATTCCTTGAGTTCTTTATGAAATTGATTTTTTTCTTTTTCCATAATTCTTGGGTTACAAGTTACAGGTTACAGGCTTCGGGATTCCCCTTCCATAACCTCTCTTAAAGATTTTACTGCCCGATGAACCAAAACCCTTACCGTACCCTCGTTTTTATCCAAAATTTCAGCTATTTCAGGAACTGAAAGGTCATCTAAGTAATACCAAATAATAACGTCCTGATAATTGGGATGAATTTGAACAAGGGCTTTTTTAACCCCTTTCATCTCTTCCTGACGAAGAACTAACTCATCACTTGCCTTGCCGTCCTCAACATCAGAAAACTCTTCTAAATTATCTTCTATTAATATTTCCCGAACTGATCTGCTTCGATAAAAATCAATTACTAAATTACGGGCAATTTTATACAATAATGCCTGAAATCGCTCTCTGATTTTTTTCTGCTCTTGTAAATATTTCCAAATTCTTAAAAATGCTTCAGAAGTTACATCCTGGGCAGTTTCTTGAGAATCAACCTTTAAACGAACAAATCGATACACTCTTGGTACGTAAAAATCATAAAGCTCTCCAAAAGCTTCATTATCTCCATTTCTAACTTTCTTTAGAATTTCTTTTTCTTGTTC
>CAYRSI010000118.1:0-1607 GCA_964426965.1 uncultured Candidatus Saccharibacteria bacterium
ATTCTGGGGTTTGTTGATTCCATGATATACAACAAATATTTTCTCTGGCTTAGCTTTATAAAACTTGATTAAATCCTCTTTTGTGTTCTGCGATGGAACAATAACCTTATCTGCTTTTTCCAAATTTCTTTTGGTTAAATATCTTAAAATCTTTCGCCGGAGAAACGGATACATTTTTGGCAAATACTCATATTCCAAGCCGTGAATAGTAACAATTAATTTACGAGGGTGAATTAAAGGAAAAGTATGCGCCGGGACGAGTAAAACATCTAATTTATTTTTCAACATCTCCCAACTTAACCTTATCTGTGTCCACCCCCACTTAAAGGGCCATTTTAGAATTTTTTGGCCCTGCCCCGAGGCGAAGCTTTTCGGGGTATATAAAAAAATTTGATGCTTTTTTGATTCTTCAAGCATCAACAAGTGTTTTGTTAACTGATAAACATATTCTTCTACCCCGGTCCTTTGTTTTAAGTCCGAACTGATTTGAATCCCAATCCTCATGTCGCTTCGCTCCTCCTCGCGAATTACGAATCAGACGCGAATTACGAATATTCGTAATTCGATTAATATTCGTAATTCGTAGGAACTTATTTTTTACTCATTATACTCCTTTTGTAGACTTCTAAATTTTCAAGCGCTATCCCAGTTCCTTTAGCAACACAAACTAATGGGTTATCCGCTACATAGCAGGGAACACCGGTTGTCTGAGTTATTAACTCATTAAGGTTTTTAAGCAAAGCCCCGCCGCCAGAAAGAACCATTCCTTTATTCATAATATCAGCAGCTAATTCCGGAGGGGTTTTTTGAAGAACATTTTTAATCGCTCTAATAATTTCTTGAAGCGGGTCAGAAATAGCTTCAGTAACTTCATTATTATTTATAGTGATGGTCTTTGGGAGTCCGTTAATTAAATCGCGCCCCCTAACTTCAATTGATTCTTTTTCTTTTTGAGGCAGAGCGCTTCCAATTTTTATTTTTATTTCTTCGGCTGTTCTTTCTCCAATGGCTAAGTTGTGTTTCTTTTTAATGTAATCAGTAACTGCTTTATCAATCTTATCTCCGCCAATTCTAACTGAATCCCATGCCACTACTCCCCCAAGGGATATAATAGCCACCTCAGAAGTCCCACCGCCAATATCAATTATCATATTTCCTGATGGTTCGTTTATAGGGATACCGGCTCCGATAGCTGCTAAAACCGGCTCTTTCACCACGTAAGCAGCTTTTGCTCCAGCTTTTATTGTGGCTTCAATTACTGCTCTCTTTTCGGTAGAAGTTATTCCAGCAGGAACAGAAACCATTACTTCGGGTCTGAACAATCTTATTTTTCCTTCGGCCTTATTAATAAAATAAGAAAGCATTGCCTGAGTTACTTTATAATCAGCAATAACCCCATCCCTTAGAGGGCGGTGGGCTACAATAGTGTCTGGGGTTCGACCCAACATTTCTTTAGCTTCATTGCCAACTGCTAAAACCCTATTGTCATCTATTGAAACAGCAACAACCGAGGGTTCATTAATAACCACTCCTTTTTTAGGAATATAAACAAGCGTATTAGCTGTTCCAAGATCTATGCCAATTTTCTTGATAAACATATCCTTATT
>CAYRSI010000119.1:0-1554 GCA_964426965.1 uncultured Candidatus Saccharibacteria bacterium
ATTTTCTTTTGGACGAGACCAGGGGCATTATGGTCGAATTCTTAATCAGACAGTTATTCCAGTGGATACAATTACTGTGTCTGGGCGTAGAGTTGTAGGATTTTGCTTTACTCCCCAAGACGGCAATTCTCTTCTTTCCAGTATGGCTGCTACTCTTTATTTCTTATATCCAGATGATTATATAGAAAGAATGAAGCTTTTCCAGAAACCACCATTCATTTTTCAAGAAGTGTAAACAAAACCAAATAGGCTGGTTTTCAATCAGCCTATTTTTTGTTACAATAAAGATAAAGGTCGGAATATAAAATATAAACATATTTATTTTATGAAAAACAAGGCTTTAATTATTGTAGGAATTCTAGTGATATTAGCTATAGGAATAGGAGTTGGAATTTATCTTTCAAAAGGCGAAGGAGAGTCAGATCTTGGATCAGCCTATGGGCCAGAAGCAGGAAAAGGAGGAAGCGCTTTGGAAAAAAACGATTTTTCCATTATGATGCCGGAGAACTGGGCAGAAATGGCTACCCCAGTAGGGGTTTCAGCAATGGTAGTTAATATTAATGAAGAAGTTACTGAAGTTGAAGCTCAAAGAATTAATTTCAAAACTTACTACTCCGTGGTTTATGACACTTTAAATGAGCGTAGTAAAGAAGAATATTTTCAGAGCGTTGGCGCAACTTTAAGCCAGACCGTTCCAGGCATTGTTGTTATTCATGAAGAAGGGGAAAGAATTGATAATCAGGACGCCTATTTTGTAGAAGCAGAATTTAACCAGAAAAATATTGATTTTAAGGTTCTATTGGTTATATTCACAGGAGAAGGGGAGAGCGTATGGATAGTAACTTTTAATGGTCTTAAGAGCGCATGGAATGATTATAAAGATTTGTTTTATCAGATAGCCAGGAGCTTTAAACTACGCTGAACAAAATTAGATAAGAAAACAGTCCCGACGTTGCGTCGGGACTGTTTTTAATTTCTTTGTTTCATTAGTTATTCTATCTATGATTTTTTTTGTTGAGATAAATTAGTCACATCCTTAATTAGACCATTAGAGATATAAAATATTTTTTCTTCATCATCGCGCAGCACAGTAGAACGCAAGGTAATTCTGATTACTCGACCTTCAAAACTTCCGATTTTTACTTTATCGCCTATACCATATTGATTTTCAACTAAAATAAATAACCCAGAGATGAAATCCTTGACTAAGGATTGGGCTCCAAAACCAATCGCCAATCCTACTACGCCTGCCCCAGCCAAAATTGGTCTGATATCTACTCCAAACAAACTCAAAATCATAAGCAAAATGATAAGATAAATAACGATATTGCCGGTAGCCACAATAATATGTCCTAATGTTTCTGCTCTTTTTTCTTTTTGAGAGACGTGTTTATCGTTTCCGTCACTGACTACCCGAATGAGCCGTTTAACTATAAGCTTCAAAATTATTCTACCAAAAAAGAATAGGATAATAATCCAAACAATGCTTGTCCCGTGTTGTTTAATAATATTGAGTATAAATTCTTGTATAGCATCCATATATTTATATTACCA
>CAYRSI010000120.1:0-1535 GCA_964426965.1 uncultured Candidatus Saccharibacteria bacterium
TACGAAAAGAAATTTGGTCCACTTGAAACTCAGCTCCCCGAAAAAAGAGAAACTGAATGGCAAGAAAAGATTGGTTTCGGAAAATAATCAAAATTTAGCCCGAAGTTGAGAGTAGGGGATATCAAGAATAAAAAAATCGCCAAAAAGGCGGTTTTTTGGTAGTATTAAAGCAGACACTATAAAGGTCGTAGAATAAAATAATGAAATAAAAAAAGATATGAATTCAAGACAAGGAAAATTTTTAGTATTGGGAATAATTTTAGTATCATTTTTTTGCGCGCCTATTGTTATGGCAGCTAAATTTCAGATCGCTAATAAGGGAGGAGATGTACTTGTAAATGAAGAAGCAAAGAACTTATATACAGCTGGCAATATAGTTTCAATTAATGCTGATATTAAAAAGAGCTTACACGCAGCTGGAAATGCTATCACGGTTAATGGCAATGTTGAAGATAATATTTGTATAGTTGGAAACACAGTAGTAATTAAGGGTGATGCTGGCGGTTCTGTTCACGCAGGCGCTGGCAATGTACTTATTGAAGGAAGAATAAAAGACGACCTATTTTTAGGTAGTGGAACTGTTACTTTGGCAGAAACATCTTCAGTTGGTGGAGATTTAATTGTTGGCGCAGGAATAGTAGAAATAAGAGGCCCTGTGGATGGCGATATTCGCTTGGCTGGTGACGAAGTATTTATCAATAGTAAAATTGGCGGCAATGTCAATATTAAGGCTGGAGAAGAATTAAAATTAGGCAAAAAAGCTGAAATTACTGGAGATCTTAAATACAGTTCTGTTAAAGAAGTTGAGATGGATGAAGGAGCTAAGGTTTTAGGGGAAACTACTTTCAAACAAATAAGAGATAAGGATGACAAGGGTTTATTTGAAAAAACAGGAATACTAATGGGTATTTTAACTTTAGGATTCTTGATAAGACTTTTGACCATTATAGCAGCTGGGCTAGTTCTTGTTTATTTGCTGAAAGCCTTTACTGGAAGAGTTGTTAAGGAAAGCTTGGGTCATTTTTGGGCTAATCTTGGCCGAGGTTTTGGAGCGCTGATTTTGATACCAATAGTTTGTATTATTCTGGCAATTACAGTAGTCGGCCTTTGGTTGGCTGGATTAATGGGCGCAACGTATGTCTTAATGATTCTTCTTTCTATGGTTTTAGCCAGTATTGTTTTTGGCAGTTGGTTGATTAAAATATTAGGCAAGAAATCAGAATATCCAGTTGATTGGAAAGCAATAGTTGTGGGCGCGATTGTGTTAAACCTTGTTGTTCTAATACCGTTTATTGGTTGGATTGTTAGACTTGTTTTTCTGTTGATAAGCCTTGGAGCTGTTTCTCAATTAGTTCATAGAAATGTTGTTTTAGCAGAGTAAGATAATTAATTCTTTAAGGCGGTTTTTTGATAGAATGGAGATATGAAGTTAAATTATATTATTATTCCATTAATTGTTTTTCTGGTGGCTTTTGCCGGGAGTTTGATTACCAGTGGGGGAATGGATTGGTATAAAACCATTAATCTTCCTGTCT